>NZ_JBSKHS010000002.1:0-371833 GCF_057128685.1 Pseudomonas artemisiae
CAGCACAACGGCTTCGTACCGCCGGCTGTAGCAGAAGAAAAACTTAATTCTGTGTCCGGGAATTGTTGACCACTACATAGACCATTCTGAAAAATTACATGATTTTGTTTTGCCGGGCGTGAGGCTGATAGGCATACCAGGTGAGACCCCAAGAAAATCCTATTTCAGGAGAGCATCAATACGAAGCGGAAGATTCCAGCCCATTTAATTTGCAGCAGATCATAGTCCAATAGAGCGCTTGTGTAGAAGGTTACGATTTTCGCACCGAGCCATTCAATGGGCGGCACCACGAATGCCCATCTCTAGGCTTTCCTCAAACCACCGCACCCGGCTTAGGCTGAATTTTCACAGGAGCAGCTCACCATCATACGGAGGGCCATACACGATGTACTCCAGCCGACTCTAGAAGTCGTTCTAGGGGATCCCGCAGAAAACGGAAAAAATCGTACGTTAAGCGTTGCGATAGTAAGGCAATCCCTTACGCCCTGGGCCGTGTCTAATTGGAGTACACCTTAATTAGGCGTCAGGCAGATCACTCCTTAGCATCACATTATGGTCGGTTTATGCATTTTCTGACGCTTTCGCGTCACCCTCTATAGGCCTAACCTGACAGGCCGAATGCTTAGCGTACGATTTTTTCCGTTTTCTCTATCGTCCCCTTACCAAACATGCGGCTACAGCAAATCTCCTACTTGGGTGGGTCGGGCTCGTCCAGCTCCATACACGACACACCGGCCAGCTCGCGGGCCGTGCGTTCAAGGACCACGCTGAATTTGGCTCTCAAGGTCACAGGGTTGGCTTTGGCGACATCCATGGCCGACTGGATGCCCATGCCCTGTAGGTGCGCGCCCTCTCTTTGTGCTGAGGCTGCGCCCCGAGCGTCAGCCTAGACGCCTTTGACATCTATACCACTAAGTGGTACATTTTTCCCACTAGGAGAGTCTATGCCAATCAGGGTGTTCAAAACGAAAATCTTTGTTGCCGCAGCAAAGAAGGCCCAAATCCCTGATGCCGATCTGTGCGAAGCGATGCAGGAAGTGATGAAGGGGCAGGCGGTCGATTTGGGTGGGGGCGTTTGGAAAAAACGTCTCAATGAAAACCTTCATCGATCGATCATTTTGGCAAAGGGTGGCGACTACTGGGTGTATCAGTTTCTCTTTGCTAAAAGTGACCTGGGTAATATCAGTAAAAAGGAGCTGGACGGGTTCAAGAAGCTTGCCAAGGCCTATGAAGGCTTGAGCAACGATCAAATCCAGCTTCTATTGAAGCGAAAAGACTTCGCGGAGATCTGTAATGGCTAAAAAATTCAAAAGCGACGCTTTCGAGTCAATTCACAGCTCAGCCAATGCACTGTTAGCCATTGGCGCCATCGACAAGGCGACCATGCGCCAATTCGATGAATCCTGCATTGCCGAGGTGGCAGACATCAGGCCCGAGCAAATCAAGGAAATCCGTAAACGCAGCCACGTCAGTCAGCCGATCTTTGCCCGGTACTTGAACACTAGCGCATCAACAGTCAAACAGTGGGAAGCCGGCGATAAGCGCCCTAGTGGGATGGCGCTCAAGCTGCTAAGTATCGTGGAAAAGCACGGTATTGAGATTCTGGCCTAGCCCCTTGCTGGTGGGCGTGCAAGCCTTGCCCCGGCAGGGCTTTCTGGTGAGCACGATTTAACATATCACCCGTTATCTAAAGCGGCCGCCCGCGCATACTGAAATCCTAACCCACGTGGCCAGTACTCAAAGGGAAACTTAAGACGTCGACCGTGCGAGGTGGCGGGGCACGGTCTAGGCACGGGATGGGCACAAAAAAAGGGCTTAGGTTTTCACCTAAGCCCTTATCTGTATGGCGCACTCGACGGGATTCGAACCCATGACCCCTGCCTTCGGAGGGCAGTACTCTATCCAGCTGAGCTACGAGTGCAGCGCGGGCGCCATGATACCCATGTCGGCGGTGGCCGTCTATCCTGATCGGCCGCGCATCGTTTGCGAGTGTGTACGGTCCTATGCACACAGAGGGCAATCTCAACCCCCATGCGCACCGCTGTTCTTTTTTTCGAACGGCTATTGTCCTTTTTGGCCCCAGATCCTAGGATGCGTTTGAGATTTCAAACGCCCAGCCCTTGGGCAGCCTTCAGTCAACCTTAGGCTTCGCTGCGGCGAGGTCAGCTTAGGGAGCCGATATGCAACTCAAAGACGTGCAACTGTTCCGCCAGCAGGCCTACATCGATGGTGCCTGGGCGAACGCTGACAGCGGTCAAACCATTAACGTGAATAACCCCGCCACGGGCGAAGTGCTGGGCAACGTGCCGAAGATGGGCAAGGCTGAAACCCGCCGTGCCATTGAAGCGGCGGACCGTGCCCTGCCGGCCTGGCGCGCGCTCACTGCTAAAGAGCGTGGGGCCAAGCTGCGCCGTTGGTATGAGCTGATGCTGGAAAACCAGGACGACCTAGGCCGCTTGATGACCCTGGAGCAAGGTAAGCCGCTGGCCGAGGCCAAGGGCGAGATCGCTTATGCAGCGTCCTTCCTGGAGTGGTTCGCTGAAGAGGCCAAGCGGGTGTACGGCGACGTGATCCCGGGCCATCAGCCAGACAAGCGTTTGATCGTGCTCAAGCAGCCGATCGGCGTCACCGCAGCCATCACGCCCTGGAACTTCCCGGCGGCGATGATCACCCGTAAAGCTGGGCCGGCCTTGGCCGCGGGCTGCACCATGGTGCTCAAGCCTGCGTCGCAAACCCCGTATTCGGCCTTGGCCTTGGCCGAGCTGGCTGAGCGCGCGGGCATCCCCAAGGGGGTGTTCAACGTGATCACCGGCAGCGCCGGCGAAGTGGGTAGCGAGCTGACCAGCAACCCGACCGTGCGCAAGCTGTCATTCACCGGCTCCACCGACATTGGCCGCCAGTTGATGGCCGAGTGCGCCAAGGACATCAAAAAGGTATCCCTGGAGTTGGGTGGCAACGCGCCCTTTATCGTGTTCGACGACGCAGACCTGGATAAGGCCGTCGAAGGCGCGATGATTTCCAAATACCGCAACAACGGCCAAACCTGCGTGTGCGCTAACCGCCTCTACGTTCAGGATGGCGTGTACGACGCCTTTGCCGAGAAGCTTAAGGCGGCCGTGGCCAAGCTGAAGATCGGTAATGGCCTGGAAGAGGGCACCACCACGGGCCCAATGATCGATGAGAAAGCCGTGGCCAAGGTTAAGGAGCACATTGCGGACGCGGTGAGTAAGGGCGCCAGCGTGTTGACCGGTGGTGAGCAGATGGAAGGCAACTTCTTCCAGCCTACCGTGCTGCTGAACGTGCCGGCTAACGCCGCCGTGGCCAAGGAAGAGACCTTCGGCCCACTGGCGCCGCTGTTCCGTTTCAAGGACGAAGCTGAAGTGATCGCAGCCGCTAACGATACCGAGTTCGGCCTGGCGTCGTACTTCTACGCTCAAGACCTTAGCCGTGTGTTCCGCGTAGCCGAAGCCCTGGAATACGGCATGGTGGGCATCAACACCGGGCTGATCTCCAACGAGGTCGCGCCTTTTGGTGGGGTCAAGGCGTCGGGCCTGGGGCGTGAAGGCTCCAAGTACGGCATCGAAGACTACCTGGAAATCAAATACCTCTGCCTGAGCATCTAAGCACCGGCAGCTACAACCTGGGTGCTGGTAGGGCTGGGCAGTCGATCATCGTATGCTGCCCAGCGGCTCCCACCCCTTTTTCCTGATTAGCGCCGACGATGAGCGGCGAATAAGGAGCCTCCATGAGCAAGACCAACGAATCCCTGATGCAGCGGCGCATGGCCGCTGTTCCCCGTGGTGTTGGGCAGATCCACCCGATCTTCGCCGACCACGCGAAAAACTCCACTGTCACCGACGTAGAAGGCCGCGAGTTCATTGACTTCGCTGGCGGTATAGCGGTGCTCAATACCGGCCACCTGCACCCGAAGATTGTTGCGGCGGTGGAAGCGCAGCTCCACAAACTGACCCACACCTGCTTCCAGGTGCTGGCGTATGAGCCCTACGTTGAGCTGTGCGAAAAAATCAACGCCAAGGTACCAGGCGACTTCGCCAAGAAAACCCTGCTGGTGACTACTGGCTCCGAAGCCGTTGAGAACGCCGTGAAGATCGCCCGCGCCGCTACTGGCCGCGCTGGCGTGATCGCCTTCACCGGCGGCTACCATGGCCGCACCATGATGACCCTGGGCCTGACCGGTAAGGTTGTGCCGTACTCCGCAGGCATGGGCCTGATGCCCGGCGGTATCTTCCGCGCGCAATTCCCGTGCGAGCTGCACGGCATAAGCACTGATGACGCCATTGCCAGCATCGAGCGGATTTTCAAGAACGATGCCGAGCCGCGTGACATTGCCGCGATCATTATCGAGCCGGTGCAGGGTGAGGGCGGCTTCTACGTTGCGCCTAAAGACTTTATGCAGCGGCTGCGTGCCCTGTGTGACCAGCACGGCATTTTGTTGATTGCCGATGAAGTGCAGACCGGCGCTGGCCGTACCGGCACCTTCTTCGCCATGGAGCAGATGGGCGTTACCCCAGACCTAACCACCTTTGCCAAATCCATCGCTGGCGGCTTCCCCCTGGCTGGTGTGTGCGGCAAGGCTGAGATCATGGACGCCATCGCGCCAGGCGGCCTGGGCGGCACCTACGCGGGTAGCCCGCTGGGCTGCGCGGCTGCCTTAGCGGTGATGGAGGTGTTCGACGAAGAAAAGCTGCTGCAGCGTTGCCAGGGCGTGGCTGAACGCTTGACCTCCCGCCTGCGGGATATTCAAGCCAAGTACCCGGTCATCGGTGACGTGCGCGGCTTGGGCGCGATGATCGCGGTGGAGCTGTTCGAAGATGGCGATAGCCATAAGCCGAATGCTGCTGCGGTGTCTCAGGTGGTGGCCAAGGCGCGTGAGAAGGGCTTGATCCTGCTGTCCTGTGGTACTTACGGCAATGTGCTGCGCATCCTGGTGCCGCTAACCGCGCCGGATGACGTGCTGGAGCAGGGCCTGAACATTCTGGAAGCGTGTTTCGCTGAGTTGTAAGCCCTGGTTCGCCAGCTTGGCTGGCTCCTACGTTGATGGTAGGTGTATGCACAATCGCTGTAGGAGCCAACGTAAGTTGGCGAAAGGGGACAGGAACCCTTATCGGCAGGCGCGGTAGGCCTGGTTCGCCAGCTTGGCTGGCTCCTACGTTGATGGTAGATGTATGCACAATCGCTGGAGGAGCCAACGAAAGTTGGCGAACCTACCTTAGGACATAATGATCTGGTTCTTGCCCTGGCGTTTGGCTTGGTACATGGCCGCATCGGCCCTGGAATACAGGTTGTCCAAGGCTTCGTCGTCTTCCTTGAGGTTGGTTAACCCCTGGCTAACGGTAATACCGTAGGTTTTGCCACCGCTGGTGAAACTCAGGCGCTGCACTTCCCGTTGCAGGCGCTCGGCGATCTGCCGGGCCATGTCAGGGGCGCACCCTGGGAATACCGCGGCGAACTCTTCCCCGCCGATACGCCCGAACAGGTCCCCACGCCGGAGCGCGGCCTTGCCGCTTTCAGCGATGCGCTGCAACACCAGGTCACCGTCCTGGTGGCCATAGGTGTCGTTGATCATCTTGAAGTCATCAATGTCCAGCAACAGGAAAGCCAGGGGGGTGTCGTTAAGCCTGGACTGCTCGAACTCCCGGTGGGCGCAATCGAAGAAGTGTCGACGGTTGCTGCTCTGGGTGAGTACGTCGGTGGTGGCCAGGCGTTGCAGCTCATCTTCCAAGTGTTTTTTCTCGGTGATGTCTTCGGCAATGCCTACCACGATCACGCGCTGCCCAGCCTCGGGCTGGTGGCTGATAAAACACTTGTCGCTCAACCAGCGGATCTGCCCATCGGCGCGGATGATGCGGTATTCCCGATCCTCGATAGAGCCCTTTTCCAGCACTTCGGCCCGGCTGCGCTCGGCGTAATCCAGGTCGTCCGGGTAAATGCTATCGCGCCATTCGTTGAAGTCGGCCAGCAACAGCCCCGCCGAGCGACCAAAGATGCGCTCATAGGCTGGGCTGACATAAATCATTTGCTGGGTTTCCCAATCGAATGCCCACAGCACGGCATTCACACTGACCAGCAAGGCACTAAAAAGCTCTTCTCGCTCTTTAAGGCGTGCTACTTCGCCTTGGGCATGCATAAGCGCGAGCAAGGTCTGCGCGAGTTCAGGGGCTTGTTCGAGGGAGGTAGGGGGCGTTTGAGTGTTGGCCATCATCACGGCTTCTTGTGGAACACGGCGAGGAATGGCTTACCGGAGGGTGGCCATGACATGGCCCGCTGCAACAGCGAGTATGTGCCTCAGACCACTGGGCGCCTTTGGAGTTCCCTCCGGCGCCGTGGCCGCGGCGGGCTAGTCAGGCAGTGACGGGGCGTAGCGAGTAGGTTTTAAGCCCACTGGCGAAGTCCCGCAAACCTTGAATGCCACTCGCTTCTGCCTCATGGATCCAGTCCTTTATGGCGGCGAGCATATCATGACCATTGGAGCTAGTGCGCGCCCAGATTTGCTGCAGGGCCAAGCGTTTTTCGTAAATCACTTTCAGGGCTTGGCTGGTTTCCAGCATGCTATCGATACGGGCCTGATGGCGTTCTTGCAGCAGGCTAGGCTCGCGTGACAGCAGCCCCTTGGCCCGCCGCAGCCGATACCGCAGGGAGTGGTCCACCCGGGCCAGCTCCAGTTTTACCGAGGGCGCGATCACTTGCTTGCGGTACTGGGCCATGATTTGAAAACGGTTATTGAGGATGGCCATGGCGGTGTCCATGTCCAGCGAGCCTTTGCCGGGTACGCGGTGGGCGATAGGCGCCACGCGGTTGACCTTGGCCAGCTTCAAGGTGCTGAACAGGCGTATCCACAGCCAGCCTATGTCGAACTCCCAGGGGTGAACGGACAGTTTGGCCGAGTTGGGGTAGGTGTGGTGATTGTTGTGCAGTTCTTCCCCACCGATCACGATGCCCCAAGGCACCAGGTTGGTAGCCGCGTCTCGGCACTCGAAGTTACGGTAACCCACCGCGTGCCCCAAGCCATTGACTACACCGGCGGCCCACACGGGTATCCACATCATCTGTACAGCCCAAACGGTGATCCCTAGCGCGCCGAACAGCAGCAGGTCGATCACGGCCATCAGCGCCACGCCGCCGAAGGTGAAGCGGCTGTACAGGTTGCGCTCGATCCAGTCGTCCGGGCAGTTCTTACCGTAGATACGCAGGGTTTCCGGGTTTTTCGCCTCGGCCTGATACAGCTCGGCACCAGTACGCAAAACCGTACCCAAGCCCTTGACCACTGGGCTGTGAGGGTCGTCGACGGTTTCGCATTTGGCATGGTGCTTACGGTGGATCGCGGTCCACTCGCGGGTGTTCTGGCCGGTGGTAAGCCACAGCCAGAAGCGGAAGAAGTGTTTGAGCCCGGCGTTGAGTTCCAGCGAGCGATGAGCGGAGTAACGGTGCAAGTACACCGTAACGCCGATGATGGTGATGTGGGTCATCACCAAGGTAACGCCTACCAATTGCCAAGGGGTAAGGTCAAGCAAACCGTTGTGCCACATAGGCGTGAAGCCTCAATCAATGGAGAGTGCCGCTCGAATTTATCGGTTACTTGAGCTGAGCAGTAGGCATTTGCGACCACGACCCGACTAAATGGTAAGCAGTTGTGTAGGCGCAATAGTGGCCAACCTTCGCTTATGCTTTTATGAGCTATAAAAATTCTTAAATATTATTTTTGCGAATAAAACCACCCTCGTATAGTGGCAACAGGCTTGGTATGAGGCCAGGCAGTCCATTTCACAGGAGCGAACCATGAACGCACCGCTGCGTAGCGTCGACGGGCAGGACGAAGCCGCGATCCTTCGGGAAATTCAAAGCGCGCTGCGCGACCTGCGTTTCGGCGCGGTGGAGATAACCGTTCACAACGCCCAGGTTGTACAGATCGAGCGTAAAGAGAAATTCCGTTTGCAGCAGCCGGGCGCCAAGCCTAACTGACTGAGCGTTCCCCAACCGGGCCACCGGGGGGGGCACAGGTACTGTTCGGGGGAGCGGTGCCTGCGCCTTGTAAACGCACACTAAACCAGATCAGCCGCCATCAGGAGCCCTACCATGCCCACCCGCCGTTATGCGTTGGCAGCCATCGCCGCCGTTGTCTTCGCAGGTTCTGCCGTCGCCAAGGATTACGAACTGCTCAATGTCTCGTACGACCCTACTCGGGAGCTGTATCAAGAGTACAACACAGAGTTCGCTGGCTTCTGGAAGCAAAGCCACCCAGGCGACACAGTGAAAGTACAGCAATCCCACGGCGGTTCAGGCAAGCAGGGCCGGTCAGTGATCGATGGGCTGCGCGCGGATGTGGTCACGCTGGCGCTGGCTGGGGACATTGACGAGATCGCCAACCTGGGCAAGTTGCTGCCCACCGACTGGCAACAGCGCCTGCCGGAGGCCAGCACCCCTTACACCTCTACCATTGTGTTCCTGGTGCGCAAGGGCAACCCTAAGGGCATCAAGGATTGGGGCGACCTGGTAAAAGACGGCGTGTCGGTCATTACCCCCAACCCCAAAACCTCCGGCGGCGCCCGCTGGAATTTCCTGGCGGCCTACGCCTACGGCTTGAAGGCCAACAATGGCGATGAAGCCAAAGCCAAGGCCTATGTGAGGGAGCTGTTCAAGCACGTGCCCGTACTGGATACCGGCGCCCGTGGCTCGACCATTACCTTTGTTAACAACGGCCAGGGTGACGTGCTGCTGGCTTGGGAAAACGAAGCCCACCTGGCGCTCAAAGAAGAGGGCGGCGCGGACAAGTTCGAAATCGTTACCCCTTCGTTGTCCATCCTCGCCGAACCACCGGTTGCCGTGGTGGACAAAAACGCCGAGAAAAAAGGCAACACCGAGGTGGCCACCGCGTACCTCAAGCACCTGTATAGCCCGGCAGGCCAAGAAATTGCCGCTAAAAACTTCTACCGCCCGCGTGATGCCGAGGTGGCGAAGAAATACCAGGGGACCTTCCCGCAGCTGAACCTGGTGACTATCGACAAAGATTTCGGCGGCTGGAAAACTGCCCAACCGAAGTTCTTCAATGATGGCGGGATCTTCGACCAGATCTACCAGGCCCAGTAACGCTTGGCTTGACCAGGCCCGGAGCATTTCGGGCCTTGCTCGTTTACACAAGGACCGCTATGTCGCGCCGTATTTCCCCCGTCATACCCGGCTTCGGGCTGACGCTAGGCTACACCTTGGTGTACCTCAGCCTGATCGTGCTGATACCTCTGGTCGCCATGTTCGTCAACGCCGCGCAGCTTAGTGCTGAGCAGCTCTGGGTGATCATCACCGCGCCCCGGGTGATCGCGGCGCTCAAGCTGAGCTTCGGCACCGCCCTCTACGCCGCGGTGCTCAATGGCGTGATCGGTACCCTGCTGGCCTGGGTGCTGGTGCGCTACAGCTTCCCCGGTCGGCGCATCATCGACGCCATGATCGACCTGCCGTTTGCCTTGCCCACGGCCGTTGCCGGCATCGCCCTGACTGCGCTTTACGCGCCAGCGGGCCTGGTCGGCCAGTTCGCCACCGAGCTGGGCTTCAAGATCGCCTATACCCCCTTGGGTATTACCCTGGCATTGACCTTCGTGACCCTGCCGTTCGTGGTGCGCACGGTGCAGCCGGTACTGGCGGACATTCCCCGTGAAGTAGAAGAAGCCGCCGCGTGCCTGGGCGCCCGCCCTTGGCAGGTGTTTCGGCATATTCTGGCGCCGGCGCTGCTGCCTGCCTGGCTCACCGGCTTTGCCCTGGCCTTCGCCCGAGGGGTAGGGGAATACGGCTCGGTAATTTTCATTGCCGGCAACATGCCGATGAAAACCGAAATCCTGCCGCTGCTGATCATGGTCAAGCTGGACCAGTACGACTATGCCGGGGCTACGGCCATTGGCGTGTTGATGCTGGTGGTGTCGTTCATCTTGTTGCTGCTGATCAACCTGCTTCAGCGCCGCATCGAAACCCCTTAAGGAGGCCGCATGTCCAGTTCGACCGTTTCGGCCGCGCAGGCGGCCAATGCCGCGCGCCGTGGCAGCTCAGGCGCCCGCTGGGTATTGATCACGCTGGCGTGGGTGATCTTTGCGCTGTTTTTGCTGTTGCCGTTATTTATCGTGGTGTCCCAAGCGTTCAAGGCCGGGGTGGGCACCTTCTTCACCGCCATCCTGGAGCCGGACGCCTTGAGCGCGCTCAAACTCACGGTGCTGGCGGTGGCCATTTCCGTGCCCTTGAACCTGGTGTTCGGTGTGAGCGCGGCCTGGTGCGCCAGCAAATATGAGTTCCGGGGCAAAAGCCTGCTGATTACCCTGATCGACTTGCCGTTCTCGGTATCCCCAGTGATCGCGGGCCTGGTGTATGTGCTGATGTTCGGCGCGCGGGGGGTGTTCGGCCCTTGGCTGTCCGACCACGACGTGCAGATCGTCTTTGCCCTGCCGGGCATCGTGCTGGCGACCATCTTCGTGACCGTTCCCTTCGTGGCCCGCGAGTTGATTCCGCTGATGCAGGAGCAGGGCACGCAGGAAGAAGAAGCCGCGCGCTTGCTGGGCGCCAATGGCTGGCAGATGTTCTGGCACGTGACCCTGCCCAACATCAAATGGGGCCTGACCTATGGCGTGGTGCTATGCACCGCCCGGGCCATGGGGGAATTCGGCGCCGTGTCAGTGGTGTCGGGGCATATTCGTGGCGTGACCAACACCCTGCCGCTGCACGTGGAAATTCTTTACAACGAATACAACCACGTGGCTGCCTTTAGCGTGGCAAGCCTGTTGCTAGCCCTTGCCTTGTTCATTCTGCTGCTCAAGCAGTGGAGCGAAAGCCGTCTTGACCGCTTGCGCCATAGCGCCGCGGAGGAATAATTCATGTCGATCGAAGTTCGCAATGTCAGCAAGCGTTTCAACCAATTCCAAGCGCTGAACAGCATCGACCTGGACATCCGCAGCGGCGAGCTGGTCGCCCTGCTGGGGCCTTCCGGGTGTGGCAAAACCACGCTGCTGCGCATCATTGCCGGGCTGGAAACCCCCGACCAGGGCAACATTGTGTTCCATGGCGAGGACGTCTCCGGGCACGATGTGCGGGACCGCAACGTAGGCTTTGTTTTCCAGCACTACGCGCTGTTCCGGCATATGAGCGTGTTCGATAACGTGGCCTTCGGCTTGCGGATGAAGCCCCGTAGCCAACGCCCCAACGAAACCACCATCGCCACCAAAGTCCATGAGTTGTTGAACATGGTGCAGTTGGACTGGCTAGCGGATCGCTACCCGGAGCAACTCTCCGGCGGCCAGCGCCAGCGCATCGCCTTGGCGCGGGCCCTGGCGGTGGAGCCTAAGGTGCTGCTGCTGGACGAACCCTTCGGCGCCCTCGATGCCAAGGTACGTAAAGAGCTGCGGCGCTGGCTGGCGCGCTTGCATGAGGACATCAACCTGACCTCGGTATTCGTGACCCATGACCAGGAAGAAGCCATGGAAGTGGCGGACCGCATCGTGGTGATGAACAAAGGCGTGATCGAACAGATCGGCTCGCCAGGGGAGGTGTACGAGCACCCCGCCAGCGACTTTGTGTACCACTTTCTGGGGGACTCCAACCGCTTGCACCTAGGGGGCGACCAACCGCTGCAATTCCGCCCTCACGAAGTGTCCCTCTCCCGGGCCGAAGTGGAGGCGCATCATGCGGCGCAGGTGCGGGACATTCGCCCGTTGGGTGCTACCACGCGCATTACCCTTAAGGTAGAGGGCCAGGATGAGCTGATCGAGGCCGAAGTGGTAAAGGACCATGACAGCCTTACCGGGTTGAGCAAGGGCGATACCTTGTTCTTCAGGCCTAAAGGGTTCTAGGCCGGGCCATGCCCCGCTAGCGTTTCGCAGGCGGGGCGCACCTTGCGGCATAGCTCCAGAAGTTATTAATCAATAGCCTCTTATTCCTTAACCTCGCTATGACCGGCCTTTATACTTTGCCCATGCACGTACACTGGGCAGGAGAAGCCGCCATGCGCACAGATTCCATTCGCTACTTGATTGTCCCTGGCTGGCAGGGCTCACCTTCTGAACATTGGCAGCAACACTGGCATGCCAACCTGCCCAACAGCCATTGGCTGGAGCAGGCAGATTGGATGAACCCGACCCGCGAAGCCTGGGTAGCCGCGCTGGACCATGCCATTGCCAGCTCAAGCGCGCCTACGGTGGTCATCGCCCATAGCCTTGGCTGCATCACAGTCGCCCATTGGGCCGCACAAGCCCCCGCGCAATTGCTGCGCCGTATTCAAGGCGCCTTGCTGGTGGCCCCCGCCGATGTCGAACGCCCCAATCGGCCAGCCGCGCTTGCCAACTTCGCGCCAGTGCCCCGTGCGCCCTTGCTCTTTCCCAGCCAAGTGGTGGCGTCCGATAACGACCCTGCTGTAACCGTGCCTCGCGCCTTGGAAATGGCCCGGAACTGGGGCGCCGAGGCGGGGATTCTTGCCGGCGCGGGCCATATCAACGTGAAGTCCGGGCATCACCAGTGGGAGCAGGGCTTTGCCTACCTGTATCGCCTGCAAAGCCTTGCCCAGCGAGGCGTGCTTCGCCGCGCCTGATGGCCTGTTGTGTTAAGAGCCCAGCGAATTTAGCCATGAGCAGTCATTTCCCTTCAGCCCAAGCCTTTCTGACCTTCCCCGACGGGGACCGCAGCCCCTTGAGCATCCGCGCCAAGGCGCTTGTATTCGCTGACCCGCGCTCCCAAGCGTTGCGCGGGCGCATGGACGCATTGGCGTCCACTACATTGCCGGTGCTGATCCAGGGAGAAAACGGCACGGGTAAAGACATTCTTCCATTGCACCTCAATCAGGCCGGGGTAGCTGACCCTATCGCGGCCTTGGAGCGGCAACTGGCGTTGTGCCTAGGCGCGAGCAATGCTGAAACACAGCGAGCAGCGGTAGCGCTTATAGCCCGTTACACACCTTTGCTCGAAAAAAATTATAAGCAGCTGTAAAAAAGATATTTCATTGGCATAAGGGAATTGAGTATTGTCCCCGGCATGCCAACCTGCTGGCACATTGAACATTAAGGACCACTCATGAAAAAAGCGTTTCTGTTCACGGCGTTCGCCGCCGCGCTCTCTGTTGCCGGTTTCGCTCAGGCTGCTGAAAAACTGGTAGTAGCCGCTACCCCGATTCCTCACGCGGAGATTCTTGAGCTGGTCAAGCCGATTTTGGCCAAAGAAGGCGTGGAGCTTGAAGTAAAAGTCTTCACCGACTACGTTCAGCCCAACGTGCAGGTGGACCAAAAGCGCCTGGACGCTAACTACTTCCAAACCCTGCCTTACCTGAAGAGTTTCAACGAAGGCAAAGGCACCCACCTGGAAACCGTAATCGGCGTTCATGTGGAGCCCTTCGGCGGCTACTCCAAGAAAATCAAGAACCTGTCCGAGCTCAAGGATGGCGCCACCGTGGCAATCCCGAACGAGGGCAGCAACAGTGGCCGCGCGCTGATCCTGTTGCAGAAGAACGGCATACTGACTCTGAAAGACCCAAGCAATGCCTTGGCCACGCCTAAAGATATCGCCAGCAACCCTAAGAACCTCAAGTTCAAAGAGCTGGAATCGGCCATGCTGCCCCGCGTGCTGGACCAGGTAGACCTTGACATGATCAACACCAACTACGCCCTGGAAGCAGGCTTGAACCCTGCCAAAGATGCACTGGTGATCGAAGACAAAGACTCCCCATACGTGAACTACTTGGTTGCGCGCCCAGACAACAAGAACAGCGATGCCATCCAGAAGCTCGCCAAGGCCCTGACCTCCCCGGAAGTGAAGGCCTTTATCGAGAAGAAGTATAACGGCGCGGTATTGCCAGCCTTCTAAGCGCCTACAGCGATCGTGCCTCCGCCGATGTCAGCGTAGGAGCCAGCAAGGCTGGCGAACCAGGCCTACAGCTCTTTCTGACGTTAGCCCCTTGGCGCTAGGTTTTGTAAGTGTACAAAACCTAGCGCCAACCAGGGCTTCCCGCCTTGGTCGTTCGCTGAATTCCAAACCCCCCTCCGTTAACGCGTTAAAAGCGCGCCTTCCTGCTATCGGCACTCTCACAATCGGTTACAGTCGCATCCATGGTGTTAACCGTGCAAAAGGGAGTGTGCATGACGCGCGCGTGGGGAAGGGGAGCGGCCTGTGTGCTGCTGGCAATATTGTGTGGTTGTGGTGAAAAACCAGCGCCGCAGCCTGAGCGGCCGCGGGTGAGCGTACAGAAGGTGCAGGCCAAGGCCTTTGCGCCCACCGTGGAAGTCACTGGCGACGTGCAAGCGCGGGTGCAAACGCAACTGTCGTTTCGGGTGGGCGGGAAAATCATCGAGCGTAAGGTGGATGTAGGCGACCGCGTGACGCCACGCCAAGTGCTGGCCCGCCTCGACCCTAAGGACCTACAGATCAATGTGGATTCGGCCACGGCGGCGGTAGCGGCCGAGCAAGCCCGCGTGGCCCAGGCCAGCGCGGCGTTCGACCGTCAGGCCAAGCTATTGCCCAAGGGCTATACCAGCCGGAGCGAGTATGACAACGCCCAGGCAAGCCTGCGCAGCAGCCAAAGCGCCCTGGCGGCCGCCCGCGCGCAGTTGGCCAACGCTCGAGAACAGTTGGGCTATACCGACCTTGTGGCCGATGCCCCCGGTGTGATCACCGCGCGCCAGGCGGAGGTGGGCCAGGTGGTGCAGGCTACCCAGCCCATGTTCGACCTCGCCCGGGATGGGCAGCGGGACGCGGTGTTCAACGTGTTTGAAGGGCTGTTCGTGCAGCCAACTGGCGGCGCGCCCATTACCGTACGTTTGCTCGAAGACCCAAGCGTTGCGGTGCAAGGCAAGGTGCGCGAGGTCACCCCCACGGTGTCCGCGCAAACCGGCACCCTACAGGTTAAGGTTGCCCTGGACGCCCTGCCGCCGCGTATGCGCTTGGGCTCGGTAGTCAGCGGCGTGCTGGAGGCCCCTGCAAAACCTGCGGTCGAGCTGCCGTGGTCGGCCCTCACCAAAGCTGTCCACGACCCTGCGGTGTGGTTGCTCAAGGGCGATACGGTGAGCCTGCATAAGGTCACGGTGGGCCGCTATCTCACTGCCAAGGTGGTGATCATCGACGGGTTGGCCGATGGCGACCAGGTGGTAGTGGCTGGCGGGCAACTGTTGCACCCGGATATGCAGGTAGAAGTGGCCCAGGAGGCAGCACAATGAAACTGTGGCGGGCCCTTCCCTTATTGTTGTTGACCGGTTGCTCCGACGACGCGCCACCACCTGAACCCGTGCGCCCAGTGCTGGCTGCCCCGGTGGTGGCCGTGGATCGGCAAGCCCTCGGGCGCTTTGCCGGCAACATCGAGCCCCGCTACCAGAGCACCCTGGGCTTTAGGGTGAATGGACGTATTGCCCAGCGCCTGGTAGACGTAGGCAGCGAGGTCAAGCAGGGCGACCTGTTGGCCGTGCTGGACCCTATCGACCAACAAAACCAACTGCGCTCGCGCCAGGGCGACCTGAGCCGCGTAGAAGCCCAATGGATTAATGCCCAGGCTAACAGCCGTCGCCAGCAAGAGTTGTATGATCGGGGCGTGGGTTCCACGGCGCTGTTGGACCGCGCCACCGCCGACCTGAAAACCTCCCGCGCATCGCTGGAGCAGGCCAAGGCCGCCGCGAGCCAGGCGCAGGATCAGCTCAGTTACAGCGAGCTGCGCGCCGACCACGATGCTGTGGTCACCGGCTTGAGCGCTGAGGCGGGGCAAGTAGTGGCCGCCGGGCAGGAAGTGGTTACCCTGGCCCGGCCCGATGTGAAAGAGGCCGTGATCGACCTGCCGGAGTCGGTGGCTGAGCAGTTGCCGCCGGACGTGGACTTCTACGTTCAGGCTCAACTCGCCCCCGACGTGGGCACCCATGCCAGCTTGCGTGAGATAGAACCCCAGGCCAACAGCACCACACGCACCCGCCAGGTGCGCTTGAGCCTGACCGACACGCCCCCCGCGCTGCGGCTGGGTACGGCGATCAGCGTAACGGTCACCCGGCAAGTCGCGCTCCGTGGCGAAGTGCCCGTGCGCGCTTTGCAGGAACGCGACGGCCACACCCAGGTGTGGGTGATCGACGAGCAAGCCCGCACCGTAGCCCCTCGGCAGGTAAAGGTGCTTGAGCGCCGGCGCGAGGTGGCCATTGTCGATGCCAGCCTGCACGCCGGGGAGCGGGTAGTAATTGCCGGCCTGAACAGCCTCAAGCCGGGGCAACAGATCAAACTTGACCAAGGGAAGGGCCAATGAGCGGCAGTAAGTTCAACCTCTCGGACTGGGCCCTGCGGCATCAGTCGTTCGTGTGGTACCTGATGTTCGTGGCCTTGCTGATGGGCGTGTTCTCGTACATGAAGCTGGGGCGCGAGGAAGACCCGGCCTTCACCATCAAAACCATGGTGATTCAAACCCGCTGGCCTGGCGCTACTCAAGATGAAACCCTCAAGCAGGTCACCGACCGCATAGAGAAGAAGCTCGAAGAGCTCGATTCCCTGGACTACACCAAAAGCTATACCCGCCCAGGCGAGTCCACGGTGTTCGTATACCTGCGCGATACCACTCAAGCCGAGGCCATTCCGCACATCTGGTATGAGGTGCGGAAAAAGATCGACGACATTCGCGGTGATTTCCCCCAAGGGCTCCAAGGGCCAGCGTTCAACGATGAGTTCGGTGACGTATTCGGTTCCATCTACGCCTTTACCGCCGATGGCCTGAGCATGCGCCAGCTGCGTGACTATGTGGAACAGGTGCGCGCGGGGATTCGCCAGGTAGAAAACCTGGGCAAGGTGGAGATGGTCGGGGAGCAGGAAGAGGTTATCTACCTGAACTTCTCCACCCGCAAGCTGGCAGCTCTGGGCCTGGATCAACGCCAAGTGGTGCAAGCCTTGCAGGCCCAGAACGCGGTAACGCCCGCCGGGGTGATAGAGGCCGGGCCAGAGCGTATCTCCGTGCGTACCACTGGCCAGTTCCGCTCCGAGGCAGACCTGCGGGAGCTTAACCTGCGGGTGAACGACCGCTTCTACCGGCTGGCCGACGTGGCGGACATCACCCGTGGCTACGCCGAGCCGCCTACCCCGATGTTCCGCTTCAATGGCCAGCCTGCCCTGGGCCTGGCGGTGGCCATGCGCGACGGCGGCAATATCCAGGCCTTCGGCAAGGCCTTGCATGCCCGCATGACCGAACTCACCGGCGAACTCCCGGTAGGGGTAGGGGTGCATACGGTGTCAGACCAGGCGGCGGTGGTGGAAAAAGCCGTGGGGGGCTTTACCAGCGCATTGTTCGAGGCGGTGGTCATCGTGATGGTGGTGAGCTTTGTTAGCCTGGGTATTAGGGCAGGCTTGGTAGTGGCCTGCTCGATCCCCCTGGTACTGGCTCTAGTGTTCGTGTTCATGGAGTACAGCGGCATCACCATGCAGCGGATCTCCCTGGGAGCGTTGATTATTGCCCTGGGCCTGTTGGTGGACGATGCCATGATCACCGTGGAGATGATGGTGACCCGGCTCGAGTTAGGGGACAGCCGCAAAAAGGCAGCCACCTTTGCCTATACCTCCACCGCTTTCCCCATGCTGACCGGCACCCTGGTTACCGTGGCAGGCTTTACCCCCATCGGCTTGAACGCCAGCTCGGCCGGTGAGTACACCTTCACGCTGTTTGCCGTGATCGCGGTGGCCATGCTGGTGTCGTGGGTGGTGGCGGTGTTTTTCGCGCCGGTCATCGGTGTGCATATTCTCAGCGACAAGGTCGCCGGCAAGCACTCGGATGAGCCTGGGCGCATTGGCCGGGCATTCAATGGCGCGCTGGTAGGTTGCATGCGCCATCGCTGGCTGACCATTATTGGCACCTTGGTGTTATTTGCCTTGTCGCTGTTTTGCATGCGCTTCGTTCAGAACCAATTCTTCCCGTCCTCGGACCGCCCCGAGCTGCTGGTAGACCTTAACCTGCCGCAAAACGCCTCGATCCACGAAACGGAGCGGGCCGTGAACAAGCTCGAAGCCTTGATCAAGGATGACCCAGACATCGTTCACTGGAGCACTTACATCGGCGAAGGGGCGATCCGCTTCTACCTGCCCTTGGACCAGCAGCTGCAAAACCCTTACTACGCCCAGTTGGTAATCGTCAGCAAGGGCCTGGAAGAACGGGAAGGCCTAGCCCAGCGGCTGCGCGAAAAGCTGCGTAAAGACTTCGTAGGCATCGGCACTTACGTGCAACCCTTGGAAATGGGGCCACCAGTGGGCCGGCCTGTGCAGTACCGGGTCAGCGGGCGGGACCTGGACGAAGTACGCCGCCACGCCATTGACCTGGCTACCTTGCTGGACAAAAACCCCCATGTGGGGGACATGATCTTCGACTGGAACGAGCCGGGTAAGGTACTGCGCATCGATATCGCCCAAGACCGCGCGCGGCAATTGGGGCTGTCTTCCGAGGACGTGGCCAAGCTGATGAACACCATCGTCAGCGGCGCGCCGATCACCCAGGTGAATGATGATATCTACCTGGTGAACGTGGTTGGCCGGGCGGAAGATGCCGAGCGTAACTCGCCCGATACCTTGCAAAACCTGCAGATCGTTACCCCAAGTGGCGTGTCTATCCCACTGATGTCTTTCGCTACCGTGCGCTATGAGCTGGAACAGCCGCTGGTTTGGCGCCGCGATCGGATGCCCACCGTTACCCTTAAGGCCGCTGTGCGGGATGACTTGCAACCCACCGACCTGGTGGCGCAGCTCAAGCCTGAGATCGACCGTTTCTCCGCCGACCTGCCAGCGGGCTACCACGTGGCAACGGGCGGTACCGTAGAGGAGAGCGGCAAGGCCCAAGGGCCGATTGCCCAGGTAGTGCCGCTGATGCTGTTCCTGATGGCCACCTTCTTGATGATCCAGCTGCACAGTGTGCAGAAGATGTTCCTGGTGGCCAGCGTGGCGCCCCTTGGGCTGATTGGTGTGGTGGTGGCCCTGGTACCCACCGGCACGCCCTTGGGCTTTGTGGCGATTCTGGGGGTACTGGCGTTGATTGGGATCATCATCCGTAACTCGGTGATTCTGGTGACCCAGATCGACATCTTCGAGAAGGACGGCTATACGCCCTGGGATGCCGTGGTAGAAGCCACGCAACACCGGCGCCGGCCCATCCTGCTGACCGCAGCCGCGGCCAGCCTAGGCATGATCCCCATTGCCCGTGAAGTGTTCTGGGGGCCCATGGCCTACGCCATGATCGGCGGCATCATCAGTGCCACCTTGCTTACGCTGTTGTTCCTACCGGCGTTGTATGTGGCTTGGTACCGGATCAAGGAAGATGCCTAATTCATGGTCGCCGTCTTGATCCTTATCGCAATAGCGGAGCTGGTGTAGGAGCCAGCAAAGCTGGCGAACAGGCCTTGAATCGTCCCTTCGCAAGCTTGCGCTCGCGCCTACACGCGATAGAGGCCCGTGTAGCAACCGAGCCAGGCCGCCGCCGGTATCTAACGCGTGTTGAGGCGCTGGGCCAGCCTATCGCCACCGAATTGAATCACGGCTACCAGCGCTACCAGCAGCACGATGACGCTGAACATCACCTGCGTATCGAAGCGCTGGTAGCCATAGCGGTAGGCGATATCCCCCAACCCACCCGCGCCCACCGCGCCGGCCATGGCCGAGCTGTTGATCATGGCAACCAAGGTGATGGTAAAGCCCCCAACGATGCCCGGCCGGGCTTCGGGCAACAGTACATGCCAAACGATCTGCCAGCGGCGGCAGCCCATGGCCTGGGCCGCTTCGATCAGGCCGTGGTCTACCTCGCGCAGGCTGACCTCTACGATTCTGGCAAAGAACGGCGTGGCGGCCAGAGTAAGGGGCACTATAGCGGCCCACACCCCATAGGTAGTGCCCACGACCCAGCGGGTAAAGGGGATAAGCGCCACCATCAGGATCAGAAACGGCACAGAGCGGAATAGATTGACGAACCCGCCCAGCAGGCGGTTCAGCAAGGGCGCTTCGAACAGCCCGCCCCGGCCACTGGTTACTAGAATCACCGCCATGGGTATCCCCACCAGCAAGGCGATCAGCGACGACACCCCCACCATCAACAAGGTGTCCAAGGCCCCCTGGAGCAAACGGTCAAGCCACATAGCCCAGCACCTCCACTCGGTCTGCCCATTGGCTGGCACGCTCTAGCAACTGGTCCGGCTCCAAAGGGGAGCGCGCCACTGACAGCAACAAGTGGCCCAGGCTGCGCCCTTGAATAGCTTCCAGGCCGCCGTGCAACAGCCGCACTTGGCCGCCTACCGCCCGAAACAACCCTGCCAGGTCAGGTTCCTCGGCCCCCGCGCCGGTGAACCGCAACGCTAGCACTACGGCCGCGCCAGGTTGCGAGGTAGGCAGCAAGCGGCTTGTCAGGTCCGCTGGCAACGCCTGTTGCAGCGGCGCCAACAGGGTGCGACTCACCGCATGCTGGGGGTCGCCAAACACCTGCCACACCGGGCCCTGTTCTACGATAACGCCACGCTCAAGCACTACCACGCGGTCGCAAACCTCACGGATCACTGCCATTTCATGGGTGATCAGCACCAAGGTAAGGTTCAGGCGCTGGTTGATGTCTCGCAGCAGCGCCAGAATGGAGGCAGTGGTTTCAGGGTCCAGGGCAGAAGTGGCCTCGTCGCACAGAAGCACCGAAGGGTCATGCACCAGCGCCCGGGCAATGCCGACACGCTGCTTCTGCCCGCCCGACAGCTGCGCGGGGTAGGCGCCGTGCTTGTCCTCCAGGCCTACCAACGCCAGCAACGCTCGTACCTTGTGCTGGCGCACGGCCCGT
The DNA here is from genome assembly GCF_057128685.1 of Pseudomonas artemisiae. Taxonomy (NCBI): domain Bacteria; kingdom Pseudomonadati; phylum Pseudomonadota; class Gammaproteobacteria; order Pseudomonadales; family Pseudomonadaceae; genus Pseudomonas; species Pseudomonas artemisiae. The sequence goes on from NZ_JBSKHS010000002.1 coordinate 20,777, forward strand.
GGCACACCCGCTACCTTTAGCGGTAATTCCACGTTTTGCGCAACGGTTTTGGCGGACATCAAATTAAAATGCTGGAAGATCATGCCTATGTCGCGGCGCAGCGCCACCAGGCGGTTTTCATCGAGCCCTGCCAGGCTCACATCGCCTACCCGCACGTCGCCTGCGCAGGGCTGTTCCAAACGGTTGAAGGTCCTTAACAAGGAGGATTTGCCCGCGCCGCTCCGGCCAATAATGCCGAAGATTTCCCCGCGCTGAATATCTAGGTCGATGCCTTGCAAGGCGGTGATCGGCCCTTGAAGGCCCTGATACACCTTGCTGACCCCGCGCAGGCGAATGTAGGGGGCTAGTGTGTCCGCAACGGGCAGGTTAGGTGCTTCAGCTAGAGAGCGTGGCACCAGCCGCACAGAAGGCAGGTTCATGGCTTACCCCTTCCAAGCAGGTTGGTAGAGCGTACCCAGTGACTTATCCAACGCCGCTTTCACTACCGGCGAATGCTGGTAGATGTCGATGAATTTGGCTAGCCGCGGGTCCTGCTGGTGGCTGGGCTGGATCACGAATTGAATCACGTATTCAGGGTGGTCCAAGCCATCGAACAGCAGGGCGGACTCGGCATCGAAGGTTTTAGCCAGGCGAATATAGGCCGGGTAGCCCTGTACCACGTCGGCGTCATCGTAAGCGCGCACCAGCTGAACCGCCTCTACCTGAAGGATCTTCAGGTGTCTGGGGTTGCTGACAATGTCATCTTCGGTGGCCTTGTAGCCCACCCCTGGTTTGAGCGCGATCAAGCCCGCCTTGGCCAACAGTTGCAGGCCCCGGCCGCTGTTAATGGGGTCATTGGCGATAGCTACGGAGGCACCCTCGGGCAAGGCATCAATGCTTTTGAAACGCTTGGAATACAACCCTACGTTATTGATGATCCCCGGCGCATAAGGCACCAAATCAAAGCCAGCCGCCTGCTTGGCGTTTTCCAGAAAGGGAATGTGCTGGAAGTAATTCACGTCGATATCCCCTGCGGCGAGGCTGACGTTAGGGGCGATCCAGTCGGTGTATTCCACCAACTCCACCTTCAAGCCCTGCTTTTCAGCTTCAGCGGCGGCCGCTTCCAGCGGGATGGCAAACGCTGCCGTGGTACCGACCTTCAGTGAAGGCTCGGCGGCGTGAGCGGGCCCAGCCAGCAGGCCTGCCGTGAGCAACAGGAAACGTATTGGAGTGAACACAGAAGCCCGAACCATACCGCCCTCACAATAAGAACGCCGCGCAGTGGCGGCCGGTGTGTGATGGTCCGGTGGTCCGGTGGTTATACCCTAGAGGAGCTTAAAGCCTTTTTGAAATAACCCTTTGTGCTTTGGATAGAAGGGATTTGAGCGCTCAACGTCCTTCACCCCAAAAACTTCCCCAAAAACTGCCGCGTACGCTCATGCTGCGGCGAGGCGAACATTTCTTTAGGGTCTCCCTGTTCGATGATCCGGCCTTTGTCGAAGAACACTACGCGATTGGCTACGTCCCGCGCGAAACTCATCTCATGGGTCACGATGATCATGGTGCGCTTTTCCTCGGCCAGGCCACGGATGGTGGCCAGTACCTCGCCGACCAATTCCGGGTCCAGGGCTGAGGTGGGTTCGTCAAACAGGATGACCTGCGGCTGCATGGCCAGGGCACGGGCGATAGCGACCCGTTGTTGCTGGCCGCCGGACAGCCTGCGGGGGTAGGCGGCTTCCTTGCCCGCCAGGCCAACCTTGGCCAGCAGCTCACGGCCCATGGCTTGGGCCTCGGCCAAGGGGGTTTTCTTTACGATCACCGGCCCCTCGATCACATTTTCCAACGCCGTGCGGTGAGGGAACAGGTTGAAGTTCTGGAACACGAAGCCTACCTGCTGGCGCAGCTGTCGCACCTGGGCTTGCTGCTTGGCAAGGGGCTGGCCGGCATTTATATGCACCTGGCCGAGCTGAATTTGCCCGGAGGAGGGGGTTTCCAGCAGGTTGAGGCAGCGCAGAAAGGTGGTTTTACCAGAGCCACTGGGCCCAATGATCGCCACCACTTCCCCTTCGGCGACCGTGAGGTCAATAGCGTCCAGCACTAGGGTGTCATTGAACCGTTTGGTCAGGTGTTCCACCACAATCATTGCTCAACGCTCCAAGTCGTGGCGGTTGGCACGCCGTTCCAAGCGGTTCTGGAAGTACGCAAGAATGCTGGCCAGCACCCAATAGATCAGCGCGGCGCTCAGGTACATGGCGAAGATCTCGAAAGTGCGGGCCGTGACCAACTGCGCCTGGCGGAACAGCTCCGGTACCTGAATGGTTGCCGCCAGGGCAGTGTCCTTGACCAGCGAAATGAAACTGTTACCCAAGGGTGGCAGGGCGGTGCGCGCCGCTTGCGGCAGGATGGTGCGGCGCAGGGTTTGCGCTCGGGTCATGCCGATGCTGGCAGCGGCTTCCCATTGGCCTCGGTCGATGGAGCCAATGGCTGCTCGCAAAATTTCGCAGGCATAAGCCGCCATGTTTAAAGAAAACCCGATCAGCGCCGCCATCAAGGGGCTTAACTCAAGCCCGACCGAGGGTAAGCCGTAATAGATCAGGAACAACTGCACTAGCAGCGGCGTGCCGCGGAAAAACGACACGTACACCCGCGAAATGCCCCGGGCGATTGCCAGGCGAGACAGGCGCATCATCGCCAGGGCAAAGCCCAGCAACAGCCCGAAGAACATGCCCCCCAGGCTGAGTATTACCGTGAACCAGGCGCCCTGAAGCAGAAACGGGAGAGACTCCAGGGCGACGCGCAGGCTTTCTTGGTTCATTGGGTCACGTCAGCGCCGAACCACTTTTGCGACAGTTTGGCCAGGGAGCCGTCCTTGCGCATAGTCGCCAAGGCATCGTCGAGGGCTTTGAGCATTTCAGGTTCGCCTTTGCGCAGGGCAATGCCAGATTCCTGCCGAGAGAACGCCTCGCCTGCCACGGCCAGCCGGTCGCCGGTTTTCTTCACGGTGTCCAGCGCGGCAAGGCGATCTACCAGGATTGCGTCGATACGCTTGTTCATCAGGTCCTGGAATTTGGTGGGGTCGTCTTCATAGGTGCGTACATCAGCGCCCGGTACGTTCGCCTTGACCCATTGCTCGTAGTTGGTCCCCAAGCCCACGCCTACTTTCTTACCCGACAGGTCGGCCGGCTTGGCGATGGTGTTGGCGTCGGCCTTGCGGGTCAGGGCTTGGATACCCGATACGGTGTAGGGCACGGAGAAGTCATACTTTTTCTTGCGCTCGTCAGAGATGGTCACTTGGTTGATCACCACATCCAGCCGCTTGGACTCCAGCGCCGCCAGAATGCCGTCCCACTTGGTGGGCTGTACCTTGGCCTTCACGCCCAGCTGTTTGGCCAGGGCCTCGGCCAGCTCCACTTCGAAGCCGGTCAGCTTGCCTTGGTCATCCACGTAACTGAAGGGCGGGTAGGTGCCTTCAAGGCCAACGTTGATCACGCCAGCATCTTTAACGTGCTGAAGTTGCTCGCCTGCTTGGGCCTGGTTCGCGAAAGCGGCCAGGGCAAGGGCGGTAAAAGCCAGGTGACGCAAAGCGTTCAAACGCATGAGAGGGTCCTTATAATGAAGGTCAAGCCGACCAAACGTCGGTATAAGCGAACAGCGCTGGAGTACCACCGGTGTGCAGGAACAACACCGGGCCGTCTTCGAAGCGCTGGCGGCCAACGCCGTCCAGCAACCCCGCCATGGCCTTGCCGGTGTATACCGGGTCCAGCAAGATGCCTTCTTGGGCGGCGAGCAGTTTGATCGCAGCCAGGCCCCCTGCGTTCGGTTCGCCATAGCCAGGGCCGTAGTATTCATCCCACAGGTGCACCTTGAACGCCCCTGGCAGCGGCACGCCCAACAGCTGCGCGGTGGCTTCGGCCAACCCTTGCACCTTGGGCCGCTGTTGATCTTCTTCGCGGGAAACCGTTACCCCAATGACCGGCAACTCAGGCAGACGTTCGCTAAGGGCCAGGGCCAGGCCGGCTTGTGTGCCAGCGCTGCCACTGGCCAGCACCACGGCAGCAAAGGTCACGCCGCTGGCTTCGATCTGGTCCGCCAGTTCCAGCCCTGCACGCACATAACCCAACGTACCGACCGGGTTCGATCCACCAATAGGCACGATATAGGGCTGCTTGCCGCCATTGCGCAAACGCGCGGCCAGCGCCTCCATGGACGCCTGGGCGTTGTCCAGGTTTTCCACCAGCTCGACCCGAGCCTCGAACAGCTCCAGCAGCAGGCGGTTGCCGTTGTGCAGGTAGTCAGTGTTCTCAGTGCCTGTGGGGTTTTCCAGCAGCGCGAAGCAGGACAGCCCCAGGCGGGCCGCCAGCGCTGCTGTTTGGCGCACGTGGTTGCTTTGGATGGCGCCAGCGGTGATCAGCGTATCGGCGCCTTGAGCCAACGCGTCGGCGACCAAGTACTCAAGCTTGCGCAGCTTGTTGCCACCCAACGCCAGTGGGGTCAGATCATCGCGCTTGATGTAGATATCGCGTGCTAGCCAGGCGCAGAGCCGGTCGAGCTTTTCCAGTGGGGTTGCGGCCGGCATCAGGTCCAGGCGGGCGAAACGGGAAAGCTGCTCGGTGATCATGGGGCTTCCGGGAAATGGCCAATGCGCGATCATAGGCATGGCACCACGCTCAGGCAATACGTTCCCTGCCCTATGATGAGCATTCGTATCCATATGCCTGTGAGTTCGCTCCACTGCTGAAAGGGTTATTTTTTCAGAGGTGTAATTTCCCGTAGAGTGGGCGCCGGAGCGGCGCCATGCGCAGCCTTAACGCAGGAGAAAGTATCGTGAGCGAACAGGGGCAAGGGCGGAGCAACGGCAAGGGCCATTGGCAGCTCCAAGGTATCGTCGCTGAATTGCGCGGCGCCCGGGAGCAATGGCGGCGGCAGAACGGCCGCAGCTGTGGGTATGGCGGGGGCCGGGAGCTGCCATCGCGCGAGGCGATGGCGACCATTCTCGAGCAATTGTGCGGGGCGCTCTTCCCCATGCGCCTGGGCCCGGTAGACCTGCGCGAGGAAAGCGAAGACTTCTATGTGGGCCATACCCTCGATGCCGCGCTTAACGGCCTGTTGGCCCAGGCCCGGTTGGAGCTGCGCTACGCCGGGCGTCATGGCCCGTGCAACGCCGAACAACTGGACGCCACCGCGCTGAGCATTACTCAGGGCTTCGCCGCGGCGCTGCCGGCGCTGCGTCAACTGCTGGATACCGACGTGCTGGCCGCCTACCAGGGTGACCCTGCGGCGCGCAGTGTGGACGAAGTGCTGCTGTGCTACCCCGGCGTGACCGCGATCATCCACCACCGCCTGGCGCATCACCTGTACCAGGCAGGGGTGCCGTTGCTGGCGCGAATTGCTTCGGAGCTGGCGCACTCCAGCACCGGTATCGATATTCACCCCGGCGCGCGGATCGGCCCAAGCTTCTTTATCGACCACGGCACCGGTGTGGTCATTGGTGAAACCGCGATCATTGGCGAGCGGGTGCGCATCTATCAGGCGGTTACCCTGGGCGCCAAGCGTTTCCCTTCCGCCGAAGATGGCACCTTGCAGAAGGGCTTGCCGCGCCACCCTATCGTGGAGGACGACGTGGTCATCTATGCCGGGGCGACCATTTTGGGCCGAATTACCATTGGCAAGGGCTCTATCATCGGGGGTAACGTGTGGTTGACCCGCAGCGTGCCACCGGGCAGCAACCTGACCCAGGCTAGCTTGCAGCAGAACGAAGGCAGCACTCGGTAAAGGCCCCGTACAGGCGCTGATCGGCGCCCCCGGTTTGGTCTCAGCGCATAATCGTGTTTAAATTGAACGCTCGTTCAATATAAAACATGTTCGCACGCTGCGTTCATCCGGAGGCCCGACCTGCCTGTGACCAGTCATTCCGCACCTGTTCGTATGAATCCACCGGTGTTTATATTCGCCGCCGGTGCCATCTTGCTGTTCGCCGCTGTCGTATTGGCGTTTCCCACTGAGGCCGGGGCCTGGCTCCAGGCTGCTCAGAGCTGGGCGGCCAACACCGTTGGCTGGTATTACCTGCTGGCGATGACGCTGTACCTGATTTTCGTGGTGGCCACGGCGCTGTCCGGCTATGGGCGGCTCAAGCTTGGCGCGGATCATGACGAGCCGGAGTTCAGCTACCTCTCTTGGGCCGGCATGCTGTTCGCCGCCGGTATCAGTATCACGCTGTTCTTCTTTTGCGTATCCGAGCCGCTGACCCACTTCGCCCAACCGCCTCAAGGCGAAAGCGGCAACCCCGCCGCCGCACGGCAGGCCATGCAGTTGCTGTTCCTGCACTGGGGTTTGCATGGCTGGGGGGTGTTCGCCTTCGTTGGCATGGCCCTGGGGTACTTTGCCTACCGCCACAACCTGCCGCTGGCGCTGCGCTCGGCCTTGTATCCGCTCATTGGCAAGCGCATCAACGGGCCTATCGGCTATGCCGTCGATGGCTTTGGCATTATCGCCACCGTATTTGGCCTGGGCGCGGACATGGGCTTCGGCGTGCTGCACCTCAATGCAGGCCTGGACCAACTGTTCGGTGTGCCCCATAACCATTGGGTACAGCTGGGGCTGATCACCCTGATGATGGGGGCGGCCATCCTGGTGGCGGTCTCCGGCGTGGACAAGGGCGTGCGGGTGATGTCCGACCTGAACATGCTGTTGGCCTGCGGGCTGCTGCTGTTCGTGCTGTTCGCCGGGCCCACCCAGCACCTGCTCAACACTCTGGTGCAAAATATCGGCGATTACCTCTCCGTGTTGCCAGGCAAGAGCTTCGACCTCTATGCCTATGGCGAGTCCGGCCACTGGCTGGGCGATTGGACAGTGTTCTACTGGGCGTGGTGGATTGCATGGGCACCGTTCGTGGGCCTGTTTATCGCCCGCATTTCCCGTGGCCGCACCATCCGTGAGTTCGTGTTTGGCGTGCTGTTTATTCCGCTGGGTTTTACCTTGGCATGGATGTCGATCTTCGCCAACAGCGCCCTGGACCTGCAACTGCATGGGGTGCTGAACCTGGCGGCCTCGGCCGTGGCAGACCCTTCGCAAACCCTCTACCTGATGCTCCAGCAGTACCCATGGAGCCGCGCGGTGATAGGCGTAACGGTGTTCGTCAGCTTCGTGTTTTTCGTAACCTCCGCGGATTCCGGCACCGTGGTGCTGTCTACGCTATCGGCCAGGGGTGGCGGGCCCGACGAAGACGGCCCCAAATGGCTGCGTGTGTTCTGGGGCACTGCCACGGCACTGGTAACCGGTGGTTTGTTGTTCGCCGGTAGCATCGACTCGCTCAAGTCGGCAGTGGTGCTGACCTCGCTACCGTTTTCGCTGATCCTGCTGCTGATGATGTGGGGGCTGCACAAGGCCTTCTATATGGAATCCCAGCGCAAAATCGCTCAGTTGTACTCCCTGGCGCCTACCACCCTGGCGGGCCGGGGCAAAGGGCGTGGCGGGTGGCGCCAACGGTTGAGCCAAGCGGTGCACTTCCCTTCCCGAGACGAGGTGTACCGTTTTATGGAGGGCTCGGTACGGCCGGCCTTGCAAGACGTCTGCGCCGAGTTCGTGGGCAAAGGGCTTAATGCCCGCGTAGAAGAAGACACCGGCCACGGCGCTGAAAGCCTGATCGTCACCCACGGGGAAGAGCGGCCGTTCATTTATCAGGTACGGATGCGCGGTTACTTCACGCCATCCTTTGCCAGGGGCGGCATGGGTAATCGCGAACTGAAGAACCGCCGCTATTACCGCGCCGAAGTGCACCTATCCGAAGGCAGCCAGGACTACGACCTGGTGGGTTACCACAAGGACCAGATCATTACCGACGTGCTGGACCAATACGAACGGCATATGCAGTTCCTGCACTTGGTGCGGTAAGCGTTGGTTTGTAGGAGCCAACGAAGTTGGCGAACCGGGGATGCTCTGAACCGTATTCGCCAACTGCGTTGGCGCCTACCCGCCGGTGAACACCGGCGTTGGTCAATGCCCTTGCTCAGACGATCCCGCCATTGGCCCGCAGTACCTGGCCATTGATCCAGCCGCCCTCTGGCCCTACCAAAAAGGCCACGATACCCGCAATATCATGGGGTTCGCCCAGGCGCTCCAAAGGCGGGCGCTTAGCCAGTTGCTGGATCAGCGCCTCGCTTTTCCCTTCGAAGAACAAATCAGTGGCCACAGGCCCCGGCGCCACGGCATTGACCGTGATGTCGCGCCCCCGCAATTCCTGGGCGAACACCTTGGTCAGGGATTCCACCGCAGCCTTACTGGCGATATAGAGCGAATAGTTCGGCAAGTTCATGCCTACGGTGCTGCTGGAGAAATTCACGATGCGCCCGCCATCGTTCAAGCGTTTGGCGGCTTCGCGCAAGGTATTAAAGGTGCCCCGGGTATTGATGTTGAAGGTACTGTCGTACAGTTCATCGGTGCTGTCGGCCAGCGGCACCATCTTCAGCACGCCAGCGTTGTTGATCAGTACATCCACCTTACCCAAGGCTGCCTCGGCTTGCTCGAATAGCCGGGCCACGTCCGCGCTTTTTGACACGTCTGCCTGCACGGCTACGGCCCGTCCACCCTCATCGGTAATGCGCTGTACGAGCGTTTCGGCATCCTTGGCGCTGTTGGCGTAATTGATGACGACCGCGAAGCCATCGTCCACCAGGCGCAAGGCCAGCGACGCGCCGATGCCACGGGAGGCGCCAGTGATCAAGGCGACTTTCTGAGCAGGCTTTATCATGGGGTGCTCCTTTTCATAGAGGGGTTGATAGGTAAGCTGAGTAAGGCTCAGCGCGTTAAGTTCGTTTCGAGCAACTTCACGGTGACAGGCGACGTATAGATGGCCTTGGCGCTATGCCCCGCGCCGGGTACCTGTGCTTGTACATGCTTGATAGGTACACGCCATTCTTTGCCGAGCAGTTGCTCATAGGCCAGGTATTGCTGCTGACGCGCCAAGCGGTTAGGGCCCTGGGCTTGCGCCGCGCAGCTTTTATCCAGCAAGCGGTGGTGCGGGTCGTCGTCCTGGGCACCCACCAGGTAGGTGATAGGGGTGCTGGCATAGCGTTGGAACAGTTCGCGGGCGCTGGCCGGTTGCTTCCCCAGGAAACTAGGTAGCCCTTCAAGCCCATAGCGGTAATGGTTGACCTCCGGGCATTGAGCGACCGCGCGCTCGGTAAAGCCAGCCCCGGCTGGGCGCCGATCGTCGAAGTAGAGGTAGCTGGAGGGGCTGGAGATCACATAGCGCAGGGCGATGCCATGGGCCGCCAACTGCTGTTGGGCCTGGCTGAACACCGCATGGCGCTGTACCAATTGGCCGCCCGCGGAGTGGCCGATGAGCACGATCTGCTTCAAGTTCGGGTAACGCTTGGTGTTGCCCACCCAAGCAAGCAGGTCATCCAGCGCCCGCAACGGCGTGATGCCTACCTGGCCCTGCACCGATGGGCGGCCCTGCATCCAGCGGCTGTCCCAAAGCGGCAGGTCAGCCCCGGCTGGGCGATCCCGCGCGGTAAAAAAGCCAGGTGCCAGAAGCAGCGTGCGGGTCTCAGCCCACTGAGTGGCGGCCAGCAGGTGCTCCCCCGTTTCGAAGTAATCCTGCGCGTTACGGCGTGCCCCGTGTACGACGATGACCGCCCGCTCAATGCCAGCATCGACAATAGCGGGCGCTTCCACGGAGTGGTTGGCATACACCGCCAGCGCATAATCTGGCGATACTTGGGCGGTTTGTGCCTCTTGCGCGAGCCCGGCGAGGGACCATAGCGACAGAACGAAGAGGGTCAGGTAGCGATAGCTCATTGGCAGGCTCCATGATTAGGCCCTGCTAGAGACTGGCTTACTCTGGCGGGCTGTCAATGTGGCACGTCACCAAGGATGGTAGCGCGGTGCATGACCCTTCGCGCGGGGCGGTAGTCGTCCACCGCATAATGTTGGGTAATGCGATTATCCCAGAAGGCAACATCGTTCGCCTGCCACTGCCAGCGCACGGTGAATTCAGGGCGCGTGGCGTGGGCGAAAAGCATGGGCAACAGCGCGGTGCTTTCCTGTTCGCTCAACTCATTTATGCGGGTGGTGAACCCGTCGTTGACGAAGAGCGCTTTGCGCCCGCTGCGGGGATGAACCCGCACCACCGGGTGGCTGACCGGTGGATGCCGCAGACGCGTCGCCTCCCAGCGGGCCAGGTCTTCTGCGGTAGTGCCGAAACGCGCCAGCGGAAACGATCTGGTGAAGTCGTGGGTGGCGGTTAGCCCTTCCAGTAGGTGCTGCATCGGCGCCGACAGTGCCTCGAAGGCCGCAATGCCACTGGCCCATAGGGTGTCCCCGCCATAGGCAGGCACCTCTTTGGCCGCCAGCACGGCGCCCATGGCCGGGGCCGGCAGGAAGGTTACGTCGGTGTGCCAGGTGGCGTTGTCACGCACATCGGTCACGGCGGTGTCCAGTATCAATATTTCAGGCTGTTCAGCCACGTTGGGGTAGATGGGGTGAATGTGCAGTTCGCCGAATGCCATGGCCAGTCGGGCGTGTTGTCGTGGCGTGAGAGGCTGACCACGGAAGAACAGCACGTGGTGCTCCAATAGCGCCTGTTTAAGGGCGCCCCGCAATTCGGGGGTAAGCGCGGTGGCAAGGTCGATGCCCTCGACCCGCGCGCCGATGGCCGGGTTAAGGGGCGTGATAGCAAGGCTCATAAGTCATTCGCTCGGTTGGCCCATATGAAAGGCAGTCAGTGGCTTTGCCCGTGCCAGGGCACCAGATGGCGTTGCAGGGCGCGCAGTCCAAGTTCCAAAGCGAAGGCCACCACAGCGATGATCAGGATCCCCAGCACTACCACGTCGGTGACCAAAAACTGAGCCGCTGACTGCACCATAAAGCCCAGGCCGCTGGTGGCGGCGATCAACTCGGCCGCCACCAGCGTGGACCAGCCCACGCCAAGGCCGATGCGGATGCCGGTAAGGATGTCAGGCAGGGCGCTGGGCAAAATCACATGGCGCACCAGTTGGGCGCGGGTTGCCCCCAGGCACTGGGCGGCGCGCACCCGGGCTGGGTCCACGGTACGTACGCCAGTGGCGGTGGCAATCGCGATAGGGGCAAAGATGGCCAGGTAAATGAGTAGCACCTTAGAAAATTCGCCAATGCCGCACCAGATCACGATCAACGGCAGATACGCCAGTGGGGGGATGGGCCGGTAGAACTCGATTAGCGGGTCCAGAATACCCCGAGCGATACGGTTACGGCCGATGGCGATGCCTAAAGGAATGGCCGTGACCACCGCCAGGTTCAAGGCAATGCCAATACGTTGCAAACTGGCGCCCAAGTGTTGCCAGAGGGTCGAATCCATATAGCCGGTGGTGGCCAGCAACCAGGCTTTGTTCGCTACCGCCGCCGGTGACGGCAGAAACAGCGGGTCGATCCAGCTCCAGCCCGTAGCGGCCCACCAGGTCAGCAGCAGGCTAATTGCGGTAAGGGTGCTGATCATCCGGGTGCTAAGGCGCCAGCGCGCGGGCGGCGCGGCTGGTAGGGAGGGTTCAAGGGCCAATTCGGCGCTGCTCATACGGCCTCCTCAGAAATGCCACGTTGAGAAAATACGCGGGCGAGTACGTGTTCACGGGTTTCAATGAAGCGCGGGTCGGATTTGATTGCCCGCACCGGCTCACCCTCGGCGAACCGTTGGCCGAAGCCAAGGGCCAGCCGCTCTACGATTCGGCCAGGGTTGGGGGCCAGCAGTATCAGCTCCGTGGCCAGGAACACGGCTTCCTCAATGTCATGGGTAATCAGAAACACAGGCTTGACTGTTTGCCGCCACACAGTGAGCAACAACGCTTGCATCTGCTCCCGAGTGAACGCATCCAGCGCGCCGAAGGGCTCATCCATCAGTAATACCCGTGGGTCCGCGGCTAAAGCGCGAGCCAGGCCCACCCGCTGCTTTTGCCCACCAGACAGTTCCCATACGCGGCGCTCGGCAAAGGCTTCCAAGCCAACCAGCCCCAGCAGCGACCTGGCGCGGGCCTCTCGCTCGGCGCGCGGCGCGCCTGCTAGCTCCAGGCCGAAAGCGACGTTCTGCAACACGTTCTGCCAGGGGAGCAGTACGTCATCCTGGAACACTACCCCACGGTCCGCGCCTGGCCCCTGTACCGGCGCGCCGTCCAGGCGAAGGCTGCCAATGCTGGGTGCCACGAAGCCTGCTATCAGGTTAAGTAGGGTGGTTTTGCCGCTGCCCGATGGGCCCAGCACCACTGTTAGTTGCCCAGGCCACAAGCGCAGGGAGATATCCTGCAATACTGGCAAGGTTGCATTCGGGTAGTGGGCGCTGACGCGGTCCAGTTCTAGCGCTGCCATGGCGTTAACCCCTCTCGCTGACAGCTTTCACTGGAGGTATTTGGCGCTGACATAGGGGCTGTAATCTGGCAGCACCGCCTCGACCTTGCCCTGTTCCTTGAGGAAGGTAGCGGTCTCGCTGATCGCCTTGGCGGTGCCCCCATTCAGCAGCGCAGCAGAAGCCTGCGCCTTGGCATCAGGGAAGGCGGAGCCGGCCAACAACTCCGGTACATCGCTGGCATTGGCGCCGGTTAATTTGGCGATTTTCTGCACAGCCTCGGAGTTAGCGGTCCAGCTGTCTTTATGGGCCGCATAGTCGGCATAAGCGTCCAGGGTCACGCGGGCGAACTTGGCGATTACCTCCGGGTGTTTTTCAGCGTAATCCTTGCGGGCGACCCACACTTCGAAGGTAGGCGCGCCCCATTGGCCTACTTGGGCCGCGTCGGTCAGTACAGTACCTGTTTTGCGGATTTCCCCGAGGGCAGGGGACCACACAAAAGCGCCGTCGATGTCACCGCGCTTCCAGGCGGCAGCGATTTCCAACGGTTGCAGGTTCACGACCTTCACTTGGCTGGTATTCAGGCCCCAGTGCTTGAGCGCACCTAGCAAGCTGTAGTGAGAGGTGGACACGAAGGGCGTGGCGATGGTTTTGCCGATCAGGTCTTCAGGCTTGGTAATGCCACTGCCGTTACGCACCACAAGTTGTTCAGAGCTGTTGATTTGCGCCGACACGATAAACGCCACAATCGGTAGTTTACGAGAAGCCGCGGCCGCCAATGGGCTGGAGCCCAAGTTGCCGATTTGCAGGTCACCCGAGGCCAGCGCGGTCACCACTTCCGGGCCGCTATTGAAGCGGCGCCAGTCGATTTTTTCGCCAATGGCTTTTTCGTAGGCGCCGTCGGCCTGGGGCACTTTGCTCGGGTCGATCCCGGTTTGATAGCCCACGGTAAGGCTGGCGGCCTGCGCGCACACTGCCGCGGCTAACGTGAAGGCGGTGAGCAGAAGGCGAGGGGCGAGGGTATGGGCCATAAAGGTGCCTAAGGTAGTTGACCGAGTGGCGCCTAGACTATCGTTATAAAAAAGCTGCGATAAATACCGTTTGGTTACTAGCTTATGGCCCTTGGTAGGCACTGCAACACCGCTGCGCGCGACGAATCCGTTACCCTGGGCTAAACCTAATCTGCGCCAGTACACTCCAACAGCAGGCACGGTACGGTTATAGCCTCATTGCTTTTTATTCTTTTTAAGTTTGCGAGCCTTGGCGCACCCTTCTCGCCAACGGACCGCTACCCTTTACAGGAGCTGACACCATGAGCCTCAAGCTCGGCGATATCGCCCCCGATTTTGAACAGGATTCCAGCTTTGGCAAGATTCGCTTCCATGAATGGCTGGGCAACAGTTGGGGCGTGTTGTTTTCCCACCCCGCGGATTTCACGCCGGTGTGCACCACCGAGCTTGGGCTGACCGCAAAGCTCAAGGGCGAATTCGACAAGCGCAATGTTAAAGCCATCGCCCTGTCCGTAGACGCCGTGGATTCACACAACCAGTGGATCGAAGACATCAACGAAACCCAGAACACCGTCGTTAATTTCCCGATTCTGGCGGACACCGACCGTAAGGTGTCGGGCCTTTACGACATGATCCATCCCAACGCCAACGACACCCTCACCGTGCGCTCGCTGTTCGTGATCGACCCGAACAAAAAAGTGCGGCTGATCATCACGTACCCAGCCAGCACGGGCCGCAACTTCAATGAAGTGCTGCGGGTGATCGATTCGCTGCAATTGACCGACACCCACAAGGTGGCCACCCCAGGCAACTGGCAGGACGGTGACGAAGTGGTGATCGTGCCTTCGATCAAAGACGAAGCGGAAATCGCCGAGCGCTTTCCCAAGGGTTACCGCGCGGTCAAGCCTTACCTGCGCCTGACACCGCAACCCAATCGCTGAGTCATTACCTAGCAAGGCTTTAGGGGTCACATGTGTGACCCCTTTTTTATGTCGGAAATTGGCCTGACGGGCCTGCTCTGAAGCTTTTGAACATCATTGCAGACAAGGGGCTTCAAGCACTCTTGTAGCCCCAATCAGGCGCTTTTAAACAAACTGCCTGAACAACCAATACAGGCCGGCCGACAGCGCAATGGCCGCAGGCAGGGTGAGCACCCAGGCCATCAGCAGGTTACGCACGGTGCGCATTTGCAGGCCGGAGCCATTGGCCGCCATGGTGCCCGCTACGCCGGAGCTGAGCACATGGGTGGTAGACACCGGTAGCCCGTACATATCCGCGGCGGCAATGGTCAGCATGGCAACGGTTTCCGCGCTGGCGCCTTGGGCATAGGTGAGGTGGGTTTTGCCGATGCGCTCGCCTACGGTGACCACGATGCGGCGCCAGCCGACCAGGGTGCCCAGCCCCAGGGCAATGGCCACCGCCACTTTCACCCACGGCGGGATAAACCGCGTGGCCTCACCGATATAGGCCTGGAAGGCCTTGAGCTTGTCCCGTGTATCGGCGTCGAAGGTGCCGATCTTGCCCTTGTCCATCAAACGCATGGCTTCCGTGGCCAGGTACATGTCGTTACGCACGTTGGAGCTGGCTTGGGCCGGTACGCGGTCCAACGAGCCATAGGCCCTTACCTGGTCGCCAATGCTGCCCACCACTGCTGCCAGTGCCGGCACCAGCGAAGGCGACGCTTTGTGATCGAGCAGGAAGTTCTCCAGGCGCTTGCGAGGTTCTTCGGTAAGCGGCTGAGGCTCGGCGCGTATCAAGGCTTGCTGGGTAACCACGGCCAAGGCGGCGAAACGCTGGGTTTCAGGTTCAGGGATCGCGCGGTTCAAGGCATAAGCCATGGGCAAGGTGCCGATAAGAATCAGCATGATCAAGCCCATGCCTTTTTGCCCGTCGTTGGAGCCGTGGGCGAAGGACACACCGGTACACGTAAGGATAAGCAACCCGCGAATCCAGAACGGCGGTGGGCTAGTGCCTTCCGGTGCCTGGTACAGCTCGCGGTTCTTGACCACTTTGCGCAGAAGCAGCAACACGCCACCGGCGCAGACGAAACCTATAAGCGGCGACAGCAACAGGGCGTAACCCACTTTGGCGGCCTGGCCCCAATCAACCCCGGAGGTGCCATTGCGGCCAGCCATCCAGGCATTGGCCACGCCCACACCGATGATCGAGCCGATCAAGGTATGGGAAGAGGACGCGGGCAAGCCCAACCACCAGGTGCCCAGGTTCCAGATGATCGCGGCAATCAACAGCGCGAAAATCATCGCGAAGCCCGCTGAAGACCCTACCTGCAAGATCAGGTCGACCGGCAGCAAGGCAATAATGCCGAACGCCACCGCGCCGCTGGAGGTAAGCACCCCGATAAAGTTGAAGCAGCCCGACCACATCACAGCCACATGGGCTGGCAGCGAGTGGGTATAGATCACGGTCGCGACCGCGTTGGCGGTGTCATGAAAGCCGTTCACGAACTCGAAGCCCAATGCGATGATCAGCGCCACACCCAGCAAAATGTACGGCGACCACGTGGCCGCTGATGCATTGCTGGTGTTCAGGTCGCGGCCTAGGCTCCAGAACATATATACCACGCCTACCAGCAGCAGCAGATAGAACACGCCTTTAACCAGCGGGCTGGCACGGCGATCAAGCACGGGCCCGCTGGTGCGGGCACCGGTACCTAACGTGTGAGTGGACATGAGCAGGCTCCAAGGCCAAGGGGGTTACCTCATGATCCGCGCTAATTGTGACAGAAAATTTCCAAATAACGGCTGCAATGGCTTGTTAGACGTGTGGTAATCACTTATTGGAATAACTACATGAATAAATATGATTTATGGATATAAAACTTTGCGCGTTACTCTCGGGGCTCGTTAGCTGAATGCGTAGAGGAGCCCTTGATGCTTGTCGTTTCAATTGGAGGAAGCCCAAGCCTGCGTTCTCGTTCGCAGGGGCGCTACCCCCGCAGCCTGGTTCCGGTCCTAGAGCAGCGCTTGGAAAACGCATTGGAAGAACTTCACCAAGCCATGACCCGACGGCCGCGCCCGTTGGCGCCAGGCCAGCTCAGCCGCAGTTTGATCGACGCGCGCTGGAGCATTTAACACTGTTATCCACCGTCTTCTGACCCGACCACGGGAAGCAGGCGCCGGAACCCCGCATTTTTTATCAAGGAGAGCGCTATGCGCCCATTTACCTTGCGTGGCGGTCTGGTCGCGCTGTTTACCCTGTCCCTTGCCTGGGGCACGTTGAGCCAGGCTCAGGCCGATACCCTGCGCATCGGCTATCAGAAGTACGGCACCCTGGTGCTGCTCAAAGCCAAGGGCACGCTTGAAAAGCGCTTGGCCGACCAAGGCGCCACCGTGCAGTGGACAGAGTTCCCGGGTGGGCCCCAGTTGCTCGAAGGCCTGAACGTCGGCTCCATCGACTTTGGCGTTACCGGCGAAACCCCGCCCGTGTTTGCCCAGGCCGCTGGCGCAGACTTGCTGTATGTGGCCCATGAGCCGCCGGCCCCTACCAGTGAGGCCATTCTGGTGCCCAAGGGTTCGCCCATCACCCGCGTGAAAGACCTCAAGGGCAAGAAGGTTGTGCTCAACAAGGGCTCCAACGTGCATTACCTGCTGGTTCGCGCGCTGCAAGACGCTGGCTTGGACTACCGCGACATCCAGACGGTGTTCCTGCCGCCGGCCGATGCCCGCGCGGCCTTCGAGCGTGGCAGCGTGGACGCTTGGGTCATCTGGGACCCGTACCAGGCCGCCGCCGAACAGCAACTCAATGCCCGCACCCTACGCGACGGTACAGGGTTGGTGGACAACCATCAGTTTTACCTGGCTACCCGGCCCTATGCTCAAGCCCACCCCCGGGTGATCGCCGCCCTGGTGGATGAAATACGCAAAACCGGCGAGTGGTCCCGTGCCAACCCCAGCGACGTAACCCAACAGGTGGCGCCCTTGCTTGGCCTGCCCGCGCCCATCGTGAAAACCACCGTAGAACGGCAAGGCTTCGGCGCCAGTTACCTCTCCCCAGACGTGGTCAGCGCGCAGCAAAAAATCGCCGACGCGTTTTACCAGCTCAAGCTGATTCCCAAGCCATTGAGCATTAAGGACGTGATCTGGGCCCCACCCGCGGGCCTGGCCGCTCAATGACTTGCGCCGGCCCGGCCGGTAACACACTTTGGAGACAACGCCCATGAGCCTGAACATCTTTTGGTTTCTGCCAACCCATGGCGATGGCCATTACCTGGGAACCTCCGAAGGCGCCCGCGCCGTCGATCATGGTTACCTGCAGCAAATTGCCCAGGCCGCTGACCGCCTGGGTTATGGCGGCGTGCTGATCCCTACCGGTCGATCCTGCGAAGACTCCTGGCTGGTGGCGGCGTCGCTGATTCCCGTGACCCAGCGGCTGAAATTCCTGGTAGCCCTGCGCCCCGGGATCATTTCGCCCACGGTGGCCGCGCGGCAGGCCGCTACCCTGGACCGGCTGTCTGGGGGCCGTGCCTTGTTTAACCTGGTTACCGGCGGCGACCCGGACGAACTGGCCGGTGATGGCCTGTTTCTTAGCCATGAGGAGCGCTACGAGGCCTCCGTAGAGTTCACCCGCATCTGGCGCCGTGTACTGGAAGGCGAAACCGTAACCTACGAAGGCAAGCACTTGCAGGTCAAAGGCGCCAAGTTGCTGTACCCGCCTATCCAGCAACCACGGCCGCCGTTGTATTTCGGCGGGTCGTCCGATGCTGCCCAAGACTTGGCCGCCGAGCAGGTAGAGCTGTACTTGACCTGGGGCGAGCCGCCGGCCGCTGTGGCCGAGAAGATCGCTCAGGTACGGGCCAAGGCCGCCGCTCAAGGCCGCAGCGTGCGCTTTGGTATCCGTTTGCATGTGATTGTGCGTGAAACCAACGAAGAAGCCTGGCGCGCGGCCGATCGGCTGATTGCCGAGCTGGACGACGCCACCATCGCCAAGGCACAGTCGGCCTTTGCCCGTTTCGACTCAGTGGGCCAGCAACGCATGGCTGCCCTGCACGGAGGGCGCCGCGACAACCTGGAAGTAAGCCCGAATCTGTGGGCTGGCGTTGGGCTGGTACGCGGCGGCGCCGGTACCGCCCTGGTGGGCGACGGCCCCACGGTAGCGGCGCGGGTCAAGGAATACGCAGACTTGGGCATCGATACCTTTATCTTCTCGGGTTACCCCCACTTAGAAGAGTCCTACCGCGTAGCCGAGCTGTTGTTCCCTCATCTGGACGTCCAGCGGCCACAGGCCCAGGGTGGTGCGGGCTATATCAGCCCATTTGGTGAGATGGTCGCCAATGACATCCTTCCCAAAGCGGCGGCGCAGCGTTAAGGGCGGCTATGAGCATTTTTCAGAAAACCGCTGACCGGCTTGCGCCTTGGGCGCTGCCCATACTGTTACTGGCGGCCTGGCAATTGGCCGTGAGTGCGGGCTGGTTGTCTACCCGGATCCTGCCCGCCCCCAGCGCGGTATTGGAAGCTGGCGTTCAGCTAGTGCGCTCCGGGGAGCTGTGGACGCACCTGGCCATTAGCAGCTGGCGCGCGGCTGTAGGCTTTGCCATCGGCGGCAGTATTGGCTTGGCGCTGGGCTTTATCACAGGGTTGTCTCGCTGGGGTGAGCGCTTGCTGGACAGTTCGGTACAGATGATCCGCAACGTGCCCCACCTGGCGCTTATCCCGTTGGTCATCCTGTGGTTCGGCATCGACGAGGCGGCGAAGATCTTCCTGGTTGCGCTTGGCACCCTGTTCCCTATCTACCTCAACACTTACCACGGCATCCGCAACGTAGATCCGGCCTTGCTGGAAATGGCCCGCAGTTATGGGCTGTCCGGTTTCGGGCTGTTCTGGCAAGTGATCCTGCCTGGGGCACTGCCTTCGATCTTGGTGGGTGTGCGCTTTGCGCTGGGCTTTATGTGGCTCACGCTGATCGTGGCGGAAACCATCTCTGCCAGCTCTGGCATTGGTTACTTGGCCATGAATGCCCGTGAGTTCCTGCAAACGGATGTGGTGGTGCTGGCCATCGTGCTGTACGCGGTGCTGGGCAAGCTGGCGGACTTGGCGGCACGGGGCCTGGAGCGGGTATGGCTGCGCTGGCACCCAGCCTATCAAACAGCGAAGGAGGGGCGTGCATGAGTGTCCTGAACAACACACCGCACCTCTTGCGTGGCATCCCTCTGGACCTTCAGCAGTTGGGTAAAACCTTTGGTGAGCGCCAGGTGCTGCAGGAGATAGACCTGCACGTACCGGCCGGGCAGTTCGTGGCCGTGGTGGGCCGTAGCGGTTGCGGCAAAAGCACCTTGCTGCGGCTGTTGGCAGGTTTGGACACGCCAACCGATGGCCGCTTGGGTAGCGGCACTGGAAACCTTGCCCAAGTGCGTGAAGGCACCCGGTTGATGTTCCAGGAGCCCCGCCTGCTGCCCTGGAAAACCGTGAGCGAGAACGTGGGCCTGGGCCTGAGGGGCGATTGGCGGCCCAAGGCGCTGGAGGCCTTGAATGCCGTGGGCCTGGCCGAGCGTGCCAAGGAATGGCCCGCGACGCTGTCTGGCGGGCAAAAGCAACGGGTGGCCCTTGCCCGCGCGTTGATTCACGAGCCTCGGTTGCTATTACTGGATGAGCCCCTGGGGGCGCTGGATGCCCTGACCCGCATCGAAATGCAGCAGCTGTTAGAGCGCCTATGGGCGCAACACCGGTTCACCGTGGTGCTGGTCACCCACGACGTGGCCGAAGCGGTGGCTGTGGCCGACCGTGTGATCTTGATCGAGGAAGGCCGCATTGGCCTTGACCTGGCAGTAGACCTGCCACGCCCCCGCCAGCGCGGCTCTCACGCCTTGGCGGCCTTGGAAAGCCGTGTGCTGGAGCGGGTGCTTGCCCTGCCTGGGCACGACACCCTCCGTGAACCTGACTACCCCCTGCCCGCGCAACTGCGCTGGGCCTACTGACACTCCCGAGGAAAACACCATGACCATTAAAGCCATCAACGTTCGCAACCAGTTCAAAGGCACCGTCAAGGAAATCATTGAGGGTTCGGTATTGTCGGAAATCGACGTACAAACCGCTTCGGGCATCGTCACCTCCGTGATCACCACCCGCTCGGTCAAAGAGCTGGAGTTGGTAGTAGGTAGCGAAGTGATCGCCTTCGTGAAGTCCACCGAAGTGTCCATCGCTAAGCTGTAACGGCAGTATGCCCCGTAGCAGCCGAGCTTGCTCGCGACCCGATTCAACACGATGCTAAGGCGGTCGCGGCCAAGGCCGGCTGCTACGGTGTGGCCTGTATGTTCCCGTAGCAGCCGAGCTTGCTCGCGACCAGATCAACACGGTGCTAAGGCGGTTGCGGCCAAGGCCGGCTGCTACGGTGTGGCCTGTATGTTCCCGTAGCAGCCGAGCTTGCTCGCGACCAGATTCAACACGATGCCGAGGCGGTCGCGGCCAAGGCCGGCTGCTACGGTATGGCCTGTATGTTCCCGTAGCAGCCGAGCTTGCTCGCGACCAGATTCAACAGCCCGCCGGCCTACACCGTATGCAGGTACCAGTTGTATTCCAGGTCGGAAATCGAATGCTCGAACTCCGCCAGTTCACTTTCCTTGCACGCCACGAAAATATCGATGTATTTGGGGTCGATATAGCGGGCCATGATCTCGCTGTCGTCCAGCGCCCGTAAGGCATCGCGCAGGTTGTTGGGCAGGCTGGGCTCGGTCTGCTCGTAAGCATTGCCTTCCAGCGGCTCACCAGGCTCGACCTTGGTGGTCAGGCCGTGGTGGATACCCGCCAGCACCGCGGACATTAGCAGGTAAGGGTTGGCATCTGCCCCAGCTACCCGGTGTTCGATCCGAACTGAATCCGGTGTGCCGGTAGGCACGCGCAGCGCGACGGTTCGGTTGTCCAGGCCCCAGGTAGGCGAGTTGGGCACGTAGAACTGCGCGCCAAAGCGGCGGTAGGAGTTGACGTTAGGGCAGAGGAAGGCCATGGAGGCCGGCAGGGTCTCGAGCACACCGCCGATTGCGTGACGCAATGCGGCGTTCTGCTCGGGATCCTCGCTGGTGAAGATATTCTTGCCGTCGCGGTCCAGGATCGAGATATGCACGTGCAAGCCATTGCCTGCCTGCCCTGGGTAAGGCTTGGCCATGAAGGTGGTGTCCATTTCATGGTCATAGGCGATGTTCTTGATCAGCCGCTTGAGCAGCACGGCATAGTCACAGGCTTTCAAGGGGTCGGCCACATGGTGCAGGTTCACCTCAAACTGGGCCGGGGCGCTTTCCTTGACGATGGCATCCGCAGGGATGTGCTGTTCCTTGGCGCCTTCGAGAATATCCTGCAGGCAGTCGACGTATTCATCCAGGTCATCGATCAGGTATACCTGGGTCGACTGTGGGCGTTTGCCAGAAATGGGCGAGCGGGGCGGTTGTGGTCGGCCGTTTACGTTTTCCTGGTCGATCAGGTAGAACTCCAACTCGAACGCGGCGCAGATGGTCAGGCCCATGTCATCGAACTTCTGCACAACCTGGCGCAATACTTCACGGGGGTCTGCAAAGAAGGGTTCGCCTTCGAGTTCGTGCATGGTCATCAACAGCTGGGCAGTGGGGCGTTTCTGCCAAGGCTCGTTGCTGAGGGTGTTGGGGATGGGATAACAGATGCGATCGGCGTCGCCGATGTCCAGGCCCAGACCGGTGCTTTCCACCGTGGACCCGTTGATGTCCAGAGCAAACAAGGAAGCGGGCAGGTTAATGCCTTTCTCGTACACCTTGTGCAGGCTAGTACGCTCAATGCGCTTGCCACGCACTACGCCATTCATATCTGCAATCAGAAGGTCGACGTACAGAACCTCAGGATGATCCTTAAGGAATGCGTTCGCTTCATTAAGCTGAACGGCACGCGGGGGTACCGACATGATGCAACACCTTTGTTGTTAAAAATATCAATCATTGGCTTACAATTACCTCAGTCAATCTGAAAGCCAACCTGAAGTCAAGCTGCCCCATGTTGCTCTTAAAGGGGGCATTTAAGCGATTTTTGTGCAATTAAGGTGCTTTTTCTGCTGCATTTATCGCCATGATATTAATCTCCAGTTATAGCGTGCTGAATTTTTTACAGGGTGTTGTGTAAAAAATTGAACAACGCTAAGCTCGGTCACATCCCATAACAGCAACAATAACGGGGACCTTCATGGCACGCCTGTTTTGTGCTGGCGCTAATGGCGCCGCGGCCGGTAACCAAGCGCCTAGCCTCGTACCCTACCATTACCACGCCTCCTGCTCGACTGGAGCGCGCCCCGAACCTGCATCGTTTCCTATTACCATACTGCCAGAAGTGCCCTTAGCCTGCCTGCTCGTCTTGCGAATGGTGGTGTACGCACGCATGTGGGAGCGCCGTTCGATAATGCCAGCGCGCTATGGGCTAGCTGATCAAGGCTGCGGCTCCAAGGAAAATACCGCACACTCTGATGCACCGGCATTAAACACTCCTGGCCCTCTGGCCTGGGCCTTTACCTCCTGAGGTATTTATGAGTACCAACCTCGACCAGCTCACTGATTGGTTGAAAAAACACAAGATCACTGAAGTTGAATGCTTGATCAGTGACTTGACCGGCATTACCCGGGGCAAGATCTCACCGACCAACAAGTTCATCGCCGAAAAGGGTATGCGCCTCCCTGAAAGCGTATTGTTGCAAACCGTGACCGGTGACTATGTAGAAGACGACATCTATTACGAGTTGCTGGACCCCGCCGACATCGACATGCTCTGTCGCCCTGACCAGAACGCGGTGTTTCTGGTGCCTTGGGCCATCGAGCCCACCGCTCAGGTGATCCACGATACCTACGACAAGCAGGGCAACCCCATCGAGCTGTCGCCCCGCAACGTGCTGAAAAAAGTACTGAAGTTGTACGCCGACCGTGGCTGGCAGCCGATCGTGGCGCCAGAAATGGAGTTCTACCTCACCAAGCGCTGCGATGACCCTGACTTCCCCCTGCAGCCGCCCATAGGCCGCTCTGGCCGGCCAGAAACCGGTCGCCAGTCGTTTTCCATCGAGGCAGCAAACGAGTTCGACCCGTTGTTCGAAGACGTATACGACTGGTGTGAGTTGCAACACCTGGACCTGGATACGCTGATTCACGAAGACGGCACCGCCCAGATGGAAATCAATTTCCGTCACGGCAGCGCCCTGGCCCTGGCGGATCAGATCGTGGTATTCAAGCGCACCATGCGCGAGGCCGCCCTCAAGCACAATGTGGCCGCCACCTTTATGGCCAAGCCCATGACCGGTGAGCCTGGCAGCGCCATGCACCTGCATCAAAGCGTAGTGGATGTGGCCACTGGAAAGAGCATCTTTTCCAGCGAAGACGGCTCCATGAGCCAGCTGTTCCTGCACCACGTGGGCGGCTTGCAGAAATACATTCCCGAGCTGCTGCCGCTGTTTGCGCCTAACGTCAACTCGTTCCGCCGCTTCCTGCCGGACACCTCCGCTCCGGTCAATGTGGAATGGGGCGAGGAAAACCGCACCGTTGGCCTGCGTGTGCCAGACGCAACCCCGCAGAACCGCCGAGTGGAAAACCGCTTGCCGGGCGCTGACGCCAACCCGTACCTGGCCATCGCCGCGAGCCTGCTGTGTGGGTACATGGGCATGGTCGAGGGCATTCCACCCAGCGCGCCGGTACACGGCCGGGGGTACGAGCGACGCAACCTGCGCCTGCCGCTGACCATCGAAGACGCCCTGGAGCGCATGGAAAACTCCAAGGCTGTGGAGAAGTACCTGGGGCACAAATTCGTGACCGGGTATGTGGCGGTCAAGCGTGCCGAACATGAAAACTTCAAGCGCGTGATCAGCTCATGGGAACGGGAATTCCTGCTGTTCGCGGTGTGATCGCTACCGGGCCTCCAGGGCCCGGCCCAGGAGAAACAGATGACCGACAACACTTCCCAAACCCAGCAATGGCAAACCCTTAGCGGCGACCATCACCTGGCGCCCTTCAGCGACTATAAACAGCTGAAGGAAAAAGGCCCGCGCATTATCACCAAAGCGCAGGGCGTACACCTTTGGGACAGCGAAGGGCACAAGATCCTCGACGGTATGGCAGGGCTATGGTGCGTCGCCATCGGCTATGGCCGTGAAGAACTGGTTCAGGCCGCGGCCAATCAAATGCGCGAGTTGCCGTACTACAACCTGTTCTTCCAAACCGCGCATCCGCCCGCTCTGGAACTGGCCAAGGCCATCACCGACGTTGCGCCTGCTGGCATGAGCCACGTGTTTTTCACCGGCTCAGGCTCCGAAGGCAATGACACCGTACTGCGGTTGGTGCGCCATTATTGGGCGCTCAAGGGCAAGCCCGAGAAAAAGACCATCATCAGCCGGGTCAATGGCTATCACGGCTCTACCGTGGCAGGCGCCAGCCTGGGCGGCATGAGTGGCATGCACGAACAGGGCGACCTGCCCATCCCCGGCATCGTGCACATCGCTCAACCCTACTGGTATGGCGAAGGCGGTGACCGGTCTCCTGAGGCTTTTGGCATCTGGGCGGCCAACCAGTTAGAAGAGAAAATCCTTGAGCTTGGCGAAGATCAGGTAGGCGCCTTTATCGCAGAACCCATTCAAGGGGCCGGTGGGGTGATCATTCCGCCGGCCAGCTACTGGCCGCGTATCAAGGAAATCCTCACCAAGTACGACATTCTTTTCGTGGCCGACGAGGTGATCTGTGGCTTTGGCCGTACCGGCGAGTGGTTCGGCAGCGACTACTACCACCTGCAACCAGACCTGATGACCATCGCCAAGGGCCTGACCTCCGGTTATGTGCCCATGGGGGGTGTGATCGTCCGTGATGAGGTCGCCCGTACCATTAGCGAAGGCGGGGACTTCAATCACGGCTTTACCTATTCCGGCCACCCCGTGGCGGCTGCGGTCGGGCTGGAAAACCTGCGGCTGATGCGTGAAGAGCAGATCATCGAGCGGGTAAAAAACGAAACGGCACCTTATTTGCAAAAGCGCTTGCGTGAACTCTCGGATCATCCATTGGTGGGTGAGGTCCGAGGGTTGGGCATGTTGGGCGCCATTGAACTGGTGAAGGACAAAACCACCCGTGAGCGGCATGAGGGCCGCGGTGTTGGCATGATCTGCCGTCAGTATTGCTTCGACAATGGGCTGATCATGCGGGCCGTGGGCGATACCATGATCATCGCGCCGCCCTTGGTGATCAGCCAGGGGGAGATCGACGAGCTGGTGGAAAAGGCCCGGTTGTGCCTGGACCTGACCCTTAAGGCGCTTAATGGCTAAATGCTAATTTGTGCGGCGGCGCTTTTCCGGAGCACGTGAACGAAGCGCCGGCGCACCTTAGGTGCTTATCAGAAAATATTTGGAGCAGACGCATGAAAAAATTAGGCAAGACGCTGGTCGCGCTGTCGCTGATAGCCGCTGGGGTTGGGGCGGCTCACGCTGACGATAAAGTGCTGCACGTTTACAACTGGTCTGACTACATCGCGCCGGATACCGTGAAAAAGTTCGAGCAAGAATCGGGCATCAAGGTGGTGTACGACGTGTTCGACAGCAACGAAACACTGGAAGCCAAGCTGCTCGCAGGCAAGTCCGGGTACGACGTTGTGGTGCCGTCGAATAACTTCCTGGCCAAGCAGATCAAGGCCGGCGTTTACCAAGAACTGGACAAATCCAAGCTGCCCAACTGGAAAAACCTGGATGAATCCCTGCTCAAGGCCGTGGGCGATGCCAGCGACCCAGGTAATACCCATGCCTTCCCTTATATGTGGGGCACCATCGGCATTGGCTATAACCCTGAGAAGGTCAAAGCCGCGCTGGGCGTGGACAAGATCGACTCCTGGGACGTGCTGCTCAAGCCTGAGAACATCGCCAAGCTCAAATCCTGTGGCGTGAGCTTCCTTGATTCACCCACCGAGATGCTGCCGGTAGCCTTGCACTACCTGGGGTTGCCAACCAATACCCAGAAGAAGGACGAGCTCAAGCAGGCTGAAGAACTGTTCCTGAAAATCCGCCCAAGCATTGGGTATTTCCATTCATCCAAGTACATCTCGGACTTGGCCAACGGCAATATCTGCGTGGCCGTAGGGTATTCGGGTGACATCCAGCAGTCGAAAACCCGGGCTGAAGAAGCCGGCGGCAAGGTGAAGGTCAGCTACACCATTCCGAAGGAAGGCGCTGGTACCTTCTATGACATGGTCGCCATTCCGAAGGATGCCGAGAACGTCGATGGGGCTTATAAGTTCATGGATTTCCTGCTCAAGCCGGACGTCATGGCTGAAATCACCAATGCCGTGCAGTTCCCCAACGGTAACAAAGCTGCCACCGCGTTCGTGGACGATGCCATCAAGACCGACCCTAATATCTACCCGTCCGACGAGGTGAAAGCCAAGTTCTATGCTATTTCGGATCTGCCCCAGCCGATTCAGCGGGAGATGACCCGTAGCTGGACCAAGATCAAATCCGGTAAGTAAACCCTGTACCCAGGGCAGCCAGGCAGAGTGCTTGGCGGCCTATCTGACTGTCCTGGTTAGCCTGTGCCAGCAAGCGCTGGGCCCTTGTGGTAAAGAATTAACTTTGCCCCCGCGGGTTATCGAAGGTAAGTTGCGCGCCGGTTTCTCATTCCGGTCGGTCCATGGCCGTCTGAAAAGAACACTTTCGAGAGGATTTCACGTGTCTGACTCCCTTTTTGGTAAGGCCATGCTGTTCGCCGCAACCCTGACCGTCACGGCAGGCGCTCAGGCGGCGGGTGCGGTGAAGGTTTATAACTGGTCCGACTACATTGGCGAGACCACCCTGGCCGACTTCGAAAAGGCTACCGGCATCAAACCGTCCTACGACGTGTTCGACTCCAACGAAACCCTGGAAGGCAAGTTGCTGGCTGGGCACACCGGCTATGACGTGGTAGTGCCCTCCAACCACTTTCTGGGCAAGCAGATCAAGGCCGGCGCCTTCCAAAAGCTGGATCGCAGCCAGTTGCCGAACTGGAACAACCTGGACCCGGCCCTGATGAAGCGCCTGGAAGCCAACGACCCAGGCAACCAGTACGCTGTGCCTTACCTATGGGGCACCAATGGCATCGGTTATAACCCGGCCAAGATCAAAGCCGTGTTGGGCGTGGACACCATCGATTCGTGGGCCACGCTGTTCGAGCCTGAGAACATGAAAAAACTGCAAAAATGCGGCGTGGCCTTTCTTGACTCACCCGATGAAATGATGCCCGCGGTACTGCAATATTTGGGGCTGGACCCCAACAGCACCAACCCGGACGACTACAAGAAGGCTGAGGCCAAGCTGCTGGCTGTGCGCCCCTACGTGCGCTACTTCCATTCGTCCAAGTACATCACCGACCTGTCCTCCGGCAACATTTGCGTGGCCGCAGGCTTCTCCGGCGATGTATTCCAGGCCCGCAACCGTGCCAAGGAAGCGAAGAACGGCGTTACCGTGGCTTATGCGGTTCCCAAGGAAGGCGGCAACCTCTGGTTCGACATGCTGGCGATCCCCGCGGACGCGCCGGATACCAAAGAAGCCCATGCCTTCATTAACTACCTGTTGGAGCCCAAGGTCATCGCCCAAGTGAGCGACTATGTGGGCTACGCCAACCCGAACCCCCAGGCCAAAGCTGACATGGATAAAACCGTGAGCGAGGACCCGGCGGTGTACCCGCCTCAAGCCGTGCTCGACAAGGCGTACGTCAACCATGAGCTGCCGCCGAAGATTCAGCGTTTGATGACCCGTTCCTGGACCCGAATCAAGACGGGCAAGTAATTAACCTACGCCCACCCGCTGCGGTGGGCATGCGAAACAGTTGGGAGTTCGTTGATGGCCGTTGCCTCCAGTGCCTACAAGAAAGCCCTCGAAGGCGGACAGCACCTCAAAGAAGTGCTGGTCAAGATCGACCGGGTAACCAAAAAGTTCGACGAGACGATCGCCGTGGATGACGTGTCCCTGCAGATCCACAAGGGCGAGATTTTCGCCTTGCTGGGTGGATCGGGTTCAGGTAAGTCGACCCTGCTGCGTATGCTGGCGGGCTTCGAACGGCCTACGGAAGGGCGGATTTTCCTCGACGGCGTAGACATTACCGACATGCCGCCCTACAAGCGGCCCATCAATATGATGTTCCAGTCCTATGCGCTGTTCCCCCACATGACCGTGGCCCAGAACATCGCCTTTGGCCTGAAACAGGACAAAATGCCCAGCGCCGAGATCGACGCGCGGGTCAGCGAAATGCTCAAGCTGGTGCACATGACCCAGTTTGCGCGGCGCAAGCCGCATCAGCTTTCCGGTGGCCAGCGCCAGCGAGTGGCCTTGGCTCGCTCACTGGCCAAACGGCCCAAGCTGTTGCTGCTCGATGAACCCATGGGCGCCCTGGACAAAAAGCTGCGTTCGGAAATGCAGTTGGAGTTGGTAGAGATCATCGAGCGGGTCGGCGTGACCTGCGTGATGGTGACCCACGACCAGGAAGAGGCCATGACCATGGCCCAGCGCATCGCCATCATGCACCTGGGCTGGATCGCCCAGATCGGCAGCCCCATTGATATCTACGAAACGCCCACCAGCCGCCTGGTGTGTGAGTTTATCGGCAACGTCAACTTGTTCGACGGCCAAGTAATAGAGGACATGGAAGGCTATGTGCTGATCAGCTCCCCGGAACTGGAACGCAGCATCTATATAGGCCATGGGGTCAGTACCGCCGCTGAGGACAAGAGTGTCACCTACGCTATTCGCCCCGAAAAACTCTTGGTCACCACCGAGCAGCCTACCGCTGAGCACAACTGGTCCAGGGGCAAGGTGCATGACATCGCCTATCTGGGTGGCCATTCGGTGTTCTACGTGCAATTGCCCAGCGGCAAGGTCGTGCAGTCCTTCGTGGCCAACGCCGAACGCCGTGGCGCCCGGCCGACCTGGGACGACGAAGTGTTCGTATGGTGGGAAGACGACAGCGGCGTGGTGCTTCGCTCATGAACAAAAAGCTCAAGCGTGTGTACAACCGTTGGATGCCTGGCGGCCGCCAGTTGGTGATCGGCATCCCCTTCGTATGGCTGTTCCTGTTCTTCATGCTGCCGTTTTTCATTGTGCTGAAGATCAGCTTCGCTGAAGCAGACGTGGCCATCCCGCCGTACACGGCTATTTGGCAGTATGCCGAAGGCAAGATCGACATTGCCCTGAACCTGGCCAACTACCTGCTGCTGGGCGATGACGAGCTGTATTTCTCGGCCTACCTGGGCTCGCTGAAAATGGCGTTTTTCAGCACCTTGCTGTGCGTGCTGATCGGCTACCCCATGGCCTACGCCATGTCGGTGGCCAAGAAAGAGACCCAGACCGTATTGCTGCTGCTGATCATGATGCCTACTTGGACGGCCATTCTGATCCGCGTGTATGCCTGGATGGGCTTGCTCAGCAATAACGGCTTGCTCAATGGTTTTCTGATGTACCTGGGTGTGATCGATCAGCCGCTGCAGATCCTCAACACTAACCTGGCGGTGTATATCGGTGTGGTGTACTCCTACCTGCCGTTTATGATCCTGCCGCTATTCGCCAACCTGGTAAAGCATGACCAGAGCTTGCTGGAGGCAGCCTCCGACCTGGGGTCGAGCCGGTTCAACAACTTCTGGAAAATCACCGTGCCCTTGTCGAAGAACGGCATCATCGCCGGCTGCATGTTGGTGTTCATTCCAGTAGTGGGCGAGTTTGTGATCCCCGAACTGCTGGGCGGCCCTGAAACCTTGATGATCGGCAAAGTGCTGTGGCAAGAGTTCTTCAACAATCGCGACTGGCCGGTGGCGTCTGCGCTGGCGGTGGTGATGTTGGGCCTGCTGATCGTGCCCATCATTCTCTTCAACCGCAGCCAGGCCAAAGAGATAGAGGGCAAGATATGACGTCCCGTTTCCGGTTTTCCACCTTTATGCTGTGGGTGGGCCTGATCTTTATCTACGCGCCCATGCTGATCCTGGTGATCTACTCGTTCAACGCTTCGCGGCTGGTTACCGTGTGGGGCGGCTGGTCAGTGAAGTGGTACGTTGGCCTGCTGCATAACGATCAACTGATGAGCGCGGTGTTCCGCTCCCTGGAAATCGCCACTTACACGGCGATTTCCTCGGTGGTGCTCGGCACCCTGGCTGCCTTTGTGCTGACCCGCGTGCCGCGCTTCAAGGGGCGGACCTTGTTCGGCGGGCTGGTGACGGCCCCGCTGGTCATGCCTGAAGTCATTACCGGTCTGTCGCTATTGCTGCTGTTCGTTGCCATGGCGCAAATCATCGGCTGGCCGCAGGAGCGCGGCGTGCCGACCATCTGGATCGCCCATACCACCTTTTGCGCGGCTTACGTGGCGGTGGTGGTGTCGGCGCGCTTGCGGGAACTGGACCTGTCCATCGAAGAGGCCGCCATGGACTTGGGCGCACGGCCCTGGAAGGTGTTTCTATTGATCACCATCCCGATGATCGCGCCCTCTTTGGCGGCAGGGGGCATGATGTCCTTCGCGCTGTCGCTGGATGACTTGGTACTGGCCAGCTTTGTTGCCGGCCCTGGCTCCACCACCCTGCCCATGGAGGTGTTCTCCCAGGTTCGCTTGGGCGTGAAGCCTGAAATCAATGCCATCGCCAGCTTGATTCTGCTGGTGGTCTCGATCTTCACCTTCTTCGTGTGGTTCTTCAGCCGCCGTGCCGAGGAGCGCCGCCGCCGTGCGATCCAGCAGGCCATCGAGGAAGCCGCCGCGGGCAATTCGTCCCAACCAGAACCTCGGCGCGCCAAAGCCGAGGTGACCGCGGCTTGATAGGCGTTGGTTAGTCAGCGTAGGGTTACCTGTATAGCCAGGTAACCCTTATGACTGCAACGTTCCACCCCGACCATCTGCGCGCAAGCCTTCGCCCCTGTAGCGAGGGCCTTCCCTTATGCGAGCAGGGCCGTGCCTACCAGCGCTTTTACGGGCTGGACTTCCCAGGCAGTGGCCTGGCCTTTGACACCTATTTGAGCGTGTTCGAGGCGGAGGGCTTCGAGTTGGTCTGTCAGGCCTGGGTGCCGCGCCAAGCCCGTGGCACCTTGGTGCTACTGCACGGTTTTTACGACCATATGGGGCTGTTCCGCCATCTGGTTGCCTGGGGGCTGCATTGTGGCCTTGCGGTGGTGTCGTGCGACCTGCCAGGCCATGGGCTGTCCAGTGGCGCGCGGGCAAGCATCCGAGACTTTTCCCATTACCAAGCGACCCTTGAGGGGCTATTTGACCAGGCGAGGGCCATGGGCCTACCACGACCTTGGCATGTGCTCGGGCAGAGTACCGGTGGGGCCATTGTTATTGACCATGCGCTGCACAGTGGCGGTACCAGCCCTGTGGATGGGCACCTAATGCTCTTGGCGCCCTTGGTGCGCCCGCGCTCATGGGGCGTGTCCAGGCTCAGCTATCACCTACTCAGCCCGTTCGTCAGCAGCATCGCCAGGCGCTTTAGTGAAAACAGCACTGACCCTGCGTTTTTGCCTTTTCTTCAAGCAGACCCATTACAGCCTCAGCGCTTACCTACCGCCTGGGTAGGCGCGTTGATACGTTGGATTGCCCGTATCGAGGCCGCCCCTGCGTGTGGCCTTAGCCCGATAATCGTGCAAGGTGAGCAGGACATGACCGTGGACTGGCGGCATAACCTGCGGGTGCTGGAAACAAAGTTCAAACAGCCCCAGGTGCTGCGTTTACCTCTGGCGCGTCATCACCTGGCCAATGAAACCACGGCCATACGGGAAACGTACCTGCCGTTTTTGGAGCGATACCTATAGAACCGGGCCAATAGGTTTTCTATCGCGCCCCGACGGCCAACCCGGCCTTCACCGCCGCCAAGGCAGCTTGGTAATAGGCATGCCCCTCGGGGGACTCGGCAAAGGCTACAAACGCCTCCAGCTCTGGATCGCTTAACCCTCGGTACACATACAACAGGGTGTTATCCAGGTCGACGCTGATCTGCTGCTGCAGGCGCTCGCGCTGCCCATCCAGCATCCCTTGGGCCGGGCCACTGCCCAACAGCCCGGGAATCATCGAGCTCAAGCTGTCGGCGGCCACGCCTGCGATGGCCAGGCTTACTTCCGCGCCGGCCTCTTTGGCGGGGATCGCGCGCGTCAGGTGCCCGATCAACAGCTGTCGAGTGTCACTCACTTGCATCTTCGGCAAGCCTTGGGCATTGCGGGCCAGTTGATCAGGGCGGGTGGCAAGCAATTCAGCGGCGACGATCTTGCGGCCCAAGGGCGACTGGAAAAACGCAAGGGCCGATTGAGGGTTAGGCAATGCCTTGCGCAGGCTGCCTTCGGCGCGCTGGTCTACTGCCTGGGGGGCGAAACGCTGGTTACTGTTGCTGACCAAGGCCTGGAACACCGCCGGCGGCAGGCTGTTTTGATAGCGTTGCTGGGCCGCCTTCAGTGCGTCCGTGAAATGAACCCGTTGCTCTGGCCAGCCTGCTGCCTTGTAGAGTTCGTCGTGCGTGTCCGCCCACGCCGGCAGGGCGCAGCACAGCAACACAACGCAAAGAAAACGACGCATGAGGGACTCCTGTCAGCAGGGCGCTATTGTCTGTGTCAAGGGCGGCATTTGTCGAGAGAGGCGAGACGGTCCCCGATGAACTCGATAACGCTATGATCATTGACGTGCTGAGCCACTGTTGGTTTGGTTCAAGGGTCGCTAACATGCGCCATGAACCTTTCTCCCTCGCATCCGTTGTTTTCCCTGATTGCCTCTGACCTGGCCGAACACGGCTGGTCGCAGCAAACTATCTTCATGCCTGAAGCGCTCACCCATGAGCTGGGCCAGGATTGCCGCCAGCGTGCCAAGGCAGGTCAACTGGTGCCCGCCGCCACAGGGCGGGGCGTTGGGGCACGAGTGCGCGAGGCTATCCGCGGCGATGCCATCGAGTGGGTGGAGCCCGGCCAAAGTAGCGCCATCGACCGTTATCTCGGGATCATGGAAGGCTTGCGGCAAGGCCTGAATCAGGCGCTCTACCTTGGGCTTGAGGCGTTCGAGGCGCACTTTGCGTGTTACCCCAAAGGTGCCTATTACCTGCGCCATGTGGACCGCTTCAACGATGACGACCGGCGCATGGTCTCCACCGTGCTGTACCTGAACACTGCCTGGCTGCCGGAGGACGGCGGCCAGCTACGGCTGTACCTGCCCAATAACCGAGTTCATGACGTGCTGCCTACGGGCGGTGCCTTGATCACTTTCCTGTCTGATCGCATCCCCCACGAGGTACTACCGGCCCGCCGCCAGCGCCTATCGCTCACGGGTTGGTTCCGCAGGCGC
Source organism: Pseudomonas artemisiae (assembly GCF_057128685.1). Classification (NCBI taxonomy): domain Bacteria; kingdom Pseudomonadati; phylum Pseudomonadota; class Gammaproteobacteria; order Pseudomonadales; family Pseudomonadaceae; genus Pseudomonas; species Pseudomonas artemisiae. The sequence continues at coordinate 54,315 of NZ_JBSKHS010000002.1, forward strand.
GGGGAGGGGGTGCTGTAGTGATGTGTAAAGCGTTGTTCGCCAACGGCGTTGGCTCATACAGAGAGGCGAGTTTCATGCCCGTGTAGGAGCCAACGCCAGTTGGCGAACAGGGCTTAGAACAACACCCGGCTACGGATGGTGCCTTTGATCTGCTGCAACTTGGCCTGTGCCAGGTCGGAGTAGTCGGCGTCCACGTCGATCACTACATAGCCAACGTTCTCGTTGGTTTGCAGGAATTGGCCAGAGATGTTGATACCGTTTTCAGCGAACACTTTGTTGATTTCGCTGAGCACGCCAGGAATGTTTTCGTGGATGTGCAACAGGCGGTGCTTGCCGGGGTGGGCGGGCAGGGCTACTTCCGGGAAGTTGACCGAGGATACCGAAGTACCGTTGTCGCTGTACTTCACCAGTTTCTCGGCCACTTCCAGGCCGATGTTGGCTTGGGCTTCGGCAGTGGAGCCGCCGATGTGTGGCGTAAGGATGACGTTGTCCAGGCCGCGTAGCGGGCTTTCGAAAATGTCATCGTTCGAGCGAGGCTCCACCGGGAACACGTCGATGGCGGCACCGATCAGGTGCTTGTCCTTGATGGCTTCGGCCAGGGCTTCGAGTCGAACCACAGTGCCACGGGCGGCGTTGATCAGGATGCCGCCTTTTTTCATGGCGCGGATTTCTTCTTCGCCAATCATCCACTTGGTGGAGGGCAACTCCGGTACGTGCAGAGATACGATATCAGCCATGCCGAGCAGTTCTTTGAGGGTAGGTACCTGAGTGGCGTTACCCAAAGGCAGCTTGGTGAGCGGGTCGTAGAAGTACACTTGCATGCCCAGGCTTTCAGCCAATACCGACAGCTGGGTGCCAATGGAACCGTAGCCAACGATACCCAGCTTCTTGCCCCGGATCTCGAAGGAATTGGCCGCGCTCTTGATCCAGCCGCCCCGATGGCAGGAAGCGTTTTTCTCTGGAATGCCACGCAACAGCAGAATGGCTTCGGCCAATACCAGCTCGGCCACCGAACGGGTATTAGAGTAGGGGGCGTTAAAAACCGCAATGCCGCGTGCGCGGGCGGCGCTGAGGTCGACCTGGTTGGTGCCGATGCAGAAGCAGCCTACCGCTACCAGCTTTTTGGCGCGCTCGAACAGGTCTTCGGTCAGATGAGTACGAGAGCGAATGCCGATAAAGTGCGCATCGGCGATCTTTTCCTTGAGGTCCGCTTCCGGCAGGGAACTGGGATGGTACTCGATGTTGGTGTAACCGGCCGCCTTGAGCGTATCAACGGCGGTCTGGTGTACGCCTTCGAGAAGAAGGAACTTGATCTTGCTCTTGTCGAGAGAAGTCTTGCTCATCTGCTTAAACCTGGTTCCAAAAAGTGGCAGGGAAGGAAAAGCCCGCTGCGCTCGGGCTGCGCTGTAAGCGCCATGGCAGGGGCCTATGCTAGCATGTTCACTTTCCTCGCCGCCCGCTTCGCATGTGAATATGGCTCAGGCATCCCATGAGCAGATCGCGGGTTCGCTTGCCCTTTCCGAGCCTGACTGGCCGTACCTGACTGGCCATACCGATTTCAATTCAGCATCACCCGTACAACTACATTTCGTGCACAGCCCAGGAGTCGATGATGAGCTACCAACACCAGTATGCCGACGGCACCCGCATTCATTTTCCGCTTGGGAAGGTGGTTTGCATCGGCCGCAATTATGCCGAGCACGCCAAGGAGCTGGACAACCCCGTGCCCAGCGAGCCGCTGCTGTTCATCAAGCCGGGTAGCTGCGTAGTGGGCACCGAGGGCGGTTTTAAAATCCCGACCGATCGGGGCTCGGTCCACTACGAAACCGAAATCGCCGTATTATTGGGCAAGGCGCTGTCCACCAACCCCAGCGAAGAGGAAGTACGGGATGCAATCTCAGGCTTTGCCCCGGCCCTGGACCTGACCCTGCGGGACGTACAAGCCAAGCTCAAGGAAAAGGGCCTGCCTTGGGAACTGGCGAAGTCCTTCGATGGCGCGTGCGTACTGGCCCCCTTCATGGCCGCCAGCACCTTCCCAGACTTCACGGACATTCCCGTGCGCCTGACCCTTAATGGCGAAGTGCGCCAGGACGGCAACAGTTCGCTGATGCTCAACCCCATCGTACCGATGATTCAGTACATGGCCAGGCACTTTTCGCTGCTGGCCGGGGACGTGATCCTGACCGGTACTCCAGCAGGGGTTGGCCCACTGAACCCTGGCGATGAACTGGTGATCGCGCTATCCAGGGATAGCGGGGTAACTACCCGAGTGCTATGAACCATTAGCGGAAAACAAGGTCAGGGGTTGCCATATTTTTCACATGGTTCACGCATAATACTTCGACCAGCGCCCCTGATCGAAGGTAAGACCATGCCCAGCACAGCCGCCCTACCCACTGCCGGTGCTCCGCGCCGTTCGCCGATGCGTATACGGCGCGTGTTGCTAGGGGTTGCCCTGCTGCTGGCGGCCTATGCCGGGGCTGCGGCGCTGCATTGGGATGACCGGGCAGTGCTGTGGCTAAAGGAATGGTTCGCCTCTCCAGCGGCACGCGCCCAGGCGGTGTGGCTGCCGGATTACCGCGTTAGCATTGAGGCCCGCCCACTGGTAGGCATGGAAAACGACGAAGCTTCGGACCTTACCTACGACCCCGCTACTCACACGCTTTTCGCGGTGATGGGCAAGCACCCCTTTTTAGTGCAACTGAGCCTTCAAGGCGATGTGCTGCGCAAGATCCCGCTACAAGGGTGGTCGAACCCCGAGGGTGTAGCGGCCCTGCCCAACGGCCAGTTGGCAATCACTGACGAGCGCTTGCATACCTTGGCGCAGGTAGAGGTAAGCGCCACAACCACTAGCCTCAACTACGCGGATTTTCCAAAGATCGACCTGGGCACCTCGCCTAACCAGAACAAAGGTTTCGAAGGGGCAGCCTGGGACCCACGGCGTGACCAGTTGCTGCTGGGCCAAGAGCGGCCCGCGGCCTTGTTTGGGTTGAAGCGAAGCGCCGACGGGCAATTGGCAGCGGATAAACACCCCCTGACCAGCGACGCGCTGGACCTGCGCAACCTGTCCGCCATGGGCATCGATCCACGCACCGGCAACCTGCTGCTGCTCTCGGCAGACTCTCACTTGCTGATAGAGGCTAATAGCGAAGGCGGCCCGGTGAGCTTCATGACCCTGCTCGGAGGCATGAATGGCCTTAAAGATACGATCCCCCGCGCGGAAGGCGTGGCCATCGACGAGCAAGGCACCCTGTACATGGTCAGCGAACCCAACCTGTTCTACGCCTTCAAGAAACAATAAGCCTGCGCCTTAAGAGGAAATTCAGCCAACTGTGGTTTCATCAGCAGGTTATCTACTGCTGGTGTTGCCATGTTCATGCGTCTTTCTTCCCGCCCAGGCCGTTTCGGTTTATTACTTGCTTTAGGGTTACTGGTTGCCATCGCCCTGGCATTGAACTGGAGCGGCACGGCACGCGCCTGGTTCGCCCTGAATCAGTGGGTATCACCCAGTGAGTCTGCACTAGGGCTGGCGCGCTATCAGGTGGCGGTGGAAGCCAAGCCCATCGACGGGCTCAGTGGCGATGTATCAGCGCTTACGTTCGATCCAGACCGCAATACCCTGTTTACCGTGACCAACAAAACGCCAGAGCTGGTGGAGCTATCCCTGGAGGGCGAGGTGGTGCGGCGTATTCCGTTGGCAGGCTTCGCCGACCCTGAAGCGGTAGAGTATGTGGCTCCCAATACCTATGTGATCAGCGACGAACGCCAGCAACGGCTGGTGCAAGTTGAGGTGACAGACGCCACCGAAGTTGTGAATGCCGCCGAGGGTAACCAACTGGCTTTGGGGTTGGGGCTCAATGGCAACAAGGGGTTCGAGGGGCTAGCCTACGATAGCGTGGGGCAGCGGTTGTTCGTGGCCAAGGAGCGGGACCCTGTGCGCATTTACGAGATACGAGGCTTCCCGCTACAGGATAAAAACGCCAACCTGGCCATCGAGGTGCGCGAAGACGCCGCCCGAGACCGGGCGCTGTTCGTTCGTGACCTTTCCAGTTTGCAGTTCGACCCTGGCAGCGGGCACTTGCTGGTGGTGTCGGACGAGTCGCGGGTGGTGGTAGAGCTTGGCGCCGATGGCAAGCCCGTGGGCAGCCTGTCGCTAGTGGCTGGCACCGCTGGGCTGAAAAACAAGGTGCCCCAGGCCGAAGGCATCGCCATGGATGCCGTCGGCGCCTTGTATATCGTCAGCGAACCGAACCTGCTTTATAAATTCAAGCCTCGGCCCGCCGAATAATTACGTTTAACGCTTGTAGGTTTTCACGCCTTTGGCGGTGCCCAGCAACAGCAGGTCGGCTGGGCGAGCGGCGAACAAGCCATTGGTCACCACGCCCACGATCTGGTTGATGCTGGCCTCAAGGCCAACGGGGTCGGTGATGTGCAGGTTGTGCACGTCCAGAATGATATTGCCGTTATCGGTTACGACCCCTTCACGGTAAACCGGGTCCCCACCAAGGGCGACCAACGCCCGCGCCACGTGGCCGCGGGCCATGGGCACCACCTCCACAGGCAAGGGGAACTGCCCCAGCACCGGCACCAGCTTGCTGCCATCGGCGATGCAGATAAACGTACGCGCCACGGCCGCCACGATCTTTTCCCGGGTCAGGGCCGCGCCGCCGCCCTTGATCAGGTGCAGGTGCTCGTCGGTTTCGTCAGTGCCGTCCACATAAAATTCCAGCTCACCCGCGGCGTTGAGGTCGTACACCGGAATGCCATGCCCCTTGAGCCGCGCGGCAGTGGCTTGCGAGCTTGCCACCGCGCCGTCAAATGCGCCCTTATGGCGCGCCAGCGCGTCGATGAACAGGTTGGCCGTAGACCCAGTGCCCACGCCGACGATGCTCTTGTCAGTCAGGCCGGGCAGAATGTGGTCCACCGCGGCCTGAGCCACGGCCTGTTTGAGTTGATCCTGGGTCATGCTGGCGCTCCACAAGCGGCTGGTGGTCAAAAAGGGCCGCATTATAGCCATACGGGCCGTACAAACCTTGCCCAAATGTGGTTTGCGAACCGAGCGCTGCGGTAGACTCGTTGACCCCGTCGTCGTCAGCAGTGACCGTGCGCCATGCTTGAGCAATACGTAAAGAAGATTCTGACCTCGCCCGTTTATGACGTCGCGGTCGAAACCCCGCTTCAGCGGGCCAACCAATTGTCCGAGCGCTTGAGCAACCACGTGTTGCTCAAGCGCGAAGACCTGCAGCCGGTGTTCTCTTTCAAGATACGGGGCGCCTACAACAAGTTGTCCCAGCTAACAGACAGCGAGCGCAGCCGTGGCGTGGTCACGGCCTCGGCGGGCAATCATGCCCAGGGGCTGGCCTTGGCCGCTCAGGCAATGGGCGTGCGGGCTGTCATCGTGATGCCAGTGACCACGCCGGAAATCAAAGTCGAAGGGGTGCGCTCCCGAGGTGGCGAGGTGGTCTTGCATGGGGACTCCTTCCCCGACGCCCTGGCCTGGTCGCTCAAACTGGTGGAAGAAAAAGGCTACGTCTACATACACCCCTACGATGACCCTGACACCATTGCCGGCCAAGGCACGGTGGCCATGGAGATCCTTCGCCAGCACCGTGGGCCGCTGGACGCCATTTTCGTGCCGGTAGGTGGGGGTGGGCTTATCTCCGGCATCGCCGCTTACGTGAAATACCTGCGCCCCGAGGTCAAAATCATCGGCGTGGAGCCAGACGATTCCAACTGCTTGCAAGCCGCTCTGGCCGCTGGCGAGCGGGTGGTGCTGTCACAGGTAGGGCTGTTTGCCGATGGCGTGGCGGTAGCGCAGATCGGCCACCACACCTTCGAGGTTTGCCGGCGTTATGTCGATGAGGTGATTACCGTCAGCAGTGACGAGATCTGCGCTGCCATCAAGGACATCTACGACGATACCCGCTCCATCACCGAGCCGTCGGGCGCCTTGGGCGTGGCGGGTATCAAGAAGTACGTGGACACCCAGGGCGTGGCAGGGCAAACCCTGATCGCCATTGACTCGGGCGCTAACGTCAACTTCGACCGGTTGCGCCATGTGGCTGAACGTGCCGAGCTAGGCGAGGGTCGCGAGGCCATCATCGCCGTGACCATCCCGGAGCGGGCGGGCAGCTTCAAAGCCTTTTGCGAAGCGGTGGGCAAGCGGCAAATCACCGAGTTCAACTACCGTTACCATACCGGCCATGAGGCACATATCTTCGTGGGGGTGCAGACTCACCCCGAGCGTGACCCGCGGGCGGGCTTGATCGCCAGCCTTACCGCGCAAGGGTTCCCGGTACAAGACCTGACCGATAACGAACTGGCCAAGCTGCACATCCGCCATATGGTGGGCGGCCATGCGGTGAAGGTCAGCGACGAGAGGGTGCTGCGCTTCGAGTTCCCGGAACGCCCAGGCGCCTTGTTCAACTTCCTCAACAAACTGGGCGGGCGTTGGAATATTTCGATGTTCCACTACCGCAACCATGGCTCCGCCGATGGGCGAGTAGTAGCGGGGCTGCAAGTACCCCAGGCCGAGCGTGGCCAGGTATATGCCGCCTTGGAGGAGATCGGTTATCCCTACTGGGATGAAACCGATAACCCCGCGTACCAATTGTTTTTGGGGTAAAGCTAAGGCCGCCCGCCCTCGTAGCAGCCTGGCTCGCCAGCGACCGGGCCGCACCACCGTGTTGAACCCGGTCGCGGCCAAGGCCTGCTGCTACAATCGCCACGGTGCGGGTACGGGTATATTGCGTAGCAGCCTGGTCGCCACGAACGTAGACCCAGTGCGCGGATCAATCCCGCAGGGAAATCACTTTCCAGCCCCGGCGCATGGCCTCACCCTGCAATACCGGGTCGGGGTCCACTGCCACGGGGTGTTGCACGCGCTCTAGCAGCGGCAAGTCGTTCATCGAATCGCTGTAGAAGTAACTGCCTTCCAAGCCCACGCCGGTTTCCTGCAACCAGTGCTCCAGGCGGGTGACCTTACCTTCGCGGAAGCAGGGCACCCCGGTGCCGCGGCCGGTATAGCGGTCGCCGTCCATCTCGCATTCGGTGGCCAGCAGCATGCTCACGCCCAGACGCTTGGCGATGGGCCCGGTTACGAAGCGATTGGTGGCGGTGATGATCATCAACTGATCGCCCGCGGCTCGGTGCTGATCGAGCAAGGCCAAGGCCTTGGGCAGGATCATCGGCTCGATGCAGTCACGCATAAAGGCCGCGTGCCAGTGCTCCAGCTGCGCGGGCTCGGTAGCGGCGAGGATTTCCAGGCTAAATGCCAGGTAGGCTTGCAAGTCCAGGCGCCCAGCCAGGTAATCCTGGTAAAAGGCGTCGTTGCGCGCTTTGTATTCCACCGGGTCGAGGATGCCTTTGGCGCATAGGTAGTCACCCCAGGCGTGGTCGCTGTCACCACCGAGCAGGGTGTTATCGAGGTCGAAAAGAGCCAGGGCCATGAATTCACTCGCCTAAACGCAAAAATGGCCTACAGAATACGGCCTTTTATTAATGCTGCACATAAGGCTGCAAGCTTCGTTGCCGCTCTGCCGGGCTTTGTGGAACAATGCGTGGACATGCGTTTGCGAGGTTGCCGCCGTGATCGACCCCGATGGATTCCGCCCCAACGTGGGCATCATTCTTACCAATGATGCTGGGCAGGTGCTATGGGCACGCCGGATCAACCAAGATGCCTGGCAGTTCCCTCAAGGTGGCATCAACTCAGAGGAAACCCCAGAGCAGGCCTTGTACCGCGAGCTGAATGAAGAAGTGGGCCTGGAGCGTGAAGACGTGGAAATCCTGGCCTGCACCCGTGGTTGGCTGCGCTACCGTCTACCCCAGCGATTGGTACGCACTCACAGCCAGCCGTTATGCATCGGGCAAAAACAGAAGTGGTTTTTGTTGCGCCTGGTGTCTAACGAGCAGCGGGTACGGATGGACCTCACCGGCAAGCCGGAATTCGACGGCTGGCGTTGGGTAAGTTATTGGTACCCGCTGGGGCAAGTAGTGACTTTCAAGCGCGAGGTATACCGCCGAGCCTTGAAAGAGCTGGCGCCACGCCTCTTATCGCGCGACTGACCACGGAGTCCGACCCCGAGCCATGCTCAATACGCTGCGCAAGATCGTTCAGGAAGTTAACTCCGCCAAGGATCTCAAAACGGCGTTGGGGATCATTGTCATCCGCGTACAGGAGGCCATGAGCAGCCAGGTCTGCTCGGTGTACTTGCTTGACCCGGAGAGCAACCGCTTCGTGCTCATGGCCACTGAAGGCTTGAACAAGCGGTCCATCGGTCGTGTGAGCATGGCGCCCAATGAGGGCCTGGTAGGCCTGGTGGGTACTCGGGAAGAACCCCTGAACCTGGAAGACGCCGCCGCTCACCCCCGCTATCGCTACTTTGCCGAAACCGGCGAGGAGCGCTACGCCTCCTTCCTGGGCGCGCCTATCATCCACCACCGCCGCGTAGTCGGGGTGCTGGTGATCCAGCAGAAAGAGCGCCGCCAGTTTGACGAGGGTGAAGAAGCCTTCCTCGTGACCATGAGCGCGCAGTTGGCCGGGGTTATCGCCCACGCCGAGGCCACCGGTTCTATCCGCGGCCTGGGCCGGCAGGGCAAGGGTACTCAAGAGGCACGTTTCGTGGGCGTTCCGGGTTCGCCCGGTGCCGCGGTGGGTACTGCGGTCGTGATGCTGCCGCCGGCCGATCTCGAGGTGGTCCCGGATCGCACGGTAACGGACGTGCAGGCAGAAATAACCCTGTTCGAAACCGCCCTGGAGGGTGTGCGCAACGACATGCGTACATTGTCGGCCAAGCTGGCAACCCAACTGCGGCCAGAAGAACGGGCACTGTTCGATGTCTACCTGATGATGCTCGACGATGCCTCCCTGGGCAGCGAAGTGCGCAATGTCATCAAAACCAGTCAATGGGCCCAAGGCGCGTTGCGTCAGGTGGTGAGCGAGCACGTCAGCCGCTTTGAATTGATGGACGACGCCTACCTGCGTGAGCGCGCCGCCGATGTGAAAGACCTGGGGCGCCGCTTGCTGGCCTACCTTCAGCAAGCCCGCCAGCAAACGCTGGTATACCCGGACAACACTATTTTGGTCAGTGAAGAGCTGTCCCCGGCAATGCTTGGCGAAGTGCCTGAAGGCAAGCTGGTGGGGCTGATCTCGGTAATGGGGTCCGGCAACTCCCACGTGGCCATTTTGGCGCGGGCCATGGGCATCCCTACGGTGATGGGGTTGGTAGACCTGCCGTATTCGAAGGTCGACGGCATCAATATGATCGTCGACGGCTATCACGGCGAGGTGTTCACCAACCCGAGCGAGATCCTCTCCAAGCAATACGCTGCCGTAATGGAAGAGGAGCGGGAGCTGGCCAAGGGCCTGGAAACCCTGCGTGAATTGCCTTGTGTCACCCTGGATGGCTATCGCATGCCGTTGTGGGTGAACACTGGGTTGCTGGCCGACGTGGCTCGAGCACAGCAGCGGGGTGCCGAGGGCGTGGGGCTGTACCGCACCGAAGTGCCCTTTATGATCAACCAGCGCTTCCCTTCGGAAAAAGAACAGCTGGCCATTTACCGTGAGCAACTGGCGGCCTTCCACCCGTTGCCGGTGACCATGCGCAGCCTGGATATCGGCGGCGACAAATCGCTGTCGTACTTCCCCATCAAGGAAGAAAACCCCTTCTTGGGCTGGCGTGGTATTCGTGTGACGCTGGACCACCCGGAGATTTTCCTGGTGCAGGCCCGGGCCATGCTCAAGGCCAGCGAAGGGCTCAACAACCTGCGCATCCTCTTGCCAATGATCTCTGGCATTCATGAACTTGAAGAGGCGCTGCACTTGCTGCACCGTGCCTGGGCCGAGGTGCGTGACGAAGGCACCGACGTGCCCATGCCACCGATTGGCGTGATGGTGGAAATTCCGGCGGCGGTCTATCAAACCCGAGACCTGGCTCGCCAGGTGGACTTCCTGTCGGTTGGCTCCAACGACCTTACCCAATACCTGCTGGCCGTGGACCGCAACAACCCACGGGTAGCGGACTTGTACGATTACCTGCACCCCGCCGTGTTGCAGGCCTTGCAGCATGTGGTGACCGAAGCCCATGCCGAGGGCAAGCCGGTGAGCATCTGTGGCGAAATGGCGGGCGACCCGGCGGCTGCGGTGCTGCTCATGGCCATGGGCTTCGACAGCCTGTCCATGAACGCCACCAACCTGCCCAAAGTGAAATGGATGCTGCGCCAGGTGAGCTACGAAAAATCCCGCGAACTGTTGGCCCAGTTGATGAAGATCGACAATCCTCGGGTTATCCATAGCTCGCTGCAACTGGCCCTGAAAAACCAAGGCCTGGCGCGGATGATCAACCCGGCGGCGCCCAAGGCGCTGTAACCGGCGCCTTACACCTCTACGGTTACCTGCCCCAATACTGCGCCGCCAGGGCCGAAGCTACGTTCGGTCAATGAGCGGCGGCCATCTTGATGGACGATCAATGCCGAGCTGGCACGAGTGCCATAGCTGGCAGTGGCGATAAAGGTGCTGGACAGCAGCCGTTCTGTGGCCAGGCCAACGCCGGTTTCGGGCAGCTCTGCGTCGCTGGTCGGAGTAGGGTCCGCCATGATGCCAAGCCATTGCTCCGCCGTGCCATCCAGCTGGGCCTCGAAAGCGCGGCGGGTGTTCAGTAGCTTCGGCCATGGGGTGTTCAGGGCCGCGTTGGACAGCCCGTATACCCCTGCGCCCAAGGCCTCGGGACCGGTGCTAGCGTTGGTCAGGTAGTACAGCTGCTGACCATCGCTCAGTAGCAGGTTAAAGCCTGCGTAATCACCGGCGTGGGTGCACAGGTGCCAAGCGTAATCATCTAGCGATTGCTCGCCTTTGAGGTAAGCGGCGCAGAGTTCGCCGCGGGACCGACGGCCGGGCCCGTTACGCCCACGAATGTTGGTAACCGTGGCGAAGCGCCCATTAGGCCCGACCCCCAACCAAGTGCCCCCAGCTTCCAGGTCTCGGCCAGCATACACGCCGGGTGCATCAGGCCATTGCGCCAAGGCCAGGGTAGGGCGGGCATAGAACTCATCCCGGTTGGCGGCCAGCACCAGCGGCTGCCCATGGCCGGGGCGCCAAGCAAATACGATCAAGCACATAGGGCAGGCATCCTGTTTTCGCTTACTGTACACGCTGGCCACCCTGCGCTTCTATCGCCGCAACTGGAGCGGACAGGGTCGATCCGGTACCATGCGCCCTCGCGCGAGGAACTTACATGGAATATGCGCTCTACCTGGCCCTTGGGGCTTGCGCTGGGGTATTGGCGGGGCTGTTCGGCGTAGGCGGTGGCATTATCATCGTGCCGGTGCTGGTGTTCAGCTTCGGTCTGCAAGGCTTTGCCCCCGACATACTGACGCACTTAGCGGTGGGCACATCGCTGGCCACTATCGTTTTTACATCGGTCAATGCCATACGCGAACACCACAAACGCGGCGCCGTGCGCTGGCCCGTGTTCGCCTGGATGACGCTGGGCATCGTGGTCGGCGGCGCCTTGGGCGCAAAGACCGCGTCCCTGATCCAAGGCCCTCACTTGCAGAAGATCATCGGCGTGTTCGCGTTGCTGGTTAGCATACAGATGTTCCTGGACTTCAAGCCAAAAGCCAGCCGTGATGTTCCCGGCAAGGGCGGGCTGACCCTGGCAGGCGTTGTGATTGGCTGGGCCTCGGCCATTTTCGGCATCGGGGGCGGTTCGCTGACGGTGCCTTACCTGAGTTGGCGCAGCGTGCCCATGCAGCAAGCAGTGGCCACCTCGTCAGCCTGTGGGCTGCCCATCGCTTTGTCGGGCGCTGCAAGTTTCATTCTGCTGGGCTGGCACCAGCCGCTGCTTCCAGCGCATAGTTTCGGCTTCGTTTATTTGCCAGCGCTGGTGGGTATCGCGATCACCAGTATGCTATGCGCCCGTTACGGCGCGCGCCTGGCTCACAAGCTGTCGCCTCGGCTGCTCAAGCGGTTGTTCGCGTTGTTGCTGTTTAGCGTTGGCCTTAGTTTTTTGCTTTGATCGAGGAAGATAGATGCTGCCTTACCCGCAGATAGACCCCGTGGCACTGGAGCTCGGGCCGTTGAAGATTCACTGGTACGGTTTGATGTACTTGGTGGGGATTGGCAGCGCCTGGCTGCTGGCGCCACGCCGCATGCACCGCTTCGACCCCACTTGGACCCGTGAAAAATTATCTGACCTGGTGTTTTGGGTCGCCATGGGGGTGATCATTGGTGGGCGCCTAGGCTATGTGCTGTTTTACGACCTGCCTGCCTACATTGCCCACCCGGCGCTGATCTTCGAGGTGTGGAAAGGCGGTATGTCCTTCCATGGCGGGCTGATCGGGGTAATGTTATCCACTTGGTGGTTTGGTAAGCGTAACGATAAAACCTTCTTCCAGCTGATGGATTTCATCGCACCTTTCGTACCCCTGGGCTTGGGCGCGGGCCGTATCGGTAACTTTATCAACGCCGAACTGTGGGGCAAGCCTACCGACCTGCCTTGGGCGATGATCTTCCCACCGTTCAGCGACCCCGCTCAGTTGCCCCGGCACCCCTCGCAGCTGTACCAGTTCGCGCTCGAGGGCGTGGCGCTGTTTATCATTCTCTGGCTCTACTCCAGCAAGCCGCGCCCCACCATGGCCGTATCGGGCATGTTTGCGTTGTTCTACGGCATCTTCAGGTTCTTGGTGGAATTCGTGCGGGTGCCGGACGCGCAACTGGGCTATCTCGCCTTTGGCTGGCTGACCATGGGCCAGGTACTATGCTTGCCGATGGTCTTGGGTGGCGCCGCTCTCATCTGGTGGGCCTATCACCGCGACCCCGCGGCTCGGCAGGCCGCCTAACGTTGCCGGCGGGGCTTCGGCCCCGCTGTGTTCAGGTTTAAAAGTCGCCTTTTTTATTGCGACGGATCAGAGGCATCATGAAAACGTATCTGGATCTCTTAACCGATGTCATCAGTAATGGCGTAGTCAAGGGTGACCGTACCGGAACAGGCACCAAGGCTGTGTTCGCTCGCCAGTTTCGACACAACTTGGCCAATGGCTTCCCGTTGCTTACTACGAAGAAGCTTCATTTCAAGAGTATTGCCAACGAACTGATTTGGATGTTGAGCGGCAATACAAACGTGAAATGGCTCAATGAACATGGAGTGAGCATCTGGGACGAATGGGCCACTGAAGAAGGGAATCTTGGTCCGGTTTACGGTGAGCAATGGACAGCCTGGCCGACCCAGGACGGTCGTAAAATCAACCAGATCGACTATATGGTCGAAACGTTGAAGACCAATCCAAACAGCCGGCGCATCCTATTCCATGGCTGGAATGTTGAATACCTTCCTGACGAGCGACTAAGCCCCCAAGAGAACGCACGCAACGGATTACAGGCATTGCCTCCTTGTCACCTGCTGTACCAAGCATTTGTACATGACAAGCACCTTTCCATGCAGCTTTACATCCGTAGTTCCGATGTGTTTTTAGGCCTTCCTTACAACACTGCGGCCCTGGCTCTGTTGACACATATGTTGGCGCAACAATGTGACCTTATACCTCACGAGATCATCGTCACAACGGGCGACACCCATGCTTACTCCAATCACATGGAACAGATCAAGGAACAGCTGAGCCGAACGCCAAAACCACTTCCCAAGCTAGAGATCCTTCGGCGCCCGGAATCCATCTATGACTATAAATTTGAGGATTTCCGGATTGTTGGATACGACGCAGACCCGAGTATCAAGGCACCCGTAGCAATATAAGTTCAATAGCGTAGGCGATCCCCTGCCGCCAGTAGGCTACGAGGAATATTTGCGCTCATAGGCCAATCTGTTTACGTTGATGCATTGCTCAAATGGACCTGGGAATGACTCGACAGAAAACCGCTTTGGGCCCCGCGTTGCCTGAATCTACCCGCCAGCGGCGAGCACCGAAGGGCGAAAAACGCCGTGAAGAGCTGCTCAATGCCGCATTGGAGATGTTTTCCGTGGAAGGTTACAGTGGCGCGTCAATCGCCAGGATCGCACAGAATGTAGGGATTACCGTGGCTGGCGTGTTGCATCACTTTCCTAGCAAGATCGCTCTGCTGACGGCCGTATTGAAGCGGCGCGACGAGGCTATGATACAAATGGCCGAAAACATCAGCAGCGATGAGAGCCTGAACGGTTTTTTCTCCGCGCTCAAGGCCATCAACCGGGCGAACATCAGCCATCCAGGTGTGATTCGGGCCTTCAGCATCCTTAATGCCGAGAGCCTGGCGGAAGGGCACCCTGCCTGGGAGTGGTACCAATCCCGTTATCAAGCCATCTATGCACGTATGCGTGAGCAGTTGTACGCTTTGATGGATAAGGGCGAGGTCCGCGGCGATGTGGACGTGGACGCGACTATCCAGCACATACTGGCCATGATGGACGGCTTGCAACTGCAATGGTTGAGGTTTCCAGAAAGGGTAGACCTGGCCCAATGTTTCGAGACCTATCTTGCCCAAGTAGAGCAGGCGATCAAGCAAACCAACGCGTGTGCGTAGATGGCTTAAAAGCAACCTACTGATGAATTCGAATATGTCGATGGGCATGCCAGCGTGGATGAAAAGGCTCGTCCCTGAGCCTGCAGCCCCGGCTATAACAACGCCGGAGCCTGTCCTTTAGTAGTTTGAGTTGCCGTAGTCGTCGGAATCGTTCGTGGTGGTTTCACCCGTGGCCTGGTCATACACGCCGCCGGTCTTCACCGCTGTCGATGTGACCTTGGTGGCGTTCAGCGCCGAACGTGGCAGGGGGTTGCTGGTGGTAGTGGACAGCTCCTGGCGGAATTGGTTGACCAGCTTGCCTTGCAGGCGGATATCCTGTGAAGAAGCACCCAGCGAGATGTTAAAGGTATCGGCATCGACCACCCACTGTTTGCTGGCTACGTCAAAGTAAGCCAGCGAGCGGTCGTTCAGCTCGATGGTCACGTGACGGGTTTCGCCCGGCTGCAGGAACACCTTCTTGTAGCCTTTGAGCTCTTTGAGCGCGCGGGCGACTTTCGGGTTGGCCTGGCCAACATACAACTCGGCAACTTCGGAGCCTGCGACCTTGCCAGTGTTGGTAAGGTCGAAGGACACCTTGATCGGCGTGTTGCCGACAGCCACGCCTGGCGTCACGCTGATGTTGCTATAGCCGAAGGAGGTGTACGACAGCCCGTAGCCGAACGGATACAGCGGCTTGGTGCCTTTCTTTTCATAGCCACGGTAACCCATGAACAGGTCGTTCTTGTAGCTGGTTTCCTTGAGGTTCAGGTTGTTGTCGTAGTTGGGGAAGTCCGCGTACAGCGGGTTGTCCTCGATGTTGCGTTCGATACTGATCGGCAGTTTGGCGGAAGGGTTGACCTTGCCGAAGAGGATCTCCGCCAGGGCCTGGCCGCCGTTCTGACCGGGGTAGAAGGCATGCAGCGCGGCAGGAACCGAATCGATCCAGTCGGCCATGTTCAAGCCGGTGCCACCATGCAGGGTAACGATGGTGTGCTTGTTGACCTTGCTGATGTTCTGGATGAGCTGGCCTTGGTACTCAGGCAGGTCGAACCCGTGGTCGAAGCCTTCGCCTTCGTACTCGTTGTTGTTACCGACCGCCACCACCACGGCATCGTACTTGGCCAGGTCTTGCGGGGCCGCCAAGGAAGCCCAGGCCAGTTGAACGCCTACCATGCCGCCCATGGTCGAGATGTAGCCGGCGCGACGCGAGTACTCAAGCTTGATGTCGTATGCCTTGCCAGCTTCGAGGGTCACCTTGCCCGACGCCGGAATGGTCGGCGGGATGCTGTTGGTCGGCAGCGGATGGCCGTCACCGTTATTGATGATTTCCTGGCCATTGACCCACAGGCGCACGGCGCCATCGGCACGTACCTTGAACACTTGCTCGCCACTGGTGGTCGGGGTGACCTTGCCGCTCCAGCGGATCGAGGTGTTGGACGTGTCACCATTGATCGGCAGCGTGTCGGTAGACCAGTCCATGTTCACATGGGTGTCTATCCGGGTAGCGGCGGCATCACCGGACCAGTTGGCATTGTTGAAGAACTCGGCCTTCAAGCCCGCGACGCTCGTGCCCTTGCTGTTTTCAGTAGTCCAGGAGGACACGGCCGGATCCAGCGACAGGCCGTCAAGGAATTCCACTTTGGCGTTCGGCGCGATTTGCTGCAAACCGCTCAGCTCGCTGATGTAGTGGGTGGCCTGAACATTGGCGCTGCCGAAACCGGTAGGTGGTGCGTACTTGGCCAGGTTACCGACCACCGCGATGGTCTTGACCGTGCTTTTGTTCAGCGGCAGCAGGCTGCTGTCGTTCTTGAGCAGCACGATACCTTCGCGGGCTACGTTCAGGGCGACCTTGTTGCTGGTGGCGCTGTTCATGTTGTGGGTGGTGAGTGGTGCGAACTTGTCGAACTGGTACAGGTAGATCGCCCGCAGAATACGGCGCACCTTGTCGTCGATGGTCGCAACGCTCAGCTCGCCGCTGTCTAGGTACGGCTTGAGAAGGGTGCTGTTCATCTGGTAGCCCATCATGTCCAGGTCAGTACCGGCCTGGGCAGCGGGCAAACCATGGACTACCGCGTTGTAGTCGCTCTGGATAAAGCCTTTGTAGCCCCATTCCTTCTTCAGAATCTGCTTGATCAGGTGCGAGTTTTCACAGACATACTCGCCGTTCACCAGCTGGAACGAGCACATCATCATCGCGACCAGGCCATTCTTCGAAGCCGACTCGAAGCTGGGTAGGGTCATTTCCCGGAGCACGCGTTCGGGGATCTTTTCGTTCAGGATGAACCGGTTGGTTTCCTGATCGTTCGCCGCATAATGCTTGGCCTCGGCCCATACGCGACGGGATTGAATACCGTTAATGGTGGCGGCACCGATGGTCGCGCCGATGAACGGGTCTTCACCGGACAAGTACTCGAACGCGCGGCCGCCGAACGGAGTGCGGTACAAGTTCATGCCAGGGCCGGTGATGAACTGGTAGCCACCGCTGGCGGTGTCGTAACCCAAGGCGCGGCCGAAGTCGATGGCTCTGCGTGGGTTCCAAGTGGCGGCAAGGTTCGGGCCGGAGGGGTAGACCACGCCTTGGTTATTACCCTGGCTGGTGTAGCGAACCCCGGCACCCCCGTCGGCACCGTTGATTTCAGGTACGCCGTATTGGGCCAGGGGCTTGACGTTCCAGCCACCCTTACCGCCGATATACGCAAGTTTTTCTTCCAGGCTCATCTTCGCCAGAGTAGCGGCGGCGGCCTTTTCGGCGCGCTGTTCCTTGGCTTCGAGCTGCGTCTGCGTGCTGTCTGCGGCGTGCACCTGGGAAATGGCCAAAGCCAATAACGCTAGGGCCGATTGGGCCCCTATAAGTGTTCGTTTGCGCATCTGTGATAACTCCATTTGCCGATCAAACCCCTGCGCTGTTATGCCGCAGGTCAGTAGCGCAACGCCTTGCTGCAGGCAAGCCTCCACCCCTCCCGTCATTATTGGGCAAGAAAGAAGCAGGCAGCAGCAGGCAACGCTATTGCCGTGCGATGCAGTGGGAAGTTAATTTTGTTGAAAATAAAACCGCCCTGGGTGTGCGGATAATTGCCGAGGCGGTTTGACCTTCTTTTAAATTAAGAAGGGTTTTTTCAAAATGTGTCAATACGGCTGTGTAAGAAAAATCAGGTTAAAAATTTATTTTCGCGATGTGTGAACCGACGCTAAACCTACAGGTCTGTTGGTTTAGCAAAATCCTGGGAGCCCCAGTTTTGCTGGGTTTGTAGCGAAAAATCGCCCGCCAGTGAGCCTGCTTGCGGCTTCACTCGCTTGTGAAGGCGGTCGGGCCGGTCGCTTGCGATTACTGCTTTTCCTCACACTGTATTGGAGTTGATAAGTATGAAATTGCCCCTCTTTGCCGCCTCGGCTGTATTGTCAATGCTCTTTGCGGGCGTCACTTTGGCTGATGACTCTGCTGATTCAACCAGTGCTTCCGGTACATCGGATTCAACTGTCATGACTCAAACTCACGACACTAAGGCCGAAAAGAAACAAGCGCAGCAAACTACTAAGGGCGGCCGCCCAATTGATACAGCTAAAACCACTCGTTAAATAAGCCATAGAATCTGAAGAGGGTTGCAAAGGCCCTCTTTATTTATAGCCCGCAGTATTTACACCCAGAAGCGCCTCCATGCCGTTACCCCCCATCGATGCCTTGCACGCGCAATTGCCTAGCGACGAGCAGATCTGCCAGTGGCTGCTCGCCCACGGCGGGCTGAAGCTCGCGGACCTGGAGCGGGCGCGGCGTCTCGGGCTGGAATCGGCGGGCAATGATTTGCTGGCGCTATTGACGCGCCTGGGGTTGGTTTCGGAATTGTCCCTGGCCCAGGCGTGGGCGGCTTGCCTACCGGCGCCTTTATGGAATGCAGAGGATGCGCCGATGGAAGCCGAGGCGCTGCCAGCCTTGAGTGAGCGCTTCCTGCGCCACCACCGGGTAGTGCCACTGGGCAGGGAACGCGATGGCGTGCATGTGCTGGCGGTTAACCCGGCGGCCCTTTACCCACTGCAAGCACTGGCATACGCCTATCAGGCGCCGGTGTACTTGTCGGTGGGCCCAGGCAACGAAGTGGAAGCGCTGATCGAGCGCTATTTTGGCCAGGGTCGTTCGGCCATGGGCTCGCTGATCGAGACGCTGGACGGGGAAGAGGGTACCAAGGAAGACATCGAGCACCTCAAGGACCTGGCCTCCGAAGCACCGGTAATCCGCCTGGTCAATCTGATTCTGCAGCGTGCCGTGGAACAGCGGGCGTCTGACATCCATATCGAACCCTTCGAAACCCAACTCAAGGTGCGCTATCGGATCGATGGCGTACTGCACGATGCCGAGGCGCCACCGTCTAGCTCCTCGGCTGCGGTCATTTCTCGCCTCAAGATCATGGCGCGGCTAGACATCGCCGAACGGCGCCTGCCTCAGGATGGTCGGATCATGCTGCGCATCCAGGGCAAGGCCCTCGACCTGCGGGTGTCCACGGTGCCCACCAGCTTTGGGGAGTCAGTGGTGATGCGCCTGCTGGACCGGCAGACGGTCAGTTTCGACTTCCAGAGCCTGGGCATGGACGGTGAGCGTCTGGACGGCTTCCTTGAAGTGCTAAGCAACCCCCATGGAATCTTGCTGGTCACCGGCCCAACCGGCTCGGGCAAGACCACCACCTTGTATACCGCGCTCTCGGGGCTCAATACCGCCGAGCGCAAGATCATCACCGTGGAAGACCCGGTCGAATATCAGCTCGAAGGGATCAACCAGATCCAGGTCAAGCCGTCGATTGGCCTGGATTTCGCCACCGCGCTACGCTCCATCGTGCGACAGGACCCGGACGTGATCATGATCGGCGAAATGCGCGACCTGGAAACCTGCCGCATCGCCATTCAATCCTCCCTCACCGGCCACCTGGTGCTGTCGACCCTTCACACCAATAGCGCGGCGGCCAGTATCACTCGCTTGCTGGACATGGGTGTGGAAAGCTATCTGATCGCCTCAACGGTCAAGGGCATTCTGGCTCAACGGTTAGTGCGCCGGCTTGATCCGCATACCCGCATCGCTTTTGAAGCGCCTGCGCAACTGATCGCCGAGCATGGCCTTGAGCGCTTTACCGACCAGCGCCCGATCAAGCTGTACCGGCCCGACACGGCCGCCATCGGTGGCGGCTATCACGGGCGCAGCGCGGTCACCGAGTTGCTGGTAATGAACGAAGAATTGCGCGGCCTCCTGATGCGCCAAGCCGATGCGGCCACCCTGGAGCACGCCGCGCGCCGTGGAGGCCTGCGCACCTTGTATGAGGAAGGCCTGCGCCAGGCAGTGACCGGTATCACCTCCCTCGAAGAGGTACTGCGCGTGACGCGCGGTGACTGACATGGCCCACTTCAACTATCACGCCTTGGATGGGGAGGGCGTTGCTCAACGCGGGACCCTCGCCGCCAGTGATCAGGCAGCCGCTGTCGCTTTGTTGCAAAAACGCGGGCTGATGGTACTCAGCATTGATGCGAGCCTGGGCGCACGCCGTGCTGGCGCCCGCAAAGGCGCCTTAGGGGGGGCAGCGCTGGTCAGTTTCACTCAGCAACTGGCAACCTTGCTCGGCGCCGGGCAACCCCTGGAAAAATCCCTAGGCATCGTGCTCAGGCAGAGCACCGAACCTCGGCGCCGGGCGTTGCTGGAACGGGTTCGTGAGCAGGTCAAGGCAGGCAAGCCGCTGTCCCAGGCGCTGGAAGAAGAGGGCGGGCAGTTCTCCACGCTGTACATCAGCATGATTCGCGCCGGGGAAGCCGGTGGCGAACTGGAGCGCACGCTGCGCCAGCTTTCCGACTACCTGGAGCGCAGCGAAACCGTGCGCGGCGAAGTCGTCAATGCCTTGATCTACCCGGTTTTCCTGGTGTTGGGCGTGTTGGGTTCATTGGCGTTGCTGCTGGCTTATGTAGTACCGCAGTTCGTACCGATCTTTCGCGATCTGGGCGTGCCGCTTCCGCTGATTACTGAAATCATCCTGCATGTGGGCCAAGTACTTAGCGACGATGGCCTGCTGCTGTTGGCCGGGGTGATCGCGCTGGCCTGGGGGTTGGCGTGGCGTCGGCGAGACCCGGCGCGACGCTTGCGCATGGACCGTCGGCTGTTAGCCGTAGGGGTCATTGGCCCCCTCCTGCAGCGTATTGAAGCGGCACGGCTGGCCCGTACCCTGGGCACCTTGCTGAGCAACGGCGTGCCCTTGCTACAGGCGTTGCTCACCGTGCGCCAGGTCTGTGGCAATCAGGCCATCGTTGAACAAGTGGGACAGGCCGGCGAGTGGGTCAAGGGAGGCGGCACCCTGGCCACGGCCTTCGGCCCGCAGCCGCTATTGCCCGAACTTGCCCTGCAGATGATCGAAGTCGGTGAACAGGCCGGCAACCTCCACATGATGCTGCTCAAGGTTGCCGACGTGTTCGACGTTGAAGCCAAGCGTGGCATCGACCGTTTGCTTGCCGCCCTGGTGCCGACCCTGACCGTTGTGATGGCGGTGATGGTGGCGGTCATCATGCTCGCCATCATGCTCCCGCTAATGAGCCTTACCAGTAATATCTGAGGACTTTCCATGCCCCGCACCATCGCTATTGCGCGCCGCCAGCAAGGCGGCTTTACCCTGCTCGAAATGCTTGCGGTGATCGTGCTGCTAGGCATCGTTGCCACCATCGTGGTCCGCCAGGTGGGCGGCAACGTGGACAAAGGCAAGTACGGCGCTGGCAAAGCGCAGTTGGCCAGCTTGAGCATGAAAATCGAAAGTTATTCCTTGGACATGGGCGCGCCACCGGCAAACCTGGCGCAACTGACCACCAAGCCTGCCAATGCTCAGGGCTGGATGGGCCCTTATGCCAAGCCATCGGACCTCAAGGACCCTTTCAGCCATGATTTTGGCTACCGTGTTCCAGGTGAGCATGGCAGCTATGACCTGATTTTCTTCGGCCAGGATGGCGTGACCGGCGGCGACGGCTATAAGGCCGACCTTGGCAACTGGCAGTAACCCTCCATGCACCTGTCAGCACGCGCTCGCGGCTTTACCCTATTCGAAATGCTAGTGGTGCTTATGTTGATCGGCATCACCATGGGCGTTGTCGCCTTTGGCGTAGGTAAAGGGCTGCACGCGGCCAGTGAGCGGCGGGTCTTGGCGCAAGTGGTGCTGGGCCTGCGCGCGGCGCGAGTGCAAGCCATTGTCAGTGGGCAACCAGCCCAGGCGCGTTTTGACTTGGTTACTCACCGCTTCGCCGCGCCCGGCCAGGCGTTGCAAACCCTGCCGGTCGACTTGGCCGTTGAGCTACACACCGCCCAAGCACTGGGTGCCGCCTTCGAGTTCTACCCAGATGGCGGCTCCAGTGGCGGCCAGGTGGTGCTCAGCCAGCCTGGCAAGCGTTGGCGCATCGATATCGGTTGGCTGGACGGCAGTGTGGCGCTGCGGGACTTGCCATGAACGCACCCGTTCTTCCACAGCGCGGGTTTACCTTGCTGGAAATGCTCGCTGCCTTGACCGTGCTGGCCTTGTGTTGTGCCGTGTTGCTTACAGCCTTTGGCCAAAGCGCCAGGTCCTTGGGGCAGGTTGAGCGCAGTGACCGGCTTAGCCTGGCGGCACGATCGTTCATGGATGAAGTGAACAGCGGCCCCTTGGCGCCGGGCCATAGCGCCGGGCAGTGGGATCAGAACGTGCGCTGGGAACTGGACATCCGCCAGCAGCCGAGCAGCGTGCCTCACGTGGCGCTCTATCGCCTTGACCTGAGCCTCGCCAACGGCGGCCAACGGGCGCGTTATAGCACCCTGCAAATACGCACCGTCGGCACGGGCGCTGTACCGGGGGGCGGCCAGTGAAGCGACGCGGCGCGGGCTTTACCCTGATCGAATTGCTTATCGTGATAAGCCTGCTGGGCGTGATGCTCACGTTGATCGGCGGGGCGATCGTGGGCGCCAACCGCGCGGTGGCTAAGGCCGACCGTTATAACGCCCGGCTCGACGAGGTTCGCGCCAGCCAGCAGTTTTTGCGCCGCTCGATCAGCCAGGCGCTGCCGCTGGCGGCCGGTGCCGTCAGTGACGGGCCGCCGGTGGTGTTTCGAGGCACGGCCCAGAGCCTGATGTTCTATGCACCGCTGCCTACGCGCATGGGCGGCGGGTTATATCAGTACCAACTGAGCTTGCAAGGCGAACGCGTGCAGCTTTACCTGGCGCGCCTGGACGGGCAGGCCTTACGCACCTTCGGTGAGCCCCAGGTGCTGCTGCATGAGGTTCGAGCGTTACACCTGAGCTACCGAGGGGTTACCCCTGGCGGGCAACCCAGCGGCTGGCTGGACGAGTGGCCGTGGCCGGCACGCCTGCCCCAGGCGGTACGCATCGATGCCAGCCTGAGCGGCCCGGTGCCTTGGGTGTTGCAAAGCGTTTCGATGAAGCTGGATTTATCCGCCCAAGCAGGTGGGTCATGAAGCTGCAACGGGGTGTCGCTTTGCTGGTGGTGCTGTGGGTATTGGCGTTGCTTAGCCTGTTGCTCGCAAGCCTTGCCGGCGGCGTGCGTCTGGAGGCCCGCCAGGCCCTCTGGCAACGCCAGCATACGCAAGGACTGTTGGCTGCCGAGGCCGGTATGAACCTGGCCGTTGTGGGGTTGCTAGAGCGCAACCCAACGCTGCGCTGGCGCGCCGATGGTCAGCCCCACTCGCTCACGTTCGACGACGCTCAGGTGCAGGTCCGCGTGTTCAGCGAGCGCGGGAAGCTGGACCTCAACGTTGCCGCCTCGGCGGATGTTGGCCGACTGCTTAAGGCGGTAGGCGCTTCTAACACCCAGGCCGACGACCTTGAGCACGCCCTCGACCAACGCCGCGGCGGCCTGCGGCCACCGCTGCGGCTGCTGGAAGAACTGCGTGAATTGCCAGGCATGAGTGAGCAGTTGTACAGCGCCCTGTTAAGTGAAGTAACGCTCTGGAGCGGCCTGGAAAGCCCTATGGCTGCCTTCGCCAGCCCGCGGCTCAAGCAGGCACTTGGGCTTGGACGGGCGGTGGGCGAGGGTGTTACCGATGCCAGTGATCCGGGCGACATTCTTACCCTCTACAGCCAGGCGCGCATGGCTGATGGTTTTACCTCGGCGCTTAGCGTCACGCTGTTACTTACGGCATCAAAGGAGGGGACGCGGCCGTACCGGGTCCTGCGTTGGCAAGAATGAACCCACTGAATTCGTCTTCATTGACACTGCTGCGGGGGCAACTTGAGCGCCTGCGCGGTCACTGGCATCGCAGCCCAGCCCAAGGGCTGTGGCGGGCCTGGCTGCGTGAGCTGCACGGCGCGTTGCCGGACCGCTGGCGCGCGCGGCTTAGCACGGCCCCGGCGGTATTGGTCCTCGACTGGCCCGCCAGCCCGGGTGTGGCGCCTGAGGGGGCGGTAGCCGGCGCCCAGGCAGTCTCGGCACAGCGTTACGTGCTGATGCTGCCAGCGTCGATGGTGTTGGCCCAGGAGTTGAGCGTGCCACTGATCGCTACACGCAGCCTGCATAACGTGCTTGGTTTCGAACTGGATAAACACACGCCCTTCAGCGCCGCCCAATTGTATTTCGACGCGCGCGTGCTCAACCGTACCAACCCGTATGCTCAAGTGCTGCTGGTGGCCGTGTTGCGCGACCGCCTGAACGGTATCCTTGATCACTACCGACAACAGGGCATTGCCTTGCACAGCGTCGATGCTCGCGACCTGCAAGGCGCGCCCCTGTGCATTGACCTGTTGCCTCCCGACCGCCGGCCTGTCGCGCCTGCTGGGAACCGGCTCAAGCGCGTGTTGCTGGCGGCGCTGGTGGCGTTGCTCCTGACCAGCATGCTGCTGTGGCTGAATGCCCGCCAAAGCCTGTTGAGCGACATGCAAGCCACGGTTGCCGAGCAACGCCAGCAGGTGGACCAACTGCAGCACTTGCGCAGCGAACTGCTCAATACCCGTGGCGCCGCGCGCTACTTGGCCCAGCAAAAAGCCGCGCAGCCGACCCTTAGCCGACTGCTTGCCGAGCTGAGCGACTGCTTGGGCGCTGATACCTGGCTCGAACAGTTGGAAGTCAACGAGAGCGGGGAAGTCCTGGTGTCTGGGCAAAGCGCCAAGGCCAGCGACTTGATCAGCCGTGTCAAGGCTTGCCCCAGCCTGGTCGATGCTCGGTTCCAAGGCATCATTGCGCCCGACAGCGAGAGCGGCAAGGACCGCTTTTCGTTGCACGCACAATTACGCAAGGAGGCTGCCGATGCGTCGCCCACTCAACGCCCGTGAACGCCGTGGCGCCGCGCTTATCGTTCTGGCATTGCTGCTTTGGGCGGCCTGGTGGTTGTTGGTGCAAAGCTGGTTCTCTGGCCCCCTGTACGACATCGAAGACCAGTTACAAAGCGTCCGCGAACAGCAGCAACGTTACGCAGGCCTGCTCGCGCAGCGCCCCGCACTACAGAAGCAACTTGAGCAGGCCCGGCAGGACCCCGCCAGCCGTAGCAGTCTGTTGCCCGGCGATGACCTCAGCGCCGTGGCCGCGCAACTGATGCAACACAGCGTTGAACGGGTAAACGCTTATGCCGGGACGGGGCCTGGGTGTGAGGTCGTCCAGCGCATGCCCATCACGCCAGAGCAGGACAGTGCCCAGCCCTATCGCCAAGTCAAGGTCAGCCTGACCCTGGACTGCGCCACGGAGCCGCTGGCTCGGCTGCTGCACGACTTGGAATACAGTCAGCCCGCGCTGTTCATCGATAATCTCAGCATTCGCCGCGCCAGTGGCGCGCTGCCCACCGGCGGGCCAGGCCGGTTGCGCGTACACTTGTTGATCCGCGGCTATCTCCAGCTACCTGCGGCGAAGGAGCAGCGGTGATGGCCACGTTATCCACCCCTCTTAAGGCATTGCGCGCTAACCTCCCATTGGTGGCCCTGTGTGCCACGCTCCTGATCCTCTGCGCCGGGCTGCTGGGCGGCGCCGGCCGTGACCCCCAGTGGTTGCCGCCGCAGTCGGCGCCCACGGCAACCGCCACCAGCGCTACTGGCATAAACATGCCAGGCCTGCCCGAGCAGCAGTTGGCGCTCATCTGGCGCCAGCCTCTGTTCAGCCCCGAGCGCAAGCCCGACGCCGCTGTCGTGGGCCGAGCCGCAGACGCTGGCCTTGCCGGGCTCACCCTCAGCGGCGTAATACTCAACGGCCAGGCCCAGTGGGCGCTGCTACGCCAGGGCCCACGCAGCTTCACGCTCAAGGTGGGCGACAGGTTAAGCAATGGCTGGCTGCTGGAAGTGCTTAGCCCCCGGGAGGCCACCTTCCGCTACCAGGGCCAGCAACGCCGCCTCGACCTGGCCACCCCACGCCTGCCCCCACAGGGCGAGGACGCCTCACCTCGTTTACCCGCCCCATCTGTTTCGCACAACGGCGAGCCCGACGAAGCCGAGCCTTTGGAAGACGCGCCATGAATTCAGTATTTTCAGGAGTCAGTAACATCGCCACTTTGCGCACCCCCCTGTTTTGCCTGGCCACCGCTGTGGCCCTGGCCGGCTGCGCCCTGCCGCCCAGCAAAACCGAAAACGACCCAGCGCTGATGCATGAGGCCTTGCGCGGGACAGGTGACCAGCGCCCAGTGATCGATGACGCGCCCCTCACCACACCCACTGCCAGCCCCAACACGCAGTCGGCGGCGCCTACCCGCCAACAGATCATCCGCGGCAACCAGCGCTTCATTCGCGCGCCGGGCACCCGCGCGCCCTTGGCATCCGGGCCAGCCCCGGGGCAGGATAGGGCGGGCGACATCATGTTCAACTTCACCAACCAGCCCATCGAGGCGGTGATCAACACGGTGATGGGCGACCTGCTACACGAGAACTACAGCATTACCCAAGGGGTGGCCGGCGACGTCAGCTTCTCCACCTCGCAACCGGTGAACAAGACCGAGGCGCTTTCGATTCTCGAAACCTTGCTGTCGTGGACCAACAACGCAATGATCCGCCAGGGTAATCGCTACGTGATCTTGCCGGCCAACCAAGCGGTCAGTGGCAAGCTCACCCCAACGCTGCCCGCGGCTCGGCCCGCCAGTGGCCTGTCGGCACGGCTGTTCTCGCTGCGCTACATTTCTGCCACCGAAATGCAGAAGTTGCTCAAGCCTTTCGCCCGGGAAAACGCCTTCCTGCTGGTAGACCCCGCGCGCAATGTGCTTAGCCTGGCCGGTACCCCTGAAGAGCTTGCCAACTACCAGGACACCATTGATACCTTCGACGTGGATTGGCTCAAGGGTATGTCCATCGGCGTCTACGGTTTGCAGCGCGCCACCGTTGGCGAACTCATGCCGCAGCTACAGAAGATGTTTGGCCCCGACAGTGGCATGCCTCTGGCTGGAATGGTGCGTTTCTTGCCTATCGAGCGGACCAACTCGGTGGTGGCTATCTCTTCGCAACCGCAATATCTGCACGAGGTAGGCGAGTGGATACAGACCATCGACGAAGGCGGTGGCAACGAGCCGCAGTTGTATGTGTATGACGTGCGCAACATGAAGGCCACGGACCTTGCCAGGTACTTGCGGCAGATCTACGGCAGCGGCCAGATCAAGGACGACTCCGCCGCCCGGGTAACGCCTGGCGTGCGTACCACCACCTTGTCCTCGCTCACTGGCAACAGTAGTTCGGGCGCAAGCTTTAGCAGTGGCGGCTTTAACGGTACCACCAGCCAGGGCCTGGGCAACCAGGGCATGAACGCCAGCACTGGCGTGCAAGCTACCACTAGCGATGAAGACCCCAGCCAGGCTGGCAGCGAAGCCGAAGACGGCAACGAAGAAGGCACCGATAGCAGTGGCCAGGCTAGCAGCGGCCAAGGCGCCCAGAGCCTGGACCAAAGTACCCGGATCACCGCGCAGAAAAGCAGTAACCAGCTGTTGATTCGTACACGCCCCGCCCAGTGGGCGGAAATCGAAGGGGCGATCAAGCGCCTGGATAACCCGCCGATGCAGGTACAGATTGAAACCCGCATCCTGGAGGTCAACCTCACCGGGGAACTGGACTTGGGCGTTCAGTGGTACCTGGGCCGGCTGGCGGGCAATTCCACCAGCACCACGGTTGCCAATGCCAGCGGTAGCCAGGGCGCATTGGGTAGCGGCGGGGCAGGCCTGGCCAGCACCGATACCTTCTTCTATTCGTTCGTGAGCAACAACCTGCAAGTGGCTTTGCATGCGCTGGAAAGCAATGGCCGCACCCAGGTGCTTTCGGCGCCGTCGCTGGTGGTGATGAACAACCAGCAGGCACAGATCCAGGTCGGCGAGAACATTCCAATCAACCAGACCACGGTGAACACCACCCTATCCGACACCACCTTGAGCAGCGTTGAATACGTGCAGACCGGGGTGATTCTGGACGTGGTGCCGCGCATTAACCCGGGCGGCCTGGTGTATATGGATATCAAGCAACAGGTCAGTAACGCCGACTACAGCAATGTCACCAGCACTTCGACCAACCCGGCGATCGCGGCACGGTCCGTTGCCACCCAGGTGGCCGTGCAAAGTGGGCAAACGGTATTGCTGGGGGGGTTGATCCAGCAGGACAACAGCGACACCAGCACCCGAGTGCCTTACCTAGGGCGTGTGCCGGGCCTGCGCTGGCTGTTCGGCAGCACCAGCAAATCCAAAGCGCGTACTGAGCTGATTGTGCTGATTACCCCGAGGGTGGTGACGGGGAATAGCCAGGCGCGGCAGGTCACCGATGACTATCGACAGCAAATGCAGTTGCTCAAGCCCTAAGGCAGTGGGCTGTGTTTGTAGCCATCATGCAGGCGGTGGTGAAAGGGGATCGGTGAGCCGGCCCCTGCAAGGACGGTATTCAGTGTTATGGAGTGGGCAACTGATTCCGGAGGCTGCGTTACCAGGGCCTTGGAGTCTGCGACTGCGCCGGTCGCCCTTCCGCTTATGGGTCATAACTCTCAGCGTTCAATTCAGTGCCCATGGCTGCGCCCCACATGGCTGCGCTCGGCGCAGGGCAACTCTACCGCGCCGTTGACTTCCAGCCGTTCCAGAATCCCGCAATGGGCATTGGCGTCAGTGGCCTGGCAGCGTTCGCGCAGGGTTAGCAGTTGGCCCTCCAGGGCCAGCAACCCGTTGATACGGGCGCGTACGTGCTCGATATGGGCATCCACCAGGCTGTTGACTTCGGCACAGGGCGCAATGCCCGTGTCGCGCAGGGCGAGCAGGGCGCGGATTTCGTCCAGGGTCATGTCCAGGGTGCGGCAGTTGCGAATGAACGTCAGTTGCTCCACATGCGCCTGGGTGTATTCCCGGTAGTTGCCCCCGGTTCGGGAAGGGGCGGGCAGCAACTGCTCTTTCTCATAGTAACGGATGGTTTCGACCTGACAGTCAGTGGCTTTGGCCAGTGCGCCGATTTTCATGAAGGGTCTCCAGAAGGCTTGACCCTATAGTGGCTACAGGGTGTTGACTAAGCAATAGTTAACCTTTGGAGCCGACCATGGACCGCATTACTTCCCCACAAGGCAACGCCGTAAGCCCAGGCGCAAGCGCCTGTGACCATGGGCATGCTCACCACGATCACGATCACGATCATGGAGGTAATGCTTCCAGTAGCGTCAGCTTCGGCGATGCCACCGAGGGCACCCTGAGCCGTTTCCGTATCGAGGCCATGGACTGCCCCACCGAACAGGTGCTGCTGGAAAAGCGCCTTGGCACGGTGCCGGGCGTTCATGGGCTGGAATTCAACCTGATCAACCGTGTGTTGGGTGTCAGGCATTCGTTGGCGGATACCGCACCTTTGGTAGCGGCCATCGCGGAGCTTGGCATGACCGCGATACCGCTGGCCCAGGCCCAAGCGGAGCAGGCCCAGGCACCTGCACCGAGCAGGCGTAGCCAAGGTGCGTTGGCACTGGGTTTCGTGACTGCGGCTGCGGCGGAACTGTGCCACTTGTTCAGCCTTGGGCCAAAAGGGCTGGTGGTTGGTTTGGCACTGGTGGCCATCGCCGTTACTGGGCTGGGCACCTACCGAAAAGGGTTGATTGCCTTACGCCAGCGTAACCTGAACATCAACGCGCTGATGAGCATCGCCGTGACGGGTGCGGCCTTGATCGGGCAGTGGCCCGAGGCGGCGATGGTCATGGTGCTGTTCGCTATCGCCGAGCGCATCGAGGCCCACTCCCTGGAGCGGGCGCGTAATGCCATCGGCGCCCTGATGAAGCTGGCGCCAGACACAGCCACGGTACGTGGCGAAGACGGCCAGTGGACTACCCAGGCCGTGGCGCCGCTTGCCGTGGGCAGCCTGCTTCGGGTGCGCCCTGGTGAGCGTATCGCGCTCGATGGCGTGGTGACCGCTGGCCGGTCGAGCCTGAACCAGGCGTCTATCACTGGCGAAAGCCTGCCTGTGGATAAAACCGTAGGCGATACGGTGTTCGCAGGCACCATCAACCAGGCTGGCGAACTGGAATACCGCGCGACTCAACCCGCCAGTGGGTCCACCCTCAGCCGTATTTTGCGTGTGGTGGAGCAAGCCCAGGGCAGCCGAGCACCAACTCAGCGTTTCGTGGACCGCTTCTCGCGTATTTACACCCCAGCTGTCATGGCCCTGGCTTGCGCCGTGGCTGTAATACCGCCTTTATTAGGCCTGGGCCCGTGGCTGGATTGGCTTTATCGGGCCTTGGTGTTGCTAGTGGTTGCGTGCCCTTGTGCGCTGGTGATTTCTACGCCGGTGACCTTGGTTAGCGGGCTGGCGGCGGCGGCCAAGCGGGGCATTCTGGTCAAGGGCAGTGCGTACCTGGAAACCGCTCACCGCTTACGCTGGCTAGCGCTGGATAAAACCGGCACCTTGACCCAAGGCGCGCCCAAGCTTACAGACACCTTGCCCTTGCAAGGGGAGCTGGCACACGCCAAAGCCATCGCCGCTAGCTTGGCTGACCGCTCCGACCATCCCGTTTCCAGAGCCCTTGCAGCTGGCTTGGTGGGTCATGAGCGCCGTGCCTTGACAGCGTTCGAAGCCCTGCCGGGGCACGGCAGCCGGGGGCGGGTCGATGGGCAAGTGTATACCCTCGGTAATCATCGGCTAGTAGAGCAGCAGGGGTTATGCACGCCTGCGCTTGAGGCCCTACTCGCTACGCTGGAGCAGGCCGGTAAAAGTGTGGCGGTGCTGTGTGATGCCCGTCAGCCCCTGGCTGTGTTTGCCGTGGCCGATACGCTGCGAGCGACCAGCGTGGCGGCGATTGCTGATTTGCACCAACTGGGCGTAAAAACCCTGATGCTTAGCGGAGATAACCCTTCGGCGGTGGCGGCGATTGCAACCGAAGTGGGCATCGACCAAGCCCGTGGCAATCTATTGCCCGAAGACAAGCTGACCGCCATTGAGGCGCTGGTGCATAAAGGCGAGGTGGTAGGCATGGTGGGCGATGGCATCAACGATGCTCCGGCCCTGGCAAGGGCGCATATTGGTTTTGCCATGGGGGCCGCAGGCTCGCATACCGCCATCGAAACGGCGGACGTGGCCTTGATGGATGACGACCTGCGCAAGGTAGGCGAATTCATCAGGCTGTCCCGTCGCACGCGCGCCTTGCTCCTTCAGAACATCGTGTTGGCATTGGGCATAAAAGCGGTGTTTCTCGGTTTGACCCTGGCGGGCATGGCCACCTTGTGGATGGCCGTATTCGCCGACATGGGCGTAAGCCTGCTGGTGGTGTTCAACGGTTTGCGCCTGCTGCGCGGGCAGCGCTAAGCTCGCGGGCTAAGGTGGTCAATGCGTCTTCGCGATCGGCGCGGCCTGGTTTAAAGCCAGGGTTGAGGCTGGACCATTCCGGGTGAGCGCGGGTGCGCTTGAGTACCGCGGGCAGCCGGCCCTGGCGCCAGTGCTGCGGGTCATGGGTAGGCAGTTGCAGGCTGTCTTGCGCCGCATGGCCCCGGCGAGCCAGGGCCAGTAGCAACGCCTGTTGCCGCAGGCCCAGCAAGCGCAATACGGCATCGTCCACGCTTAGTACGTGCTCGCCACGCCATTTGCCGATCAGCCGGCCACCGTAGCCCCGGGCGGTTTGTACGGCGCCCCCAGCCACGGCGCCAGCGAGCGTAGCCAGGCCTAAAGTCAGCCCGCCCGTAAGCAGGTCTACCCCGGCGCCAGCCGCCGCGCCAGCCGCCAGGCCGCCCCCCACCTTGATGCCCATCTGGCGCAGGGTTTCAGGGTTGAACAGGTCATCTCCCCAGCGGCCGTCAAGCAGCGGCAAGGCACCGGCCTCGGCATCCCCTGGGCGGAAGCCAAATACCGTCAGTAGCGCACTGACGCAGGCTTGCTCCCGTTGGCGCACGGCTGTTTGCAATGCTTGAATCCCCTCAGGCTGGGCGGTTTGTGGGACGGTTCGGCGGCAGGCGGCGCAGTCCACCAACAACTCGGCAATCAGCCGTCGGCCGGCCGCCAAGCGCTGCTCGGCTTGCTGACGCAAATCGTCTATCAACCGCTCCAAGGCAGGGCGCGCCCGTTCGATCAATAACGCCAGGCTTTCATACAGGCGACGCTCGCCATCTTCAGGCGGCGCCACGCTGTCGAACGCCACCAGGGCATGTAAACCCAGCCGCGCCAATGCCGCTTGCCATGCCTCGCGCCGCGCCGTGGGCGCGCTGACGAAATTGAGCACCGGCAGCAATGGCTTGCCGCAGCTAGCGAGAACGTGCAGCTCATCGCGGTATTTGGCCAGGATGGGCTCCCGGGCGTCGATCACGTACAAGCCTGCATCTGAAGCCCGGAGTTGGCGCACGACCTTGGCCTCTTGTTCGAAGCGCTGGCGCGACTCGCTCGAGCCTAAGAAGGCTTCAATCCGCCCAGGGCCATCCAGCCGTAGTTGGCCGCTGCCCAGCCGCTCCAGGTACTCCAGCAAGGCGACGGCATCCTCCAGGCCAGGCGTGTCGTAAAGCTCAAGCAGGGCTTGGCCGTCTACCAGCAAGCGCGCGCCTTCGACGTGCCGCGTGGTGCCTGGGCGATGGGATACATCCCCGAAGGTCACATCTCGGGTGAGGGTACGCAGCAATGAGGTCTTTCCCACGTTAGTGTGGCCCACTACAGCGAGCGTCAGTGCATCAGGCATGATCATGCTCCAACCAGGCCAAAGGAAACGTGGCTTCCTGGGGGAGTTTCAACTGCGCCAGGGTATCGAGCCAATCTGCCCAACGGGCAGCGTCCGCCACATGCCCCGCCGGCGGCGGTATCAGCCATACCCGTGTTTCGGCGGCGTTGCGTGACAGCTCGGCCAGCAGCGCCTGGGTGCCCCGGTCAGGTGAGCGGCGGGGGTCGCAGACCACTAGCAAGCGGTCGGCAGGCTGGGCGGCCAAGGCGTCCAGCAGGTACTGGCGGGAATGGCGATCATCCAAAATGCCGCCATCGGTAATGGCTGGGCTGGCCGTGGGCGGCCATGGGTGGTCGTCATCCAGTTCGATGCCAACCACCAGCGCACCCGTGCCTAGCGTGGCCTGGGCCGACAGCGGGGTTGCCCAGCTTTGTTCGGCTGGCAAGTCACTGACCCCTAGGCGCTCGGTGGAGGGCATCAAATGCTCACGCAGGCTGTTGACCTCTGGTGTTTCCAGGTCTGTACTCAGGCGGGCCACGCCATGACGCCAACGCAGCCAGCAGGCGGCTGCCAGCACTGCCCGGGGAAGCACGCCGTAACACACCAGTACCCCGACCAGCCAACCGGCCCAGGCCTGGCGAGCCCCTTCTAGGGCTGCTGGGCCGTCTCCGCTGGCGCGAATCAGCCCCTCTGCTGGCATGGGGAAGCCCAGCCACCCAGGGAATTTGCCCAGGTACGCGGTCAATGCCACGAAGGTATCGCTCTGCAACAGCGTGGTTTCCCACACGAAATCGTAACGGCGGGTGGCGAACATCAACAACAGCGTGATCAGGCTGGCCAGCAGGCACAGTGTCCACAGGCCGTTGACCGTGGCCCCGAAGAGCCAGCGGTTGAGCCTGTGCCGGTGCAGCATTACCAGCAGCGCGGCGCCCAAGTGCGAGGCCTTGGCGTCTCGCGCCAGGCGCTGACCTAACCCCACCCACACCCTGCCTAGCCAGGGGCCATGATCCCCACCCACTACCAGCCCCACCCACCAGCCCAGCAGCAACAGTAGGTTTACCCCCAATAGGCTGCCGGTGGCCCAGAACACGTTCACCGCTGCGGGCGAGCCGGCCAGCGCCGTGGCGGCCATGCCCGCACCGCTGACCAGCGCCAGTAGGGCCAACAGAATCAGCCCCAGCCGTGCGCCTTGCTTCCAGTGTTCCAAGGCTTCCACCAAGCCATCGCGCCGCGCTAACCACAAGGCACGAGCGTGCACCCGCTGGACAAAGTCGCCGCCAGCCTGACGGGCATGGCGGTTGGCTTCGCTGTCTTGAAGGGCGCCTGTCTGGCGTTCGCGGAGGCTGACGGCTTCGGTCAACCAGAGGGTATCCAGCCTGTTCACGGGTGCTCCTGTGGGCCTGCAAGCCGCCAGCATACCGTACCCCGGCTGCTCCAGGCGCGCGGCTCTGCTATCCTCGCGCCCATGAACAAGACCCTTACCCTAAGCCTGATCGCCGCCCATGCCGAGAACGGTGTGATCGGTATCGACAACCGCATGCCCTGGCATTTGCCTGGGGATTTTCGTTATTTCAAAGCCTGCACCCTGGGCAAGCCCATCATCATGGGGCGCAAAACCTGGGCTTCGCTTGGCCGGCCCTTGCCGGGGCGGCTCAACCTGGTGGTCAGCCGCCAGGCAGGCCTGGTGCTACCAGGCGCTGAGGTGTTCCCTTCGTTGGACGCGGCCATTGCCCGTGGCGAAACCTGGGCCTGCGAAAACAGCCAAAACGAAGTGATGCTGATCGGTGGCGCGCAGCTCTATGAACTGGGCCTGCCCTTTGCCGACCGCCTGTACCTTACCCGCGTAGAGGCCGCGCCAGCGGGTGACGCCTTCTTCCCCGTATTTGACCGTAGCGCATGGGTCAAGGTGACGAGCACGCCCAACCCCGCCGAAGGCGAGGCCCCGGCGTATCACTTTGAGGTATGGGAGCGGGCTCCGGCCTGACTCGGCCCTCGCCCTGGCGTTTGCCTGGTCCCAAGGGCGTTAACCCTGGGGCCAGGCAGGCAGGTTTAGCCGTCCAGCATCGCCTTGTTGCGCACCGCGCCCTTGTCGGCGCTGGTGGCTAACAGGGCGTAAGCCTTGAGCGCCGTAGTGACCTTGCGCGGGCGCGTTTCCGCAGGCTTCCAGCCCTTTTCGTCTTGCTCGGCACGGCGCGCTGCCAGCTCGCCATCGTCCACTAGCAGGTTGATGGCGCGGTTAGGGATGTCGATCAGCACCTTGTCGCCATCCCGCGCCAAGGCAATGATGCCGCCAGCCGCGGCTTCAGGCGACGCATGACCGATGGACAACCCCGAGGTACCGCCCGAGAAGCGACCGTCGGTGAGCAACGCGCACGCCTTGCCCAACCCCTTGGACTTCAAATAGGACGTGGGGTACAGCATCTCTTGCATGCCTGGGCCGCCCTTGGGGCCTTCGTAGCGAATGATCACCACGTCCCCGGCGTTTACCTCGTCATTGAGGATGCCGCGTACCGCGCTGTCCTGGCTTTCGAAAATCTTGGCGTTGCCTTCGAAGCGGTGGATCGACTCGTCCACGCCCGCGGTTTTCACGACGCACCCGTCGACTGCCAGGTTGCCGTAGAGCACCGCCAAGCCGCCTTCCAGGGAGTAGGCATGCGCCAGGTTGCGGATACAGCCCTCAGCGCGATCATCATCGAGTGAATCCCAGCGCGTGCTTTGGCTGAACGCCACCTGGGTAGGAATACCCGCGGGGCCTGCGCGGTAGAACTCATGCACGGCGGCATCGGTGGTTTGGGTGATGTCCCACTGGGCAATGGCCGTGGCCATGGTCGGGCTGTGAACGGTGGGTACATCGGTGTGCAACAGCCCGGCCCGGGCCAGCTCACCGAGAATGCCAAAGATGCCGCCGGCACGGTGCACGTCTTCCATGTGGTACTTGGGCGTATTGGGCGCGACCTTGCACAGCTGCGGTACCAGCCGGGACAGGCGGTCGATATCGCGCAGGTCGAAGTGCATCTCCGCTTCTTGGGCGGCTGCCAGCAGGTGCAGGATGGTATTGGTGGAACCGCCCATGGCGATGTCCAGGGTCATGGCATTCTCGAACGCCTTGAACGAAGCAATGTTGCGCGGCAACAGCGACTCGTCGTTATCGTGGTAGTAGCGCTTGGCAACGTCCACGATGGTGCGGCCCGCGCGCAGGAACAGTTGCTCGCGGTCTGCGTGGGTCGCCAGCAGTGAGCCGTTGCCGGGCAAGGCCAGGCCCAAGGCTTCGGTCAGGCAGTTCATGGAGTTGGCGGTGAACATGCCGGAGCACGAGCCACAGGTAGGGCAGGCGCTACGTTCGTATTCAGCGACCTTTTCGTCAGACGCCGTGCTGTCGGCAGCGATCACCATGGCGTCGACCAGGTCCAGGCCATGGCTCGCCAGTTTGGTTTTGCCCGCTTCCATCGGCCCGCCAGACACGAAAATCACCGGGATATTCAAGCGCAAGGCGGCCATGAGCATACCGGGCGTGATTTTGTCGCAATTTGAAATGCATACGATGGCGTCGGCGCAGTGCGCATTGACCATGTACTCCACCGAGTCGGCGATGATTTCGCGGCTCGGCAAGGAATACAGCATGCCGTCATGGCCCATGGCGATGCCATCGTCCACCGCGATGGTGTTGAATTCCTTGGCCACGCCCCCCGCGCGTTCTACCTCGCGGGCCACCAGTTGGCCCAGGTCCTTGAGGTGCACATGGCCCGGTACGAACTGGGTGAAGGAGTTGGCGATGGCGATGATGGGCTTTTTGAAGTCCTCGTCTTTCATCCCTGTGGCGCGCCACAGGGCACGGGCGCCGGCCATATTGCGGCCATGGGTAGATGTTTTCGAGCGGTAATCAGGCATGAAGCACTCCGGGCGGCTAATCAGGTTCCAGGGAAATTGAGCCTTGTGCGGTTCCAGGATGAAGTGGCCGTTGGGCTGCCCTCAGGGAAGTGGCCGACAGCTGCGCGGGATCGCCGCAAGCGCTGGCCTGGCTCATAAACCCGCCGGGGATATTTGGCGATGAATACGCCGATTCTACACCGCTAACCGCGGGAAGGAACGTGGTTGCTGACCATGAGCATGTGATAAACGCAAGTGGACATTATATGTAGGAAGTTTCAGAGAAACGTTTCAGCATCGCCTTATGGGGTGGCTCGTGCCCAGCACCCTTCCTATCATGCCCGCGCCGCATATGCGGTGATCAGAGAACTTCTATTAATGGACCTTCCCAGTTCATTGCACTTATACAACCTGATACAGGCGCACTGGCGCCTGGCCGGGGGAGCTGAGCGGTAAATGCCGCAGGCGTGTTCCGGCTGCGCTAGCTTGCCCGGAGAACGCCATGACTGACACTCTCTCCATGAACACCCTACACGGCCAGCCAGGCGCTGTGTCCCAGGCCAAGGCTCAATTGGCTGCGGATACCGCCCGTTATCTGGCACTTATGAGCTGTGAGGGCGCGCTGCAAACCCTTGAGAAAATAGACCTCACCAAGCGCGCGGAAGTCTTCGGCTACCTGCCCCTCGCACGTCAGGTAGAGCTCACTGAAAACATGCCTCGCGCGCAGTTGGCACGACTTGTCAGCGCAATGTCCGCCGATGAGCGGGCCGATCTGTTCCAGCGTCTGGGCGAGGGGGCCCGCGAGCCTCTTCTGACCGCACTGGCCCAGGCCGAGCGCGATGATCTGCTCAAGCTCAGCGCCCATCGCCAAGGTACGGCGGGCGCCATCATGACCAGTGAGTATTGCACCGTTGACAACGCCATGAGCGTGACCGAGGCCATTGCCGCGCTGCGCCGAAGCGCGCCAGCGGCCGAAACCATCTACCAGGCCTATGTGCTTGACGCCCAACGGCGGCTGATCGGCGTGTTGTCGCTACGGGATCTGGTACTGGCCGAGCCCAGCGCTCAGGTTGCCTCCTTGGTTCGCGAACAGGTGGTAAGCGCCCTGGCGGACTGCTCTCAGGAGCAGGCAGCCAGGCTGATCAACGATTACGACCTGTTGGCGCTGCCTATCGTCAATGAGCAACAGCAACTGGTGGGGATCGTTACCTGCGACGATGCCATGGATGTGGTGGTGGATGAAGCCACGGAGGATTTCCACAAAGGCGCGTCCATCGCGGTGCATATCGGCAACTTGCGTGATGCTACCGTGGGCCTGCTCTATCGTAAGCGGGTGCTGTGGCTAGTGCTGCTGGTATTCGGCAACCTCTTCTCTGGAGCCGGTATCGCTGCGTTCGAAGACGTGATCGCCGCCAATATCGCGTTGGTGTTCTTCCTGCCGCTGCTGGTGGACAGCGGCGGCAATGCCGGTGCCCAGTCCGCCACCTTGATGGTGCGAGCCTTGGCCACGGGCGAGGTCATGCTGCGGGATTGGATGAAGCTGCTGGGCCGTGAATGCGCGGTGGCCCTGGCGCTCGGTACGACCATGGCCGCCGCCGTGGCCCTGTTAGGCGTGATGCGAGGCGGCCCCGACATCGCCGTTATCGTAGCCTGCAGCATGGTAGTGATCGTGATGATTGGCAGCGTTATCGGCATGAGCCTGCCCTTTATGCTTAGCCGTCTACGGCTGGACCCCGCGACCGCCAGCGGCCCGCTGATCACCTCCATTGCCGACGCGGTCGGTGTGCTGGTGTACTTCGCCATCGCTACTCAGGTGTTGGAGTTGTAACTGTCATAGCGCGTGGCGTGGCCAGGGCAACTAAAACGAGCCCGGCCGTGCCCATTGCCAATAACATGCTGGGCAACCAGATAAGGGCTTGCCCAGCCATCAAGCTTAAGCCAAAACTGACAAGGCCCCCGCCAGCAAAGGTAATGGTATTCAAGCCAGCGGCTGCGGTGCCTGCCTGCCTGCCCTGGTAGTGCATTCATGGCTAAGGTGGTCGCTGCGGGGCGCGCCAGGGTCACACCAAAGGTCACCCCGCATGCGCCCGCAAGAACGGCCACTGCGTCGGCGGCGCCTATGGTCCGTAACGCCGCGATCACCAAGCCGCCCGCGATGATCAGGCCCATCCCCAGGCACATCTGCCTACTTTCACTGATATACCGCATAGCCCGGTTCGCTATCGCCCCTCCGACCACATAGCTGGCGCCATACACCAGCATCAGCAGCCCATAGGCCTTAGGGCTGAGCGCCAAGGTGTCCATAAACAAAAGAGGAGAGAGCAGCACGAAGGAGAAATGGCTGGCGAACGCGATCGTCGTCACCGCGCTAGCCAATATAAACCGTGCGTAGTGGGCAGGTTGTTTTACGGCCTCTGGGCACTGGCGGCTAAAAGCCTTGGGCTTGGCGGGCACTACGTTCACGGCCAGCAGGCCAGTGAACAGCGCTAAGGCCGCGAAGCCATAGAAGCTCCCTTTCCAGCCAAGGTAATACTCTAGAACCACGCCAAACAATGGCGAAATGGAGATAAACACGCCGCTGGCCATACTGAGCCAGATACGCTGTCGCGTGCGCTGGGCACCGTTGAACACGTCTTGAACCAGCGCGTTGGCCAGCACAAAGCCACCGCAGCCGATGGCCTGTACCGTTCGCCAAGCATGGAAGACCCCGCTACTGGTTGCCACCGTGCAGCCCATTGCACCAACCGTGGCTATTGCCATGCAGGCCAGTAACAAAGGCTTGCGCCCATACCGGTCTGACGCAGGCCCAATCACCAATTGAGCAAGGGCCACGGTTACGACGAACAACCCGATCCCCGCGGTAATCGCATGGGCAGGGGTATGAAATTGCCGAGCGAGTGCTGGCACCGAAGGCAAGATGACGTCCATTGCAAACACACCCAGGAACGTCATCACCACGAGCATGGCCGTGATAAGCCGAGGGGCTGACATAGGCAATCTCATCAATTGAAGAGAGAGCCAGATTAGCCCCGAGTGCCTTCAGGCTGGGAGCCGAAACTTATGTAGGAAAAGCCTGCAGTTGCAGGCTACTCAAAGAGGGGCCCCTCGCAGCGCCGCAAGGTGCGTAGGGCAACGAATTGCCCATGTCACAAGAGGGCGGTCGCATACGAGGCGAGGGGCAGGCTTAATTTCTCAGAAAATGCGTGGAAAAGAACCCCCCATCAGCTATTAGGCAGCAGCCGGCAGGTAATGCTTTTGATATAGCGGGTTTCCGGAATGGCTGGGTGTACCGGGTGATCGGGCCCTTGGCCGCCACGCTCGAGCAGCTGGATATTACGGTCCAGGTGCCGGGCACTGGTGAGCAGGATGTTTTGCAGGTCGTCTTCGGGCAAGTGCATCGAGCACGAGGCGCTTACCAGAATGCCGTCTTTGCTGAGCAAGCGCATGGCCTGCTCGTTGAGGCGGCGGTAGGCACCTTCGCCGTTTTTCAGGTCTTTCTTGCGCTTGATGAAGGCAGGCGGGTCCGCCACGATCACGTCGAAACGCTCCTCGGCGGCCTTCAGCTCTTTCATCGCTTCGAATACATCCCCTTCGATGCAGGTGACCTTTTCAGCGAAGCCGTTGAGCCCGGCATTGCGTTCCACGCCGTCGAGGGCAAACCCGGAGGCATCCACACAAAACACTTCGCTTGCGCCAAAGGCCCCGGCTTGCACACCCCAACCGCCAATATAGCTGAACAGGTCCAGTACCCGCTTGCCCTTCACATAGGGCGCCAAGCGCGCGCGATTCATGCGATGGTCATAGAACCAGCCGGTCTTCTGGCCCTGCATCACGGGCGCCTCGAACTTCACACCGTTTTCTTCCAGCGCGACCCATTCAGGCACCACGCCGAAAGGTGTTTCCACATAGCGCTGCAAACCCTCGGCATCCCGCGCGGAAGCGTCATTCTTGAACAGCACGCCCGTGGGCTTGAGCACCTGAACCAATGCGGCTAGCACGTCGCCTTTGTGTGCTTCCATGGTGGCCGAGGCCAACTGTACAACCAGCATGTCGCCGAAGCGGTCCACTACCAAGCCAGGGAGCAGATCGGAGTCACCATAGACCAGCCGATAGAAGGGCTTATCGAACAAGCGCTCGCGCAGGGAAAGTGCGACGTTAAGGCGGTGCACCAGCAGGGATTTGTCCAAGGCCAGCTTGGGGTCACGCGACACCAGCCGTGCGCAGATCAGGTTGTTGGGGCTGATCGCGACCACGCCCAGGGCCTTGCCACCAGCGGCTTCGAGTATTGCCTGGTCCCCAGCCTGGAAACCATTAAGGGGCGTTGCGGCAACGTCCACCTCATTGCTGAACACCCACAGGTGCCCCGCGCGCAACCGGCGGTCGGCGTTGGCTTTAAGGCGAAGGCTGGGCAGGGACATGGGGATACTCCGGGGAAAGGCAAAGGGCGCGATTATACCCACCTGTTCGGCCCTAGGCCCACGCATGGCTGACGTGCAGCAGGCTTATCCTTTTAATAGGAACGCTATGGGAACCCCATGGGCACGCCGGGGCTCGATTTAGGTAAGGCTGAGCGAATAGGATTACCCTGCCGAATGTAAATTGCCCCCGCGTGGGTACCCTTAGCCCTCTATCGAGCCCGTGCATGCCCGAATTACCAGAAGTCGAAACCACCCGCCGTGGCATTGCCCCTCATTTGGAAGGCCAGCGCGTCGACCGCGTAATCATCCGTGACCGACGGCTTCGCTGGCCAATACCCGATGACCTTGATGTGCGGCTGTCTGGCCAGCGCTTCTTGAGCGTAGAGCGGCGGGCCAAATATTTGCTGCTCAATGCTGAAGTGGGTACCTTGATCGCCCATTTGGGTATGTCGGGGAACTTGCGGTTGGTGCCCGTGGGCCAAGCGCCGCTCAAGCATGAGCATGTGGATATCGAGCTGGAGAACGGCCTGGCCTTGCGCTACACCGACCCT
Organism: Pseudomonas artemisiae; assembly: GCF_057128685.1. Taxonomy (NCBI): domain Bacteria; kingdom Pseudomonadati; phylum Pseudomonadota; class Gammaproteobacteria; order Pseudomonadales; family Pseudomonadaceae; genus Pseudomonas; species Pseudomonas artemisiae. The sequence continues at coordinate 95,671 of NZ_JBSKHS010000002.1, forward strand.
CGCCGGTTCGGCGCCATGCTCTGGAGCAGCGACCCCCATGCCCACGAATTGCTCACCGGACTGGGCCCTGAACCCCTGACCGATGCCTTCGATGGCGATCGCCTGTTCAAGCTGTCACGGGGGCGTAGCGCCGCGGTAAAGCCATTCATTATGGATAACCATGTGGTGGTGGGTGTAGGCAACATCTACGCCACGGAAGCACTCTTCGCCGCCGGCATCGACCCTCGGCGTGCAGCGGGCGGTATCTCACGCGGGCGCTACGTGCGGCTGGCCGTGGAGATCAAACGCATCCTGGCCTATGCCATTGAGCGTGGCGGCACTACCCTGCGGGACTTTATCGGCGGCGATGGCCAGCCAGGGTATTTTCAACAAGAACTGTTCGCCTATGGCCGAGGCGATGAGCCTTGCAAGGTCTGCGGGAAGGTATTGCGGGAGATACGCTTAGGCCAGCGTGCCAGTGTTTATTGCCCGGCATGTCAGAAATAATTCGCCGCCTGACATTCCAGCCCGCGCTGATATAGTGAAGTGACCTAGCCGTCGCATTCCCGGTGGGAAAAAGGAAGCCTCATGAAGCCGTTCCGCGCCCTGTCATTCGCCGTGGCCCTCGCCATGGCGACGCCGCCCCTGCCAGCCTTTGCCGAAGTGTCCCAAAGCAACACCAGTGGCAACCCGGCGTACGATGTACAGGGTCCTCCAGCCTTCGCGATGATCGGGGACCTGGTCATCGCCCGCCCATTGCTTATCGCCGCCACGGTAGTAGGCGCCGGGCTGTTCGTGGTGTCGTTACCCTTTACCGCGCTGGGCGGTAATGTAGGCGAAGCCGGCAAGGCGCTGGTGGTGGACCCTGGCAAGGCGGCCTTCGTGCGGTGCCTGGGGTGTACCGAGAGCGGCTACAAGCGATAACCGCCTGGCTCAGGCGTTGCCAGTGATTCGCTGGTACTTGGCCATAAGCTGGTCATGGCTCTCGGGGTTGGCTTCGTCCAGGGGAATGCAATCCACCGGGCACACCTGCTGGCATTGTGGCTCGTCATAATGGCCCACGCACTGGGTGCACAGGTTAGGGTCGATGACGTAGATTTCCTCGCCCTGGGAGATAGCGGCGTTCGGGCACTCGGGTTCGCAGACGTCGCAATTGATGCAATCGTCGGTGATGATCAAAGACATGGGAGCTCCAGCCCAGGGCTGCGCCAGGGCATTCAAAAACAAGTCCTGCATTTTGCCCCAATCGCTGACGCCTTGCACGCCAGCATGTCGGGTTCAGCCTTGGAAGCGCTGTTTCAAGGCCTCGGCGACCGCAGGGTGCACGAATTTGTTGATATCTCCGCCCAGCGCAGCGATTTCCCGCACTAATGTAGAAGAAATAAACGAATAACGCTCTGAGGGAGTTAAGAATAGGCTTTCGATATCTGGCGCTAACTGGCGGTTCATATTGGCCAACTGGAATTCATACTCGAAGTCCGACACTGCTCGTAGGCCACGCAGCAATACGTTAGCGCCCTGTTCCTTGGCAAATGTAGCCAAGAGCGTGGAAAAGCCTACTACTTCCACATTTGGCAAATGAGCGTTGACTTCACGAGCCAGCTCGACTCGTTTTTCCAACGTGAACAGCGGGTTCTTCTTCGGGCTGGCGGCGACAGCGATCACCACGGTGTCGAACAGGCGGGAAGCCCGCTCGACCAGATCGCCATGGCCCTTGGTAATAGGGTCGAAGGTGCCTGGATACAACACTCGGTTCATCGCGTCGTCCTGAAGGGGAAGCCGTTAGGGACTCGGATGGTAGCGCAGCCAGCGGCTGACGCGCCAGCGATGTAGCCACCGTAGTGCAATAAGTCATTCGTCTAGGTAGTGAGTGAACCCTGCTAAAAAGGCCATTTATTTGTAACAATGATACAAGGCCCAATCCATACAGGCCAAGGAGTACAGGTTGAGGGCCTCCGTAAGCACTCGCTCACGCATTACTCGCGTCAGCCTTGATTTGTTCAACGAACGGGGTGAGCGAAATATTTCTACTAATCACATCGCCGTGGCGGCAGATATTTCCTCGGGTAACCTCTATTACCACTTCGCTAACAAGCAACAGATCGTGGCGTTGCTGGTGGGCGAGTATCAGGCGCGCGTTCGTAGCGCGCTTACTCCAGTAGCAGGGGCCGTATCCGGGATAGAGCGCTTGCGAACCTGCTTGGACGGGGTGATAGCAGCACTATGGGAATACCGGTTCATTTATCGGGACCTTGAGCATTTGGTGCAGGCCGATCCGGCCCTTGCAGCGGCCCACCGAGGGTTCTCCATAAACTGTCTGCGCGACGCTCGGGTGCTTCTTGAAGCGCTCTGTGCCAATGGCCTATTAGCAATGACGGCCCAAGCACAGCAAGCATTGGCCATCAATGCGTGGTTGATTCTGACGTCTTGGGTGCGTTACCTGTACACCACCTCGCCCGCCCCAGTCGTTATTACGGCTGCCGCTGTACGCCGCGGGGCTTGGCAAGCGCTCAACCTGTTGCACGGGTTCATTACGCCCCAAGCGGCTTCTACCATGGCGGCACTGATGGAAGGCTTTAGAAATGGCAAAGCGCCCGAGCCGCTTGAACAGGCGCTTGCGCACACCCCAGGAACTTCGGCCTGACCGGCGACTCAATCCTCCAATTTCCCGGGAAACCTGCCATGTCCATCGCCCGATTGATTACGCCTACCCAGCTGTACCAGCGGCTTGAAGAGCCTGGTTTGGTTATCCTCGATTGCCGAGCTGCCTTGGACGACTTGGACTATGGCAGACGCAGCTATGCCCAAGGGCATATCGAAGGCGCCAGGCTAGCGGACCTGGAACGGGATTTAAGTGGGAAGGTCGTCAAGGGCGTGACCGGTCGACACCCGCTTCCCAGCCCTGGGCACCTGTTGGAACGCTTTCAGGCGTGGGGTATCAGCGCGGGCTCCGATGTAGTGCTGTACGACGATGGTCCCGGCGCCTTTGCGGCCCGTGCATGGTGGCTGCTGGTGTGGCTGGGCAAGCGCAATGGCTTGTATATCCTTGATGGCGGCTTGAAAGCCTGGCATGGGGCACATTTGCCGTTAAGCCTCAATGCACCCCCCGGCGAACGTGGGCATTTGAGGGGTAAACCGGATACCGAGCTTGTAGTCAGCGCGCAGCAAGTGCATGAACAGTTGGAAAACCCAGAATTGACCTTGCTCGATGCTCGCGCCCAAGCTCGCTATAACGGGGAAGTAGAGCCGATAGACCCTGTTGCTGGCCATATTCCAGGTGCCCATTGCATGGAGTTCACACAAAACTTGCAGCCGGATGGCACCTTCCTGGCGCCCGAGCAATTGCGAGAGCGGTTCCGCCCGTATACAGAGGGCGAGCAAGGCAATGCTAACGTGGTGGCCTATTGCGGTTCGGGGGTAACGGCCTGTCACAACCTCTTCGCAATGTGCCTGGCCGGGCTGCCGTTGGCGAAACTCTATGCGGGTTCTTGGAGCGAATGGATCACTGACCCTCGGCGCCCGTTGGCCCCCTCAAGCCGTTGAGCTCAAGCCTGAGATAGCCTCAGTTCCTGCAGCCACTGCGGTATGCGCCGCTCCAGATAGTACTCGGGGCGGCGCACGCTCCCCTCGATAAACCCTACATGCCCACCCTGCGCATGGCGCTCGAATGTGGTGCAAGCGGTAAGCTCATCAATTTGGGGCAAGCTGTGAGGGAATACGAAAGGGTCGTCCTCGGCCTGAATAAGCAGGCATGGCCGGTCGATGTGCTTGAGGTAATACCGGCTTGAGGAGCGACGGTAGTAATCCTTGGCATCGCTGAAGCCATGTAAGGGCGCGGTAATCCGCCCATCAAAGTCCCAGAAGGTGCGAATCCCATCCAAAGGACCGAGCGCAGCCAACGCGTCCAAATGTTGCCCGTGCCCCTCTTGCTCGAAACGCTGTTGCTTGTGCTTGAGGTAACCCAGCATCTCGCGCATGAAGTGTGCTTGGTAAATGCGTGAAAAGCCCAGCCCCATGCGGTCTGCGCATTCGTCCAGGCGAAACGGCACTGACACCGCGACAGCGCCCTGCAAAGGGCAGCTACTACCGGTTTCCCCCAAATATTTGAGCAAGATGTTGCCGCCTAAGGAGTAGCCCACGGCATAGAGCGGTGCCAGTGGCCGCCGCGCCTGTAGCAGCTGCGTGACTTCTGCCAGGTCTTCGGTGGCCCCTGAGTGGTAGCTGCGGGGCAGCAGATTGGGTTCACCCGAACAGCCGCGCCAGTTGAGGGCCACGCTTGCCCAGCCTTGCTCGGCCAGCCCCCGCTGCAAGCCCACTATGTAGGGGGAATGCGACGAGCCGGTCAGCCCATGCAAGACCATCACCAAGGGCGCTTGAGGGGTATGCGGGCCGTGCCAATCTACGTCAATGAAATCGCCATCGGCCAGCCAGAGGCGTTCACGCGTGCGGGCCAGAGTAGGCTGTTTGCGCCAGAGCGGCCCCCAAAGCGTTTGCAAATGAGGGTTACCCAGGCCCCGAGCAGGGCGGAACGATGGTGCGGTATTCGGCATCGAACTAGCGGCCTTTTGCCCAGAGCGCGTAGTACACCTGGCCAGCTTGTTTTTCCCGATGCAATTGCCAACCAGCCGGTAGGGCCAGGTTGGAGGGTGGCGCCTCACTTTCGGTATAGACCCAGGCCTGTTCAGCGAGCCAACCCTTGGTGTCGAGCAAGGCGCACACGGGCTCCAGGAGGCTCTGGTGAAACGGGGGGTCGAGGAATACCAGGTCGAACGGCTGAGACGGTTGGTTTTCCAGATAACGCACGGCGTCCCCTTGCATCAGCTGGCCTGTTGGGCATTTAAGCAAATCCAGGTTGCCACGCAGGCTCGCAATGGCCGCGGCATTGTTATCCAGTGCCAGGCCCATGGAGGCGCCGCGCGACAGCGCCTCAAGGTAGAGCGCGCCGCTGCCGACGAAAGGGTCGAGCACTCGGGCGCCCGCTACATAAGGGGCTAGCCAGTTGAACAGGGTTTCGCGTACCCGGTCTGGCGTTGGGCGAAGGCCCGGGCCATCAGGGAAGGTGACCCTGCGGCTGCGCCACTGGCCGCCGATGATGCGTAGTTGGCCTTGCCCACCACGGGGGCCGGATTTGGCAGGTTGAATAGCCATTAGTGCTCCGGAATACCGAGCGGTGGCTCGGTGGGATGGTCGGTTGGAGGAGGTAATGGGTCCTGGGGCACGGTGGGCCCTACGGTGACCACGAGCATTTTGTCCGCATCCAGGTGACGATTCATAGCGCTCTTCACTTGCTCCACGGTCAATTGCTGGGATTGAGCCATATAGTCCTCTAACCAAGAAGGCGGAAGGTTATAGAAGCCCATGCTCACCAACTGGCCAACGATGCTCGCATTACTGGCGTTGGACAGGGGGAAGCTCCCTGCCAACTCCTTTTTGGCTGCCGCCAGTTCGTTTTCCGTGGGGCCATCGCGTAGGTAATCACGCAGTACCTGGCGTACCAACTCCAGGGTACCGGTACTGACAGGGGCGCGGGTTTGCAGGCTGATGGTGAAAGGCCCCTGGGCCTGCATGGCCGTAAAGCCCGAGTACACGCCGTAAGCCAGGCCTCGCCGTTCCCGCACCTCGGTCATCAGGCGCGTACCGAAACCGCCCCCGCCTAGCATCTGGTTGCCCAGGGTAAGGGCTACGTAGTCTGGGTCGTCACGAGCAATGCCCAATTGGCCGATCAGCAGGTGGCTTTGCTTGGACGGGAACTCGATGTGCGTGATGGATGCCGCCAGCGGCTTTGCCGCGGGAATCGTTGGCAAGGCCGGGCCCGCGGGCAGCGCGCTGGACACGCGTTCAGCGATGGCTTCGGCGTGGGCGCGGTCCAGGTCACCCACCAGGGCGATCACGGCGTTGCCTGAGGCATAGGCACGCTTGTGGAAAGTGCGCATTTGCTCTGCGGTAATGGCTTGTATGGATTTCGGGGTGCCTTCGCTGGGGTGACCGTAGGGGTGGTTGCCGTACAGCTTGGCAAGGAAGGCCTGGTTGGCCAGGGTAGTAGGGCTTTGCTTCTGTTGCTCGAAGCCAGCCATCAGTTGGTTCTTGATTCGAGCGACCGAGTCGGCTGGGAACGTAGGTTTGCCTATCACCTGGGTAAACAGGCTCAGGGCAGGCTGGCGCTTGCTTTCATCCACCAGGCTGCGCAGGTTGACCACTGCCATGTCCCGGTAGGAGCCGTTGCTGAAGTCCGCGCCCAAGTCCTCGAAGCCACGGGCAATGGCGTCTACATTTTTGCCAGGCACACCTTCATTGAGCATGGCATTGGTCATCAGCGCCAAGCCCGGGGAGGGGCCGTCCTGGGCGCTGCCCGCGGCGAAGGTCACGCGTAGGTCGAACATCGGCAACTCATGGGCTTCGACGAACAATACCCTGGCGCCCCCCTTGGTTTGCCAGCGCTGTACGTCGAGCTTGCGGTAGGCAGGCGTTGCGGCTTCGGCGCTGGCCAGGGTTTCCAAGCGCGCGGATGTTGGCGTGGGCTCGGCGGCGCTCAGTGGGCCGCTGGCAATGGCGAGCAAGGCCAGCAGCAGGGCTGCGAACGGGCGGTGCTCAGTCATGGGATGAAGCCTCCGGAAGGATATGAGCGACGGTTAGGCGGTCGCGGGTGAACCAGGTACGGGCAGCCTGCTGAATGTCGGCGGGGGTGACCTGGGACAGGGCTTGGACTTCGTTGTCCAGCAAGGTCCAAGGCAGGCCAACGGTTTCCAGCTGGCCAAGGGAGGTGGCCTGGGCCGTGATCGAATCCTGCTCGTATACCAGCCCGGCAATGTATTGCGCGCGTACCCGCTCCAATTCCTGAGGCGAAGGCGGCGTGCGCTTGAGGTCTTCCAGCAGAGCCCACAGCGCTTTTTCAGCCTGTGCCAAGGTTTTGTGTTTTTCCACATTAGGCGTGGCGGAGAGGATGAACAGGCTATCGCCCCGGTCATAGGCGTCGTAGCTGGCCGAGGCACTGGACACCACTTCCGCGCCTCGCTCAAGCTGTGAGGCCATGCGTGCGCTGTAGCCACCGTCCAATAGCGCCACGATCAAGCGCAAGGCCTGAACGCTCCTGGGGTCGCTTGCGGTCGCCACGCTGGGCACATTGAAGCCCATAAGCAAGCTAGGCAGTTGGGTACGCACCTGCGCGTTCAGCCGCCGCTCGCCCGGTTGGGGCAGCTCGACAGGGCGCTTGGCCTCTGGAACGGGGCGACGTTCGATGCCCCCGAAAAACCGCTCGGCCAGGGCTTTGACTTCGTCGGGCTGCACATCCCCAACCACCACCAGTGTTGCGTTATTAGGCGCATACCAGGTGCGGTACCAGTTACGCAGGTCGGTGATGGTCATGCGTTGCAGGTCTGCCATCCAGCCGATGGTAGGCGTGCGGTAGCCGGTGGAGGGGTAGGCCGCGGCCTTGAACAGTTCGAACGCCTTTTGCGAAGGTTTGTCTTCGGTACGCAGGCGCCGCTCTTCTTTTATCACTTCTATTTCGCGGGTGAACTCCGCTTCGGGCAGCGCCAGGGTAGCCATGCGATCGGCTTCCATTTCCAGTGCAACGGGCAGGCGGTCGCGGGCCAGCACCTGATAGAAGGCGGTGTAGTCGTCGCTGGTAAAGGCGTTTTCGTCGGCGCCCAAGTCCCGCAGTATGCGGGACGCTTCACCTGGGCCCAGCTTGCTGCTGCCTTTGAACATCATGTGTTCCAAGGCATGGGACAGGCCGGTTTGGCCCGGGCCTTCGTAGCTGGAACCTACCTTGTACCAGAGCTGGGACACCACGACCGGGGCGCGATGGTCCTCGCGCACGATGACCTTGAGCCCATTGGCGAGTACGAATTCGTGGGTAGGCTGGGCGGCATGCGCGGCTGTGGCCAATATAGAGCAGGCCAAGCCTGCCAGCAGCCTGGCGAGGGAACGTGTAAGAACGGTCATTTTCGATGCGGAACCTGTACGGATGCCCCTTGCCTTAGCGTCGGCGGGCGAGGAGGTGCTAGGATACTGATCCGCCCGGCCTACGGCCACGCCTGCGGCAGCGGTTTGCCAGGTGTCTTGGCTCAAGATGTTGCACGAACGCGCCGGGCGAAAAAAGGTCTGTTTCGCGACCTCCAGACTCCCCGAAGCGCCCCGGCTGGCGCTTCGCTACCTTGAGATAGCCGCCTTCCATGTTTGGTTCCAGTGACGATAAGAAGACCCCGGCCGCGGCCGGAGAGAAAAAAGGCTTGTTTGGCTGGTTGCGCAAGAAGCCCCAAGAGGTGCCTGTGCAGCCCGAGCCCGCGCCGGCCGAGACCACGGTCGAACGGGCGCTAGACCTGGCGCCGGAGCCTGTACTGGCCCCTGAGCCCGCCGCTAGCCCAGAGCCGCAACCTACCTTTGAGCGGGTGGAGGTACCCGAAGCCAGGCTCGAATTGCCTGTGCCAGAAGAGCCCGTAGGGATCGACCCCGAGCCAGAGCCGGCGCCCCTGCCGCCACCTACCGCCGCGCAACAGGCCCAGGCAGAGGCCATCGCGCCACTATCAGCGCCCCTCGAAGCCCTGGCGCCTATGCCGGTAGCGGACGCACTCGCGCCTATGGCCGACCCGCCCGCCAAGGCCGGTTTCTTCTCGCGCCTCAAACAGGGCCTGAGTAAAACCAGCGCCAGCATTGGCGAAGGCATGGCAAGCCTGTTCCTGGGCAAGAAGGCCATTGACGATGACCTGCTCGATGAAATCGAAACTCGCCTGCTTACGGCTGACGTAGGCGTGGAGGCCACCTCGGTCATCGTGCGCAACCTGACCCAGAAAGTTGCCCGTAAGCAGCTCACCGACGCCCAGGCCTTGTACGCGTCGTTGCAGGGCGAACTGGCCGACATGTTGCGTCCCGTGGAGCAGCCTCTGGTGATCGACGCCCAACATAGCCCCTTCGTCATCTTGGTGGTGGGCGTGAATGGCGCGGGTAAAACCACCACCATCGGCAAGCTGGCCGCGCGCTTCCAGCGTGAAGGCAAGAAAGTCATGCTGGCCGCCGGGGATACCTTCCGCGCTGCCGCGGTAGAGCAGTTGCAGGTGTGGGGGGAGCGCAACAATGTTCCTGTTATCGCCCAACACACCGGCGCCGATTCCGCCTCGGTGATTTTCGACGCTGTACAGGCAGCCAAGGCACGGGGTATGGATGTGCTGATCGCCGATACCGCTGGCCGGCTGCACACCAAGGACAACCTTATGGAAGAGCTGAAAAAGGTGCGCCGAGTCATCGGTAAACTGGACGCGGCCGCCCCTCACGAGGTGTTGTTGGTGCTCGACGCCGGTACGGGCCAGAACGCGATCAACCAGGCCAAGCATTTCAACCAGTCCGTGGCACTCACCGGCCTGGCCTTGACCAAGCTCGACGGCACCGCCAAAGGTGGGGTGATCTTCGCGCTGGCCAAGCAATTCAACTTGCCTATCCGCTACATCGGTGTGGGTGAAGGTATCGACGACCTGCGTACGTTCGAGGCCGAGCCCTTTGTTAGCGCTCTGTTCGCCGAACGGGACCGCTCATGATTCGCTTCGAGCAAGTAGGCAAACGGTACGCTAATGGTCATGTAGGGCTGCACGAGCTGAGCTTTCGTGTGCGGCGGGGCGAGTTTTTGTTCGTAACCGGGCATTCCGGCGCGGGCAAAAGTACCCTGCTGCGGTTGCTGCTGGCCATGGAACGCCCCACCAGCGGCAAACTGCTATTGGCAGGGCAGGACCTGGGGCAGATCAGCAACGCTCAGATTCCCTTCCTGCGCCGGCAAATTGGTGTGGTGTTCCAGAACCACCAGTTGCTGTTCGACCGTACGGTCTTCAATAACATTGCCCTGCCGCTGCAAATCCTCGGCTTGGCCAAGACGGAGATCGCCCAGCGGGTGGATGCCGCCTTGGAGCGGGTATCCTTGGGTGACAAAGGCGACCTCTACCCTGGCGACCTCTCCACCGGCCAGCAGCAGCGCGTAGGTATTGCCCGCGCCATCGTGCATAAGCCGGCGTTGCTATTGGCGGACGAACCTACTGGCAACCTGGACCCACGCCTGGCGGCGGAAATCATGGGCGTGTTCGAAGACATCAACCGCCTGGGCACCAGCGTACTGATCGCCAGCCATGACCTGGCATTGATCGCACGCATGCGCCACCGCATGCTGACACTGCAACGTGGCCGCTTGATCGGCGACGGGGAGGCCGGGCAATGAGCGCGACACGCAGCCCCAAGGTTTCAGATCGAGTAGCCCCCAAGCCGGCCGACCCAAGCCCGAAAAAGCCCAAGCGGCGCGATGAAGACGAGGGCCCGGATTTCGGTACCCTGTTCCAGGCCTGGCTGGAAAGCCATAGGGCCAGCCTGGCCGATAGCTTCAAGCGGCTGGGTCGGCATCCCTTTGGCAGCTTCTTCACCTGCCTGGTGATGGCAGTGGCGTTGAGTCTGCCCATGGGGCTGTCGCTATTGCTCAAAAACGTAGAGCGGCTCGGTGGTTCCTGGCAACGGGCCGCGCAGATTTCGTTGTATATGCGCATGGAGGCCGGTGATCGCGAGGGCGAAACGCTAGTCGCCCAAGCCAAGGCGCTCGGTGGCGTAGCCGATGCCGAGTTCATCAGCCGGGAAAAAGCCCTGGAGGAATTCCAGCAGCAATCCGGCCTGGGCGAGGCAGTAAAAGAGCTGCCAGACAACCCTCTGCCGGGCGTGGTGGTGGTTACGCCCCATGAAGTGGATAAACCTGCACTGGAGGCCCTGCGCGAGCAACTGGCGCAATTGCCTAACGTAGCCCAGGCGCAGTTGGACCTCGTATGGGTAGAGCGCCTAGCGGCGATTCTCAAACTGGGGGACCGCTTCGTGTTTGGCCTGGCAGTGCTGTTGATTTCGGCCTTGTTGTTGGTCATCGGTAATACCATCCGGCTGCACATTGAAAACCGCCGTAACGAAATCGAAGTCATCAAACTCGTGGGCGGTACCGACGCCTACGTTCGCCGGCCTTTCCTCTATATGGGCGCGCTCTATGGCTTTGGCGCGGGCCTGCTGGCCTGGGGCGTACTGGCCTATGGGCTAGACTGGCTCAACGGGGCAGTGGTTAACCTGGCTGGGCTGTATGGCAGTGACTTTGCCTTGGAGGGGGTGCCTGCCTCGGACGGTCTTTCCCTATTGCTTGGGGCCGTATTGTTGGGGTATATCGGTGCGTGGATTGCAGTGGCTAGGCACCTTCGGGAGCTGGCGCCACGGTAAAAAATGCTTTTTTGACGTCAAAGCCCCTACGCCTGGAACTCACCCCAGGTGTGGGGGTCTATTGAGTCGGCGCTCACAAGGCGCATACCTGTTTGTTGGAGGTTTTTAAATGACCACGTCCTTGCAACCTGCCTATATGCTCGTCCCGGGTGCGAACCTTGAGGCCTACGTGCATGCGGTGAACAGCATCCCACTGCTGACACCGGAGCGGGAGCGTGAGCTGGCAGAAAAACTCTATTACGACCAAGACCTGGACGCAGCCCGGGAGATGGTACTTGCCCACCTGCGTTTCGTTGTTCACATCGCGCGCAGCTACTCAGGTTATGGCTTGGCTCAAGCCGACCTGGTTCAGGAAGGCAACGTTGGCCTGATGAAGGCCGTCAAGCGCTTCAACCCTGAAATGGGCGTTCGCCTGGTGTCCTTTGCCGTGCACTGGATCAAAGCGGAAATCCACGAATTCATCCTGCGCAATTGGCGTATCGTCAAAGTGGCTACCACCAAGGCGCAGCGCAAGTTGTTCTTCAACCTGCGTAGCCAGAAAAAACGCCTGGCCTGGTTGAATAACGAAGAAGTGCACCGTGTAGCGGAAAGCCTGGGTGTAGAGCCGCGCGAAGTACGCGAGATGGAAAGCCGGCTGACTGGTCAGGACATGGCCTTCGATCCGGCCGCGGAAGCGGACGACGACAGCGCTTTCCAGTCCCCGGCGCATTACCTGGAAGACCATCGCTACGATCCGGCCCGCCAGTTGGAAGATGCCGATTGGGCCGATACGTCTACCAGCAACCTGCACGAAGCCTTGGAAGTACTGGACGAGCGTAGCCGAGATATTCTCTACCAACGCTGGTTGGCCGAGGAAAAAGCTACTCTCCATGACCTGGCGGCCAAATACAACGTATCCGCCGAACGTATACGCCAGTTGGAAAAGAATGCGATGAACAAGCTCAAGGGCTCCATCGCCGCCTAAGCCACATAGCAATTGGGCAGGCCTGTTTCGTATGGGTCTGCCCAATAAATCTGCTGTTCGCTGGCTTCGCCAGCTCCTACGCCTTGCGCTTTAGGCGGTTACATGGCCCAAGGTGCCTGGCGGGCCTGGTTCAAGTTGGCCAAATAATCCGAACCGCCCAGTTGCCCCATTTGCTGACGAATCCACGCGGCCCTGCGTAGCACATAAGGGCTGGGATGCGCGGCACTCCACTCCCTTGGCGCCGGCAGAACGGCTGCCAAGAGGCTGGCCTGCTGGCGCGACAGGCTGGCTGCACCCACATTGAAGTGATGCCGCGCCGCGGCCTCGGCCCCAAATACCCCATCGTCCCACTCGGCGCTGTTGAGGTACACCTCCAAAATGCGCTGTTTGGGCCACAACACTTCCAACAACACGGTAAACCAGGCCTCTAGCCCCTTGCGCAGGTAACTGCGGCCGGACCACAGGAAGAGGTTCTTTGCCACTTGCTGGCTCAGGGTACTGGCGCCTCGAAGGGCACCGCCGCGCTCATTGTGAGAAAACGCTGCACGTATGGCAGGCAGGTCGAAGCCCCAATGGAAGGCGAACTTTTGGTCTTCTCCTGCGACCACCGCTACCTTGAGGTCATCCGGAAGGTTGTCCCAGGAACGCCATGAGCGCTGCAGGTCGATAGGCTGACCATCGAGCCAAGATTGGACCTTACGCTCGGCCATCAATGCCGTACCAGGCGGTGGCACCCAACGGAACACCACTACCAACGCCACGCTGAGCAACACAAAGCCTATCAGGAAGCGACAAACGAGCTTAAGTAACGTACCTAGCATGGTGAGCTTGGCCCCGACGGAAGAGCGGGCCATTATACAGACCTTGTTCCACGACAATCGGACCGACACCTATGTTGCGCAGTTTTCTCATGTTGGCCGCGGTTTTTGGCTTCACAGGCGTGGGGTTGGGCGCCTTTGCCGCTCATGGCCTGAAGGGGCGGCTGTCCGCTGAGTATTTGGCCATCTTTCAAACCGGTGTGCAGTACCAACTGGTCCATGCCTTGGCGCTACTAGGGGTTGCGCTACTGGCAAACCTGTTATCTGGCCGTTTGATTGGCTGGGCGGGTGGTTTGTTCTGCCTGGGTATCCTGTTATTTTCTGGCAGCCTCTATGCACTCACCTTAACCGGCATTCCTCGCCTGGGCATTATCACGCCCTTCGGTGGAGCGGCGTTTCTCGCGGGCTGGGCCTGCCTGGGTGTGGCCGCCTGGCGGCTAGGGTAGCCTTCGCGGGCGAGAGCGCCTTGGTCGTAGCCAGTGATCGGGCTAGAATGCACGCCCCACACGCCAAGGGCGCCCCACATGCGCATTCAGTTGAATGGAGACACCTTTGAGCTGCCCGAGGGCGAAACCATCGCAGGGCTGTTGGCTCGCATGGGTTTGGCCGAGCGGCGGGTCGCGGTAGAGCGGAACCTGGATATCGTACCGCGCAGTGAACACGCCAGCACGCCGCTTAGCGAGGGCGATCAGGTGGAAGTCGTGCAGGCCATCGGTGGCGGCTAGGCCGCTTGCCGCAATGCTTCCCTTACACTACGAGGACCTTCCATGAACACATCACGTAGCGACAAGCCTTTCGTTCTGGCAGGCCGCACCTATCAGTCACGCCTGTTGGTAGGCACCGGCAAATACCGTGACCTGGACGAAACCCGCCAGGCCATTGAGGCCTCGGGCGCGGAGATCGTGACCGTGGCGGTGCGCCGTACCAATATCGGCCAGAACCCAGGCGAGCCCAACCTTCTGGATGTGTTGCCGCCAGATCGCTACACCATCCTGCCCAACACCGCTGGCTGCTATGACGCCATCGAAGCGGTGCGCACCTGTCGCCTGGCCCGCGAACTGCTGGATGGCCACAAACTGGTGAAGCTAGAGGTATTGGCCGATCAGAAAACCTTGTTCCCCAACGTGATCGAAACCCTCAAGGCCGCCGACGTGCTGGTCAAGGAAGGCTTCGACGTAATGGTATACACCAGCGATGACCCCATCATCGCGCGTCAACTGGCGGAAATCGGCTGCATCGCGGTCATGCCTTTGGCGGGTTTGATTGGCACCGGCCTGGGAATCTGCAACCCCTACAACCTTCAGATCATTCTGGAAGAGGCCAAAGTGCCGGTGTTGGTAGATGCGGGCGTAGGTACCGCGTCTGACGCCACCATCGCCATGGAGCTGGGCTGCGAGGCGGTGCTGATGAACTCCGCCATTGCCCACGCGCAATACCCCGTACAAATGGCTGAGGCCATGAAACACGCGATCATTGCCGGGCGTTTGGCCTGGCTTGCCGGTCGCATGCCGAAAAAACTGTATGCCAGCGCGTCTTCGCCGCTCGATGGCCTGATCAAGTAAGAGCCCATGACAGATTTAACCCCTAACCCGGCCCAGGCCGAAGGCACCGAGCCGCATCGGCGCGCAATCAAAAGCTTCGTGATGCGTGCCGGTCGTATGACCGAAGGGCAGCAGCGCGGTCTTGATCAGGGTGGGCCTAGGTTTATCCTGCCATTGGCTGACGCACCTGTGGATTTCGACCACGTGTTCGGCCGCTCGGCGCCACGCACTTTAGAGATTGGCTTTGGCATGGGGCACTCCCTGCTGGAGATGGCCGCGGCGGCGCCTGAGCAGGATTTCATCGGCGTTGAAGTCCATCGCCCTGGCGTAGGCGCGCTGCTCAATGGCGTGCTTACCCAAGGCTTGAGCAATCTGCGGGTGTACGACTGCGATGCGATCGAGGTGCTTAAGCGCTGCATCGCCGACGCCAGCCTGGATCGTTTATTACTATTTTTCCCCGACCCTTGGCACAAAAGCCGCCACCACAAGCGGCGTATTGTGCAACCGGCCTTCGCCGAACAGGTGCGTACCAAGCTCAAGCCCGGCGGTGTGCTGCACATGGCAACCGACTGGGAGCCCTATGCCGATTACATGCTGGACGTGATGAGCGTAGCGCCGGGGTATCGCAACCAGGCCAGCGATGGCCGCTGGGTAGAACGCCCGAGCGAACGCCCGGTTACCAAGTTCGAGCGCCGGGGTGAGCGTTTGGGCCATGGGGTATGGGATTTGAAGTTCGAGCGGGTAGATTGACCAAGGCCGGGCGGAACCTACCGCCTGCAGGAGCGAGCGCAAGCTCGCGAAGAGACGGCACAGGTAATGAACCAATGACGTTCTGTTCGCCAGCTCTGCTGGCTCCTACAGCAATCCCGCTTCGGCTACTTGCGGTCCGCGACCACGCCGATGACCACCAATACCACCAGCAATACCGGCGCCAGGCTGTTGTTGCCGAACTGCTGTAGCCCTTTGAGCACCCAGGGCGTGGCGTAGATCAGCAGTGCTCCGCTGCCTACCATGCACGCCAGCGCCATCATGGGTATGCGCATAAAGCCGCCCATGCTACCAATCTTCTGCTCGCCCCAGGCTTTGACCTGGGCTCCGAACAACACCAGCACGCAACCTACCAACGCCAGGGCGATTTCCGAGAGGTTGCCTCGGCACCAGCGTGAAACGGTCGAAAGCACATCAAAAAGCTGATCCATCCAGGGTCCTTAACTTAAAAACAGTTGCAAAAGGTCATTGAGAAACAGCTGGCCCCGCTCGGTTGCGACCAGGCGCGTCGGTTCGGCCTGCAGCAGCCCCTTGTATTCGGCGCTGCGACGGCCCGCGTCCAGAGCAGACAGGGGCAAGCCGGTGCGTTCGGTAAACAGCAGCGCCGGTACACCCTCCGTCAGGCGCAAAGCATTGATCAGGAATTCAAACGGCAACTCATCCGGCGTCAGGATTTTCTCACCAGCGATATAGGGCTTGGTCAGGTTGAGGTAATCCTTGGGCAGGCGGGTTTTCCACGTACGGCGTATCACTCCATCCAGGCGCGTCAGCTTGCCGTGGGCCCCCGCGCCAATACCAATGAAATCGCCAAAGCTCCAGTAGTTGAGGTTGTGTCGCGCGGCACGCCCTGAACGGGCATAGGCCGAGACTTCGTACTGAGCGAAGCCTGCACTGGCCAAGAGGGCCTGACCTGCCTCCTGGATGTCCCACAGGGTGTCATCCTCGGGCAACTGGGGCGGCTGATTCCAAAACACCGTGTTCGGTTCCAGGGTCAACTGGTACCAAGAGAGGTGGGTCGGGGCCAAGGCGATGGCTTGGCGCAAGTCGTCCAAGGCCTCTTCCAAGCTTTGCCCAGGCAGGCCATGCATAAGGTCCAGGTTGACGTTATCGAACCCTGCCCGCCGAGCCATCTCAGTGGCGCGTAGCGCTTCATCGCCTGTATGAATGCGCCCTAGTGCTTCGAGTTTGCTTGCCTGGAAGCTTTGCACCCCGATCGATAGCCTATTGATACCAATCTTGCGGTAGGCAATGAACTTGCCCTGCTCGAAGGTCCCTGGGTTGGCTTCCAGGGTGATTTCCGCATCCGGCGCCAGGGGGGTGCGTTGAGCAATACCTTCGAGCAAGCGGCCCAGGGCCTGGGCGCTGAACAGGCTAGGTGTACCGCCGCCAAAAAAAATGGACGTGATAGGCCGGCCCAACACGGCTGGCAGTTCACGGTCCAGGTCGTCGAGCAAGGCGCTGACGTAGGCGTCTTCGGGTAGCTCGGGGCCTGCGGCGTGGGAGTTGAAATCACAGTAAGGGCATTTGCGCACGCACCACGGAATGTGGATATACAGCGCCAGCGGCGGCAACGGGCTCATTCGATACCCAAGCGCTGGCGCAGCAAGGCCATGGCCCTGGCCCGGTGGCTTAATTGGTTTTTTTCTGCCGGGGTGAGGTCGGCGCTGGAACACTTACGCTCTGGTACCCAGAACAGCGGATCGTAACCAAAGCCATTGGCGCCGCTGGCCGCAGGCAAAATGCGCCCATGCCATAGCCCCTCGCAGAGGATGGGCAGCGGGTCGTCCGCGTGGCGTACCAAGGCCAACACGCATACGAACTGCGCGCCACGTTCGGCTTCAGGTACACCGTCCAGCGCGGCCAACAGCTTGGCGTTGTTGGCGGTGTCGCCTTGACCGTCAGCGTAGCGGGCCGAGTAAATACCCGGCGCGCCACCCAAGTGGTCCACAGCCAAGCCGGAGTCATCGGCCAAGGCCGGCAAGCCTGACAAGCGCGAAGCGTTGCGCGCTTTGAGGATGGCGTTTTCCACGAAGGATAAACCGGTTTCTTCGGGTTCTAGCTGGCTGAATTCGCCAACTGAGCGCAGTTGCACCCTATCGCCCAGCATTGCTTGAAGCTCTTTGAGTTTGCCAGCGTTATGGCTGGCCAGTACTAATTGGCTGAAGGTCATCATAGGAGGATAAAGACGTTTAATAAGAGGGGCGGTGCTTGATAGCGGCAGGATGCCCCGCGCGGGCCGCCCCGGCAAGCGCACCAGCCCGGTGGTCACACCGCCATGTGCTCGGGTTTGAGTTGAGGGCTGCTCACTCGGTAGATGCCGATTTCACCCAACAGGTTAGGCCAGGCTTTGCTGGCCCAACCGTGGCGGTGCTGGTGGTCAACCGCCAAACGGTCCAATACCCGGGCATTGCGCTCCCTGCACAGTGCTTCGAAATCTTCGAAGGTGCAGAAGTGAATGTTGGGCGTGTTGTACCAAGTGTAGGGCAAGAACTCCGACACCGGCATGCGGCCCTTGGTTGCCAGGTGCCAGCGGCAGCGCCAATGGCCGAAATTGGGGAAGGTAATGATGCACTGGCGCCCGACCCTAAGCATCTCATCGAGAATACGGTCAGGGTACTCCATGGCCTGCAGGGCCTGAGTCATGACCACTACGTCAAAACTGTCGCTGGCAAAGTTGCCCAGCCCTTTATCGACGTTCTGCTCCACCACGTTCACGCCTTTGCGTACGCACTCGTTGATGTTGTCCGGGTCGATTTCCAAGCCATAACCGGTGACGTTCTTATGATCACGCAGCCAGGCCAGGAGCTCACCGTTGCCGCAGCCCAGGTCGAGCACCCGGCTACCGGCCGGTATCCATTCCTGGATAATTTCCAAGTCGGCTCTCATGGGGACCTCAGATCGAAATTCGGTTCATGTAACTACCAAAGGCCTGCAAGTATCGCGGGATGGGGATCAAAAACGCGTCGTGGCCTTGTGGGGCATCGATTTCCAGGTAGGAGACGTTCTTGCGCGCGGCGGTTAGGGCATCAACGATCTCCCGCGAGCGCGCCGGGGAAAAGCGCCAGTCGGTGGTAAAACTCATGATGCAGAAGTCTGCCGTGACCTGGGCCAGGGTTTTTGCCAAGTCATCGTTGTGCGCGGCGGCTGGGTCGAAATAATCCAAAGCCTTTGTCATCAGCAAGTACGTGTTGGCGTCGAAGCGGCCCGAGAACTCTTCGCCTTGGTAGCGCAGGTAGCTTTCGACCTGGAAGGCCACGCTGTGGAAATCATAGGCGAGCTGATCGTGCTTGAGTTCACGGCCGAATTTCTCGCCCATGGAGTCATCGGACAGGTAGGTAATGTGCCCGACCATCCGGGCCAGCATCAGCCCTCGCTTGGGGATCACGCCTTCGGCCTGAAAGTCACCGCCATGAAACTCAGGGTCGGACAGAATCGCCTGGCGCGCGACTTCGTTGAAGGCGATGTTCTGGGCCGATAGCTTGGGTGCCGAGGCGATTGCCACACAATGGCGCAGGCGTTGGGGGTAGCTGATTGCCCATTGCAGAGCCTGCATGCCGCCCAAGCTACCGCCTACCACCGCTGCCCACTGGCCGATGCCTAGGCGGTCAGCCAGGCGGGCCTGGCTGTTGACCCAGTCCTCGACTGTGAGCACCGGGAAGGTCGCGCCGAAGGGCTTGCCGGTCGTAGGGTCAAGGCTACTTGGCCCAGTGGAACCGTTGCACCCGCCCAGATTGTTCAACGCCACCACGAAAAACCGCCGAGTATCGATAGGCTTACCCGGGCCGATGGCGCTGTCCCACCAGCCGGGTTTGCGATCGCTTTCGCTGTGGTAGCCCGCGGCGTGGTGATGGCCCGATAACGCGTGGCAGATCAATACCGCGTTGCTGGCCTCGGCGTTGAGCTGGCCGTAGGTCTCGTACACCAGTTCATAGGCATTGAGCGAGCGGCCACAGGCCAAGGCCAGGGGCTCGTCGAAGTGCGCGACCTGTGGTGTGACCAAACCTACGGAATCTTCGGGGAAGACTGTGGACATCGACCCTGCTCTCACTTAAATGAGGCGTAAGGATAAGGAGGGGGTGCGGAGGGAGCAAGCGCGATTGTGGAGGGGAGGGTGGCTATGCGCGCAATCTTCTGATCCGTAACGACCCGGCCATACCATCGTGTTGAGCCCAGTCGCGGCCGAGGCCGGCTGCTACGGGGTGGTCTGTATGTTCCCGTAGCAGCCGAGCTTGCCCGCGACCAGGGTCTAGATCAGAGTACGGAGGATCTGCGGCATACCGGTCATGGCCGCCAGGTTGTTGATTACCAGCATGTCCAGCAGCTTCAGCACCATGAATGCCAGGATCGGCGAGATATCCAGGCCGCCCAGGTTTGGCAGCATACGCCGGAAGGGCGCTAGTATCGGTTCGCAGATCTGGTTGACCAATTCCGCCCCTGGGTTGTGGCTGGTTGGCGCGACCCACGAGAGGATGACGCTGATGATCATGGCAAAGAAGAAGATGTTCAGGAACAACGCGGTCACCCCAATCAGCGACCAGATGAGCAACTGCACCGGGTTGCCTGTGGTGCCGTAGGCCAGCAGCAGCGTGAGCGCCATAAGTATCATTTGGATGATGATTGCCAGAATCAACGAAGACATGTCCAAGCCGAACAGGCTAGGGATGATCCTGCGCAGCGGGCGTAACAAAGGCTGGGTTGCGCGCACGGCGAACTGGCTCAGCGGGTTGTAGAAATCCGCCCTGACCAATTGCAGTACAAAGCGCAGCAGCACGATGAGCAAGTACAGGCTGCCAATGGTTTGCAGCACATAAATCAACGCAGTGTTTAATCCAATCATCTAAGGCTCCTTAGCGGCCGAGTTGTTCGGCCAATTCCGCCGAGCGATGCGCTGCCGCATCCAGGGCCTTGTGTACCAATGCTTCGAAGCCCCCGGCCTGGAACGTTTTGATGGCGGCTTCGGTGGTGCCTGCCGGGGACGTGACCCGACGGCGAAGTTCGGCGGCATCCACGTCACTGGCGCTAGCCATGTGCGCTGCGCCAAGGGCGGTTTGCAGGGTAAGCCGAGCCGCGGTATCCCCAGGCAAGCCAAGGGCTTTGCCCGCTTGGGTCATGGCTTCGATCAGCAAGAAGAAATACGCTGGGCCGCTGCCGGACACCGCCGTAACGGCATCGAGCTGGGCTTCGGTATCCAGCCATAGCGCTAGCCCGACCGCTTCGAGCAAATGTTCAGCGGCGCCCCTTTGCCGGGGGGTAACGTCAGCGGTGGCGTAAAGGCCGCTCGCGCCCTGACCTACCAGCGAAGGCGTGTTGGGCATGCAGCGCACCAGTGGCCGCTCTCCGAGCCACGCGATCAGGCTGGAGCAAGCAAGGCCAGCGGCAATGGAAACGATCAATTGGTCTGGCCGCAACGCGGGGCGCAGGGCTTCGCACACGGCTCTCATGGCCTGAGGCTTGACCGCCAATACCACTACATCGGCATTGGCCACGGCCGCGGCATTGTCTTCAAAGGTTTCGACGCCATGGGTAGCGCTGATACGTTGGCGCGTTTCGGCACCGGGGTCGCTGGCGGTGATTCGGCTAGGGTCTACCCCTTTGGCGCGCAAGCCGCCAATCAGGCTCGCCGCCATGTTGCCGGCGCCGATGAACGCGATACGTGGTGAGTCCATGGAAAGTCCTATGATTCGGTATTCAAACTGAGGAAGCGGGCACGCCATAGTCGCGCGCGCCGAACAATGCAGTGCCAACACGTACCCAGGTCGCCCCCTGAGCAATGGCGGCTTCGAGGTCTTCGCTCATGCCCATGGACAAAGTGTCCAGGCCTAGATTCAGGCTTTCATTGAGTGCCCTGACTTCGGCGAAGACCGCGTTCTGCCGTGCAGGGTCGGCGCTGGGCTCGGGGATGGCCATCAACCCGCGCAGGCGCAACCCTGGCAGCGCGGCCACGGCCTTGGCCAGCTCGGGGAGGTCTGCCGGCGCGCAACCGGCCTTGCTGGCTTCGCCACTGATGTTCACCTGCAGGCAGATATTGAGCGGCGCAAGCCCGGCAGGCCGTTGCTCGGCCAAACGTTGGGCGATTTTTAGCCGGTCCACCGAGTGCACCCAGTCGAAATGCTCGGCGATGGCGCGGGTTTTATTGGACTGGATAGGCCCAATGAAATGCCAGGTAAGCGTTAGGTCGGCTAATGCCGCTTGCTTGCTCAGCGCTTCTTGCAGGTAATTTTCGCCAACGTCTCTAATCCCGGCGGCATAGGCCTCGCGCAGTGCTTGAGCGGGTTTGGTCTTGCTCACCGCGAGCAGGCCGACGCTGGTTGTATCCCGCCCGGCGGCGCGGGCGGCGGCGTCGATTCGCGCGCTCACCGAGGAAAGGTTGTCTGCTATGGTGGACATAACTTGGCGCCAGCGGCTTTAGGGGTCTGCGGCATTCTACCTGCTTGTCTGTTTTTGGGGAGCCTCATGGACATTACCGAGTTGTTGGCCTTCAGCGCGAAACAGGGCGCTTCGGACCTGCACCTTTCCGCTGGCCTGCCACCGATGATCCGGGTGGACGGCGACGTGCGTCGGATCAACCTGCCGCCCTTGGACCATAAAGCGGTGCAGGGGCTGATCTACGACATCATGAATGACAAGCAGCGCCAGGACTTCGAAGAAGCCATGGAAACGGACTTTTCCTTTGAAGTGCCTGGGGTGGCGCGCTTTCGGGTGAATGCGTTCAACCAGAACCGTGGCGCTGGGGCCGTGTTCCGTACCATTCCGTCAAAGGTACTGAGCATGGAAGATTTAGGCATGGGGGATGTGTTTCGGCGTATTACCGATGTGCCCAGGGGGCTGGTGCTGGTCACGGGCCCTACCGGCTCGGGTAAGTCCACTACCCTGGCGGCGATGATCGACTACCTGAACAACCATAAGCACCACCACATTCTTACCATCGAAGACCCGATCGAGTTCGTCCACGAGTCCAAGAAGTGCCTGGTTAACCAGCGTGAGGTGCACCGCGATACCCTGGGCTTCGCCAATGCGTTGCGCTCGGCGCTGCGTGAAGACCCGGACGTGATTCTGGTGGGGGAAATGCGCGATTTGGAAACCATCCGCCTGGCCCTTACTGCGGCGGAAACGGGCCATTTAGTGTTTGGCACTTTGCACACGACCTCCGCGGCCAAAACCATCGACCGGGTTGTAGATGTGTTCCCAGCCGAAGAGAAGGCCATGGTGCGATCAATGTTGTCCGAGTCGCTGCAAGCGGTGGTGTCGCAAACCCTGCTACGCAAGATAGGCGGAGGGAGGGTCGCGGCTCACGAGATCATGATAGGCACGCCTGCCATCCGTAACCTTATCCGAGAAGATAAGGTCGCCCAGATGTACTCAGCCATTCAAACCGGGGGCTCGTTGGGAATGCAAACCCTCGACGCCTGCTTGAAGGAGCTGCTGAGCAAGGGCTTGATCAGCAAAGAGGCGGCGAGGGAGAAGGCCAAGAGCCCTGATTCGCTTTAGCGCTGGCTTACGCGCAACGTTGGGGCGGCGGTCTGTTTGGGCAGTACGCGCTTGGCCACCACGTAGTGGCTGTTCCAGTAGGGCTTGCTCAGCGTGTCGATGGACACGGCCTTGCCACGGCGGGGCGCATGGATGAACTTGTCATCGCCCATGTAGATAGCCACATGGTTAACCTGGCGGCCTTTGATCTTGAAGAAGATCAGGTCGCCAGGTTTTAGGTCCGCGCGGGCGACTTTGATGCCGTGGCCGTCGGCCATGGCATTGGACGTACGTGGCAAGTTCAGGGCTTTAACATCGTTAAACGCATACTTGACCAAGCCGCTGCAATCGAAGCCCTTGCTTGGGCTGCTGCCACCCCATTTATAAGGGGTGCCCAGTACATTCACTGCGCGGCTAAGCACTGCATTGCTCTGGCGCGAAGCCATTTGCGCGGTGGCGGCTTGAGCAGAGTGGGGGGCTGACTTGTACAGCTTGCGTACTGGAGGGCGGGGGGCGGATTGGGTGTTGCCAGCTTGCGCGGTATAGCCTGAGAAGCTGGAGGGAAGCGATTGCTCACGGTTGGAGGCGTAAGCGGCCAGTGGACATAAAAGGCAAATAGTTAGCCATGTCTTGATCATTAGGTGCATTAGGCAGGGCTCAGTAGGTTGGCGCGAAACTTTATAACAGCTTTTTTGGCCAGGTTTGGGCCGCTGGTCGATGCGTCATCGAGCCAGGGCGAACCATTTCTAAGAATTCCTGTCTATGTTTGTCACCCAGCCCCCGTAATAGCGGCCTCTGCCGCCATTCGAGCTCGCCTGACCGCTTGTCGGAAAGCCGCGTAAAAGTCACACTCCTTCCAAGAAATTTTAATAATCGGGAGGCACGTCACACTTTATGAATACCTATCACCATGAGCCCCAACTGCACGATACCCACAGTATTGTGTTCGGATATGCGCTTTGGATTTTCGGATTCACTGGCGCCCATCGTTTTTATTATGGCAAGCCAGTGACCGGCACCTTGTGGTTCCTCACCTTTGGGTTGTTCGGCATTGGTTGGCTGATTGACCTGTTCCTCATCCCGGCCATGGACCGCCAGGCCGACCTGCGCTTCAACAGCGGCCCGCTCGATTACAACATCGCCTGGCTGTTGCTGACCT
Organism: Pseudomonas artemisiae; assembly: GCF_057128685.1. Lineage (NCBI taxonomy): Bacteria > Pseudomonadati > Pseudomonadota > Gammaproteobacteria > Pseudomonadales > Pseudomonadaceae > Pseudomonas > Pseudomonas artemisiae. Next base: position 119,587 of record NZ_JBSKHS010000002.1, read on the forward strand.
TCCTTGGCCTGTTCGGCGTGCACCGGCTGTACCAGCGCAAATGGATCACCGCCGTGCTCTACTTCTTCACGGGCGGGTTGTTTTTGGTGGGCGTGCTGTACGACTTCTGGACACTCAACAGCCAGGTGTCCCAGAGGAACTTAGAGGCGTATCGCGGGTAGGCGCTAGCAAAGCTAGCGAACGCGGTGTCTTAGCCAACGACGAGACGAGCTTTAGAACCAGATCGCCAACTGTCGTTGGCTCCTACACACGCTGGCGAGCAGTGCCGCAATGCCCGCCCAGGCATGCTTACGCTTGGTGGCTGATCTTCCCACCCATCAAGGTATAACGTACCGCTCCAGGCAAGCAGTGGCCTTGGAAGGGGTTGTTCTGCCCGCGCGACAGCCATTGCTCCCCAGCCACGGTGGTAGCGCCGGGGTCGAACAGCACGAGGTCTGCGGCGCCACCTACCTTGAGTTCACCCACAGGCAACCGCAACGCCTTGGCCGGGCCATGGGTCAAGCGGGCGAGCAGGGCAGGCAGGGTCAGCACGCCTTCCGCTACCAACGTCAGCGCCAGCGGCAGCAATAGCTCAACACTGCTGATGCCAGGCTCGGTAGCGCCGAAGGGCGCTTGCTTGGCGTCGCGCTCATGGGGTTGGTGATGGCTGGAGATGGCCTGGATCACACCCGCGCGTACGGCTTCGCGCAGGCCGTCACGGTCCTTGCGGGTACGTAGCGGGGGTTGCACGTGGTACAGGCTGGAAAAGCCTGTGAGCGCTTCGTCCGTCAGGATCAGTTGGTAAAGCGCCACGTCAGCGGTCACTGGCAAACCCCGGGCCTGCGCCTGGGCGATCATCTCAGCACCCCGTGCCGTGGTGAGTTGGCTGAAGTGCGCACGTACACCGCTTTGTTCTACCAGCAACAAGTCCCGAGCCAAGGCCACGGTTTCAGCGGTTTCCGGCACCCCGGTCAGGCCGAGAAAGCTGGCCGTTGGGCCTTCATGGGCCAGGCCGCCCGCTGCGAGGTCTCGGTCCTGAGAGTTGAACATCACCGTCAGGTCGAAGGTAGCCGCATATTCCAAGGCGCGGCACAGGGTGCGCGTATTGGGGAAGTTATTCAGCCCATTACCGAAAGCCACGCAGCCGGCGTCGCGCAGGGCGATCAGTTCGGCCAGTTGTTCGCCTTCCAACCCCTTGCTCAGGGCCCCTACCGGGAACACCCGGCAATGGCCAGCGTCCTGGGCACGGTCCAGTATCAGTTCGGCCACCGCCGAGGTATCCAGTACGGGGCGAGTTTGGGGTGGGCAGCACAGGGCCGTCACGCCGCCTGCGGCCGCCGCCCGGGTTTCGCTGGCGATGGTGCCTTTACGGCTGTAACCCGGTTCGCGCAGGGCTACGTTCAGGTCCACCAGCCCTGGCGCGGCAATCAGCCCCTGTGCCTGTAGCTGTTGATCTGCCACGAACCCCACCGGGGCCGTGCCGATGGCAACGACTAGGCCGTCGGCGATATGCAGGTCTGCCAGTTGATCAAGGTTCGAGGCAGGGTCGATAACCTGGGCGCCAATGATGCTTACACTCACTTAGAGGTCTCCTGCTCGATCTGCCGCTGGGCCGCTTGGCCACTCATGGCCATGGACAGCACCGCCATGCGTACGGCAATGCCATACGTGACTTGGTTAAGAATCACCGACTGCGGGCCGTCGGCCACCGCGGATTCAATCTCTACGCCACGGTTGATAGGGCCGGGGTGCATCACGATGGCATCCGGGCGGGCCAGGGCCAGGCGTTGCGTGGTCAGGCCGAACAAGCGGTAGAACTCACCCTCGCTCGGCAGCAGGCCGCCTTGCATGCGCTCACGCTGCAGGCGCAGCATGATCACTACGTCTACGTCCTTCAGCCCCTGGGCCAGATCGGTGTACACCTTCACACCGTATTGCTCGATACCCACCGGAAGCAGGGTTTTTGGCGCGATCACGCGAATTTCCGGGCAGCCCAAAGCCTTGAGGGCGATCATGTTGGAGCGCGCTACCCGCGAGTGGAGAATGTCCCCCACAATGGCCACCGACAAGTGCTCGAACCCGCCTTTATGGCGGCGGATGGTCAGCATGTCCAGCATGCCCTGGGTAGGATGAGCATGGCGGCCATCACCGCCATTGATCACGGCCACCTCGGGGCTCACATGCTCGGCGATATAGTGCGCCGCGCCGGAGTCGGCATGGCGCACCACGAACATGTCAGCGGCCATGGCTTCGAGGTTACGCAAGGTATCGAACAGGGTCTCGCCCTTACTGGTGGAGGAGGTGGACACGTTCAGGGTGATCACATCCGCCGACAGCCGCTGGGCCGCCAGTTCGAAGGTGGTTCGGGTGCGGGTGGAGTTCTCGAAGAACACGTTGCACACCGTTTTACCGCGTAGCAATGGGACTTTTTTCACCGCTCGCGCGCCTACCTCAAGGAAGGAGTCGGCGGTGTCGAGAATTTCAGTGAGTAGCGCGCGGGGCAGGCCGTCAAGGGAGAGGAAATGCCGTAGCTGACCCTGGTCGTTGAGCTGCAAGGGGCGCTTGGCGTCGGTTGGCATCATCGAGGGGACTCTTGAAGGCTAGAGGCGGTGTTGAGAGCCTGACGCTCCAGAGCGAGCGGGGCAGGGCCGATCAATTTTACCCGTTCATCCGGGCCCAGGGCCAGGGTAGCGCCAACGATGTCTGGGCGGATGGGCAATTCGCCAGCGTTCAGGTCCAGCAGGCTGATCAGGGTCACACTGGCCGGGCGGCCATAGTCGAACAGCTCATTAAGGGCAGCGCGTACTGTACGGCCACTCATCAACACGTCATCGATCAATACCAAGTGCTGGCCTTCGATTTCAAACGGCAATTCAGAGGGCCGAACCTGAGGGTGCAGGCCGTTCTGGCTGAAATCGTCGCGATAAAAGGAAACGTCCAGGGTGCCCAGGGGCGCATCGCTGCCCAGGCGTTCGAGAAGCGCCTTGGCGACCCACACACCGCCGGTGCGTATGCCAATGAAACGTGGTGTTTCGATCTTCCGGGCTTGCAGCCTGTCGGCCAGGGCGCTGGCCATCTGATCGATCAGGTCGGCGGGGTTGGGTAAGGTCATGCACGCTCCAAAGGGCCGCACCCGGCGGCCCGGCAGGTCAGGATTCAGAACGGCGGGCGGCATTGGCTTCCAGCCAGCCCTCCAATAACAGACGGGCAGCGATGGCGTCCACGGGGTTGTCCCGGTAACTGCCACCGCGCTGCCCTCGGGCCATCTGCTCACCCTTGGCCTCGAAGGTGGTCAGCCGTTCGTCGTGGGTGTGGACTGGCAGGTTGAAGCGGCCATTGAGCTGACGCGCGAACCGCTCAGCGCGGGCGCTCATGTCGCTAGGCGTGCCATCCATGTTCAACGGCAAGCCCACCACTAAGGCGTCGGGCTTCCACTCCTTGAGCAGGGCTTCGACCCGCGGCCAATCCGGTACGCCATTCTGCGCCTTGAGTACGCACAATTCACGGGCCTGGCCGGTGATGACCTGGCCCACGGCCAGGCCAATCTGTTTGCTGCCATAGTCGAAACCCAGCAGTAAGCGTACGGCCATCAGGCGTGGCCCGCCTGGCTGGTAAGCAGGCTCAGGTTCACGCCCAGCCGCGCCGCGGCGGCCCCCAGGCGCTGTTCATTGGGCACAGCAAAGAGGATATCGGCATCGAAGGGGCAACTGAGCCAAGCGTTCTCAGCAAATTCTTTTTCCAACTGGCCCGCTTCCCAGCCTGCGTAGCCCAAGGTAATGAGGCTATGTTCAGGGCCACTGCCGTCGGCGATGGCGAACAGCACGTCCTGGGAGGTAGACAGCGACACGCCACCTAGCTCCACGGTCGCGTCGAACACCGGGCCGCTGGTGTGCAGCACGAACCCACGGTCCATCTGCACTGGCCCGCCACCGTACACCGGCACTAGTTGCGAAGACAGCGGCGGCGCAGAGTCCGGGCGCAGTTGTTCGAGGATATCGGCCAGGTTGAGCTCCTGCGGCCGATTGACCACCAGGCCCATGGCGCCATGCTCGGTATGCTCGACGATATAGGTGAGGGTTTGCGCGAAGTTCGGATCGGCCATGTGCGGCATGGCGATCAGGAACTGGTGCTTGAGGTAGCTGGTTTCAAGGGTTTTCATAGGCGTAGTTTGGCGCTGCCTTGAGGGGCTTACAAGTGGCGAAAGAGGGTTATGCCCCCAGCGTCAGTGCTGTGCTGGGCGGGCCTGAGGGAAAGAGTGAAACCGTACAGGTTCGTATGAGAACGCGCTATGAAGTTCCCTCACTCGGCAAGGGGCCGTGGGCAACCAGCAGCGCGCCATGCAGATGATTGAACGCTTTGTGCGCTTGCTACCGGAAAACCGGCGGCGGCATGCCTTGGGTAGGAAGGACGAACTGCGGCAGCGAAGCGTATAGCTGCTACAGGACAGGGGCCGCCACTGTCGTTTCAAGATCGGCCATGCCGCGGCTAAGAATAATGCTGCAGCGCACGAGAGCGCTATTGGTAGGCCTTGGCTACTACTGGTCATTAGCATTGCGCTGACCAGTGGCCCTAGGAGACTGCCTACGCCCCACAACAGACCAGCACTGGCGTTAGCAGTAATCAAATCGGCGCCAGAGAAGCGCTCACCGATCAAGATAATCGCCAGCGTATACACGCCTCCTGCGACAGCCCTTAATACCGTCAGAATAAACCACAAAACAGGGCCTGCCCCCATTAACCATGGTAGGCACACACCGATCAACAACGAGAGAGCCCCGCACCCTAAGTAGAGGAACGGCCGGGGGAAGCTGATCCGATAACCAGCCTAGGGGGATCTGCAAAGCAGCATCCCCCAACAGGATTACAGTAACCATCAAGGCAGCCAGCTTTACTTCATAACCCTGGTCTGCTGCATACACCGGAAACATCTTAGCCCCCTAGTTACTCGACAACCGATCCCCTTTCGCAAACCGCCACGTTCTGATGATTTCAAGCCGGTCGATGTCGGAAAGGTCGCCAGTAAAGGGCGCGAAGGGCGCGGCCAGGCGCACGATGCGTTTGGCGGCTTCGTCCAGTAGGGGCTGGCCGGAAGATTCCAGTACCAGTACCTCGTACAGCGAGCCATCGCGGTTGATGGACACTAGCATGCGCAAGCTGCCGTAGATCTGCTGGCGGCGGGCTTCTTCGGGGTAGTTGAGGTTGCCGACGCGTTCTACTTTCTTGCGCCAGTCCTCTTTGTACCAGGCACCTTTGTCGCGCATGGTGGAAGCCGCGCTCAGGCGGTAGATCCGCGGGCGCTTGGCGTAGGCTTGCTGCTCGTTGGATAGCTCGGCTTCAAGGCTGGCGATTTCGCTGGAAAGCTGAGCGCTGTCGAAATCGGGCGTGGCGGCCTTGGGGCGTTCGTCCGCGGGTTGTTTTTGCGGGCGGGCTTCGGTTTTACGAGGTTGGCTGGCGGTGGTCGCCACTTCCTTGGTTTTCTGCGGCGCCTGTTCACGCACCGGGCGCGGGGCCGGGGGAGGGGTAACCCGGTTGATTTGCTCGCTCTGGAATGGCGCTACTTCCGTGGTCTTGGGCACGGCCTTGTATTCCAGGGTGCCGCTGCCTTGTTGGTTGTTCTGAGCAAGGTAATCGGCATTTTCCGGGGCCTTGTCGCTTTTGAAGGTCGACAGGGTCACTTCCAGGGTTTTACTGATCTGGGGCGGGGGCTCCCGGGTAAAACTCACGCCCAGTATCACCGCCAGGTGCAACAAGGCAGCAACCACCAAGGCAAAGCCAAGCCGGTCGGCGGGGCGCGCGGCCTTTGGCGCGAGTTTCGAGAAGTCGGTAAAGCTGGTCATCGGGAACCTGGCACCCTACCTGCGGATAGATGGTCGGGGCGGCATCATAGCGCAAAACCCCCGGCGCGGCTGTTCAGCGGCGCCGGGCGGAAAGCGATTAGCGCGAGCGTGCTGCCAGCTTGCGGTCAATGGCGTCCATCAACAAACCGCCGATATCAGTGCCGAAGGCTGCGTCAATCTCTCGGGCACAGGTGGGGCTGGTTACGTTGATTTCGGTCAGGTATTCACCAATCACATCCAGGCCTACGAACATCAAGCCCTTTTCACGCAGGCTTGGGCCTACTTGCGCGGCGATCCAGCGATCGCGCTCACTGAGCGGGCGCGCTTCGCCACGGCCGCCAGCGGCCAGGTTGCCTCGGGTTTCACCGGCAGCGGGGATCCGCGCCAGGCAATAGTCCACCGGCTCGCCGTCGATCATTAGAATGCGCTTGTCGCCTTCTGTGATAGCCGGAATGTACTTCTGCGCCATGGTTTGGTGGGTACCGTGCACGGTGAGGGTTTCCAGGATCACCGATAGGTTAGGGTCACCCTGGCGGTGGCGGAAGATAGACGCACCGCCCATTTCGTCCAGCGGCTTGAGAATCACGTCGCCGTGCTCGGCCACGAAGTCACGGATAATGTCTTGGCGGCGGCTTACCAGGGTAGGCGGGTTGCACTGTGGGAACTGGGTGGCGAACAACTTCTCGTTGCAGTCGCGCAGGCTTTGCGGCTTGTTGACCACCAGCACACCGGCTCGCTCGGCCTGTTCCAGGAAGTACGTGGCGTACACGAACTCGATATTGAAAGGCGGATCCTTGCGCATCAGGATCACGTCCAAATCTTCCAGGGCAATATCCTGGGGCTCGTCCAGGGTGTACCACTGTTCGGGGTTGGCGAACACGTTCAACCCGCAAGCCTTGGCGCGGGGCTGGCCGTTGGCCTGGTAAAGGTCTGGCAGCTCCATATAGGTCAGCTCCCAGCCACGGGCCTGGGCGGCGAGCAACAGGGCCAGGGAAGTGTCTTTCTTATAGGCAATGCGCGAAATGGGGTCCATGACGATGCCGACGCGAATGGGCATGGTGGTGAGTCTCCAGAAAAAAGGGCAGGCGTTATGGCTGTCAGGGTGGCCCGCCTGGCAGTTGCGGTCAAGGTGCATGCCAGGCGCCAACATGGAAGCGGCCGGGAGAGTGTGCTACAAAGCTTCGAGTAAAGGCTTCAAGGCACCGCCGGCATTACCTGAATGCGCCTGGCCTGCCCGCCGACGCACACCGAACGAGCAACCATGGAACAGCATTCGCGGCCCTTGCGGGTCATGGTGGTAGACGACTCCAAAACGATTCGCCATACGGCCGAAATCTTTCTGGAGCAAGCCGGGTGTGAGGTGGTGACCGCCGTGGATGGCTTCGATGCTCTGGCGCGGCTGACTGACCACCACCCCAAAGTGGTGTTCATCGATGTGATGATGCCCCGCCTGGACGGCTACCAAACCTGCCAACTGATCAAACAGAATGCGCGCTTTACCGGAACATCGGTGATAATGCTGTCATCACGCGAGGGTTTGTTCGATCGGGCCCGCGCGCGCGCGGTAGGCGCTGATCGGTTTCTCACCAAACCCTTCGACCGGGCGTCTTTACTGGCTGCGATTCAGGCCGAAGTACCAGAGTTTGAGCCTGTTTCACCTTCTTTTACTCGCGCGCCTAACATTCCAACGAACGAGGACCAGCATGGCTCGAATCCTGATCATCGATGATTCCTTGACCGAACTGCAAAGGCTGACCCAGATGCTTGAGCGGCTCGGTCACCAGGTGCTCAAGGCAGCCAACGGCGCCGACGGGGTGGCCTTGGCCCGCCAGGAAGTGCCCGACGCCGTGCTTATGGACATCGTGATGCCTGGGCTGAATGGCTTCCAGGCTACCCGTCAGCTCACCAAGGATGAGGCCACCGCGGGCATTCCAATCATCATCATCACCAGCAAGGATCAGGAAACCGACAAGGTATGGGGCGCGCGCCAGGGCGCCAGGGCCTACCTGACCAAGCCTTTCGAAGAAAGCGCGCTGATCGCCGCGCTCGACGACGCTTTGGCCCCCCAAGCCGGCGCATGAGCGCGTCCTACACCGCGTTTGAGCTACTGCTGGCCATGGACCAGCGCTGCCGGGCCCGTGCGGGCGAGTTGCCGGTGCAGCAAGGCACCGAGCAGCCCTGGAGCGGGATCAGCTTTCGCCTGGGCAATGGCTGGTTCGTGGCCCCCATGAGCGAAGTGGCCGAGGTATTGCCCGAGCCACGCATGACGCGAATTCCAGGGGCGAAGCCCTGGGTACTGGGAGTCGCCAACCTGCGCGGGCGCCTATTGCCGGTGATGAACCTGTCTGGATATTTCGGGGCGGCCTTGTCCAGTCATCGGCGCCAGCGGCGGGTCTTGGTGGTCGACCACGATGAAGTCTTCATTGGCTTGCTGGTGGACGAAGCCCCTGGTTTGCAGCATTTTCCCCCAGCGGACCTGGCTACGGTGCGCCCGGAAAACCTCGATGACGCCCTGGCGCCTTACGTAAAAGGTTATTTTTTCAACGACCGTGAGTGGGCGGTATTCAGCCCCGTGGCTCTGGTCACCGCGGCAGAGTTCCTGAATGTGGCGGCTTGACCCCTTGGCGGAGCGTAGTGAATGAGCAGTCACTCCAATAACGGCCTTAGCGTGCAGGGCTCGCGCAGCATGGCCCAGATTGCCGGCCTGTTCGTGGCCCTGGTCATTTTGATCGTTCTGTTGTTCGCCAACTTCGCTTACCTTAGTACCCAGGCCAACCACGACAAACAGTACATCGGCCATGCTGGCGAACTGCGAGTGGTGTCCCAGCGCATCGCTAAAAATGCAACCGAGGCCGCCGCGGGCAAAGGCGAGGCCTTCCAAGAGCTGACCGCCGCGCGTAACGAATTCGAGCGTCGCTGGGGCTACCTGATCGAGGGCGATACCCACACCGGGCTGCCACCGGCGCCCCACGCCATGCACGAGCAGATGGTTGCGGTGCAGCGCGATTGGGAGCGCCTGCGCAAGAGTGCGGATGCCATTCTGGCCAGCGAACAAACTGTGTTATCCCTGCACCAGGTTGCGGCCACGCTAGCCGAGACGGTGCCGCAGCTACAGCTGGAGTCCGAGAAAGTCGTAGACAGCCTGCTGAAACGGGGCGCCCCCGCGGATCAAGTTGCCGTCGCCCAGCGCCAATCCTTGCTGGCTGAGCGCATTCTGGGGTCGGTCAATATCGTGCTGGCCGGTGACGAAAACGCGGCCAGGGCCGCTGAGGCCTTTGGCCGAGATGCCAACCGTTTTGGTGTGGTGCTCAACGGCATGCTCAACGGCAGTACCAGCCAAGGGATCCGCCAGGTGCAAGACCCACTGGCCCGTGGGCGGCTGCAGGAGATCGCCGAGCTGTTCGCGTTCGTTTCCGGCTCGGTGGGTGAGATTCTGGAAACCTCGCCAGCGCTGTTCAAGGTACGTGCCGCCGCCACGGACATCTTCAACTTGTCGCAAACCCTGCTCGACGAAGCCTCGCGCTTGGCGGACGGCTTTGAAGGCCTGGCCGGCGGGCGCAAGCTGGACGTGGCCGGCGGTTACCTGCTGGGGTTGCTCGCATTGGGCTGCATCATCCTGATGGCCGTGGTCATGGTGCGCGAAACCAACCGCCGGCTGCGTGAAACCGCCGAAAAGAACGAACGTAACCAGCAGGCGATCATGCGCTTGCTGGATGAAATCGAAGGGCTGGCCGCGGGTGACCTGACCGTTACTGCCTCGGTGACCGAGGACTTCACTGGCACCATCGCCGATTCCATCAATTATTCCATCGATCAATTGCGGGATCTCGTGGCCACCATCAACCGCGCCGCCGAGCGGGTAGCCACCGCCGTGCAGGACACCCAAGGTACCGCTCGGCAGTTGGCCAAGGCTTCGGAGCATCAGGCACAACAGATCGGCGAAGCGTCCAAGGCCATCAGTGACATGGCGCAGTCCATCGACCATGTGTCCTCCAACGCGTATGAGTCCGCCAAGGTAGCCGAGCGCTCGGTCGATATCGCCAACAAGGGCAGTGAAGTGGTGAACAACACTATCCAGGGCATGGACGTGATTCGCTTCCAGATCCAGGACACCTCCAAACGCATCAAGCGCTTGGGTGAGTCCTCCCAAGAGATTGGCGACATTGTAGGGTTGATCGACGACATTGCCGAACAGACCAACATCCTGGCCCTCAACGCTGCGATTCAGGCCTCCATGGCGGGCGAGGCGGGGCGAGGGTTTGCCGTGGTGGCAGACGAAGTGCAGCGCCTGGCCGAGCGCTCCTCGGCGGCTACCCGGCAAATAGAAATGCTGGTGCGGGCCATCCAGGCGGATACCAACGAAGCCGTTATGTCCATGGAACAGACCACCTACGAGGTGGTACACGGCGCCCGTTTGGCGCAGGATGCCGGCGTGGCCCTGGAAGAAATCGAAAGCGTGTCACAGGATCTGGCTGCGTTGATCCAGCGCATTTCCAATGCCGCCGGGCAGCAAACGTCTTCAGCGGGGCAGATTTCCCACACCATGGCGGTTATCCAGGAAATTACTACCCAAACCTCCGCCGACTCCACCGCGGCGGCGGAAAGCATGAGCAACCTGGCGCAGATGGCCAGCGAAATGCGGCGCTCGGTATCAGGCTTTACCTTGCCCGCGACCGACGCGGATTGAGGCTACGATGAAACTCGACCGAGAAGGGCGCGCCGATATAGTGGGCCTGCAGTGGCTCCGCCCGGAGCTAACGGCCAATCTGACGCAGGCGCGGCAGTGTTTGGACGCCCTGCCGGTAGGTGGGCTAGGCGATTGCGCCCAGGCCTTGCACGAAGTGGTCGCGGCATTGGGGTTTGTGAATTTCCCAGGCGCGGCGCGGTTGGCCAGTGACCTTGAGCGCCTAGCCACGCTACCCAACCCTTCTGCCGCGGCGGTGGATGCGCTGCGTCACCTGATCGACCGCTTCCCCGGGTACCTGGATCGCGTCACCCAGGCTCGGCATGACTTACCTTCGTTACTGCAGCCTTGGCTCAATGAAATCTGCGCGGCCTTGGGTGAGCCGCCACTGTCCAATGCCGAAATCGCCACCTTGGTGGGCCAGCCGCTTGCCCATGAACCGTCAAAGAGCATGCCCGCGGTCACGCCAGACCGCGCTGGCCTTGGCCCTCTGATCGCCGCCCTGTGTGAAGAGCTGGTGCGCAATAAGGGCCGCTTGGACCAGTACCTTCAAGATGACACCCGCGACCGCGCAGGCTTGGCGGCCATCGCACCGTCCCTGCGGCGGATCGCCGATGCGCTGGCGGTACTGGGCTTTCAACAGCCCCGCCGAGCTATCCTCGACCAGATGGGCATCGTCAACAGCCTGGCCAGTGGGGAGGCGCCGGTGACTGACGCCAGCGTGCTGGATGCCGGGGGTGCGTTGTTGTACGTGGAAAGCACCCTGGCCGGCATGATCGGCCCCGAAGACTTGTTGCCCGGGGCTGCACAGGTTGCCGCCACCGAATTAGAGCGCATCCACCACCTGGCCATCGAAGAAGCCCTTACCGCCTTGGAGCGTATCGAGCAATCCATTAGCGAATGCGTGGACGGCGGCTGGAACCTTGTCCATCTCGCGGCCATACCCGCGCAACTGCTGGAGCTGCGCGGTGCCCTGGCCATGGTCCGCCCGGAAGCCCTGCTGACGTTGCTCGGTGCGTTGGAGCAGTACGTTCATCAGCGATTGCTGCCCGCGCGCCAACCACCGGCGCCTGGGGTGCTGGAAACCTTGGCCGATGCCCTGTGCGCCATCGAATGGATGCTACGGCGTTGGATGGTAGACCCCCGGGAGTCTGAGGAGGCGTTGCTGGCCAGCGCCCGTCACGCCTTGGCTGGGCTAACCATCGACCGCGCCCTGCCTGAAGGCGCCATAGGTAAGCCTGCGCAAACAGTGGCGGTCGATAGCGACGTGGTGGACGCTCAGCTGCTAGAGATTTTTCATCATGAAGCCCGGGTATACCTGGAAATAGTGCGTGGATTCTTGCGCAAGGCCGTGGCCCCCGCACAGGTTACCGAGGCCCTGCTGCGGGCCTTGCATACCCTCAAGGGCAGCGCCTTTATGGCGGGCGCCACCGGCCTGGGTGAAGTGGCCTCCACCGTATATCGCCTCAGCAAGGCCTTCCATGGGCGCCAATGGCCATTGGGGCATTCGGAGCTGTCGCTATTGAGCGATGCCTTAGGTTTGCTGGAAGTTGGCCTGGAACAGGTAGCCCGCCATGCCCCCGGGGTGATCCCTGGCGCGCCAGCCCTGGCCAGCCGGGTAGACGCTCTTCTGGCTAGGCCAGTGGAGGCCCAAGGGCGGCCGGGCGATGACATCCGCCAGGCGCGTTTAGGGTTGCTCACCGAGGGCATCGAATACCTGGACCAGGCTCAAACGGCCCTGGCCCGCTGGCAGCGCCAGCCTACGCTATTGCAAGAACTGCCTGGGCTGCTGGAAGCATTGGATGCGTTGGACGAGGCCATACACGCCGCAGACTTACCGCCCATGGACACGCTCTGCGAAGCGCTATTGGACCTATACGGTGCTATCGACGAAGCCAGCCTGGCAGCCTCGTCTGAGGTGCTGGATGATGCCGAGCAGGCCCAGGACGCGTTGTACGATATGTTCGATGAGCTGGCCGCAGGCCAGGATGTGGGCACCCGCGACCAGCCCTTGCGCCAGTTGCGGCGCTGGCTGGTGGGCGCGCTGGCACCGGGTGCCATGGGTGCGCCGGCCACCGGTAGCGGCTACTGGTCGCCCTTGCCGGGCAGCCCTGCGCTGCCTCAAGGCATAGAGGCCAATGCCGAGCTGTTGGCCTTCTTCCTCGACGAAGCCGGCGACCTGCTGGAAAGTGCCGATGAGGCCTTGCGCGTGTGGCTGCTGGACCCGCACCGCGACAGCGCGTTGGTGGCGCTGGAACGAGACCTTCGCACCTTGGCCGGTGGCGCGCGGCTAGCGTGCCTTAAGGCCCTGGCCGGGTATGCCGAAGCCCTGGGTACGTTTTACGGCCGCCTGCATGGTAACCCACGGGAAGCCCAGGCAAGGGCCCGGCAAGCCCATGAACGCTTGCACCGCTGGCTGGAGCAGTTGGCCCAAGGCCAGGCCGAGGCCCCTGGCTATCAAGCGTGGCTCAATGAACTGAACGCGCCCTTTGCTGCCGTACCTACTGAGCTTGCAGCCGCTGAGCAGGACGACGCACAAGCCGGCGAGCGTGAACTGTTGCAGGTATTCCTCGACGAAGGCGCGGACCTGATCGAAAGCGCCGGTGCTGCCCTGGCTCGCTGGCAAGCCGAGCCTACCAACAGCCTTGAGGTGGAAAACCTGCTGCGCGACCTACACACGCTCAAGGGCGGCGCGCGCATGGCCGAAGTAGGCCCGGTAGGCGACCTGGCCCATGAGCTGGAAACGCTTTATGAGCGGGTGTCGGTCGGCGAGATCCAAGCCGCGCCTGAGCTGTTCAAGCTGTTGCACAAAGGCCATGATCGCTTGGCACTGATGCTCGATGCCGCTCGTTCTGGTGAGCCTGCGCCAACGGATGTTCCGCTGCTGCATGCGGTACAAGGCTACGGCCCGGAGGCACCGCCGCTCTGGCGCGAACCCGCTCGCCCGGCCAGCGCAGACCTGACGGCAATGACCGACCGTGGAGGCAGCGATCAAATCAAGGTCGCCGCGCAAACCTTGGAGGACCTGGCCAACCTGGCGGGCGAGGCCTCCATCGCGCGCGGCCGTATCGAGCAGCAGGCCAACGATGGTCAAACCGCCCTGCTGGAGATGGAAACCACGCTTACCCGCATGCGGGACCAACTGCTGCGCCTGGACAGCGAGACGGTGCAACCTATGCCCGGCCGACTGGTTGCAGCACCCCTGGAGGAAGGCTTCGACCCGCTGGAACTGGAGCGCCAGACTCACCTGCGGGAGCTGACCCGCGCGCTGCTTGAAGCTGTCTCCGACCTCTCCGACCTTAAAGACACCCTGGCTGCGCGCAACCATGAAGCCCAAGCCTTGCTGGCCCAGCAGGGGCGTATTTGCTCCGGGCTGCAAGAAGGCTTGATGCGCACCCGCATGGTGCCATTCTCCAGGGTGTTGCCACGGCTGCAGCGCATCGTTCGGCAGGTGGCCGATGAACTGGGCAAAGACGTGGAATTCGAGACCACCGAGACCGAGGTGGAGATGGACCGCACAGTATTGGAGCGGATGATCGCGCCGCTCGAACACATGCTGCGCAATGCCATCGACCACGGCCTGGAGCAGGCTGCCGAGCGCGTGGCCGCTGGCAAGCCCGAACGGGGCTTGGTCAGGTTGCGAGTGGCCCATGAAGGTGGCGAGATCGTAATCGAGATGAGCGACGACGGTGCCGGTATTCCGCTCCAAGCCGTGCGGGACAAAGCCATCAAGCGTGGTTTGCTCAGCCCCAACAGCGACCTGCGTGACCATGACGTGTTGCAGTTCATTCTGCAGCCGGGGTTTTCCACCGCCCAGAAAATCACGCAGATTTCTGGCCGTGGGCTAGGTATGGACGTTGTCCATGAAGAGGTCAAGCAACTGGGCGGAAGCATGGTGATCGACAGCCATGCCGGGAGTGGCGCGCGCTTCCTGATCCACTTGCCCTTCAGCGTATCGATCAACCGAGCGCTGATGGTGCAATGCGGCGAGCAGTTGTACGCCGTGCCGCTCAATAGCATCGAAGGGATCGTTCGGGTGGCACTGGAGGCACTTGAGGCCGCTTACGCAACCCGCATGCCCAGGTACCGCTACGCACAGCTTTCCTATGACCTCTGCTATCTGGGCGAAGTACTGGGCGTAGCACCCAAGCCTGTGGAATTCGACGGTAATGTGCCCCAGCCCTTGCTGCTGGTACGCGCACCAGACCATCAGGTGGCCTTGCATGTGGATGCGTTGGTAGGGTCTCGGGAAATCGTAGTGAAAAGCCTGGGGCCGCAGTTCGCGGCGGTGCCAGGGTTGACCGGCGCGACCATTCTAGGCGACGGCCGTGTAGTGTTGATCATCGACCCCCTTGCGCAAATCCGCGCCGCCCATGCCCGGCCTGGGCCCACGGCGGTGACCCCTGCCCGGTACAGCTCTGCATTGGCCAAACCGTTGTTGGTGATGGTGGTGGATGACTCGGTTACCGTACGCAAGGTCACCAGTCGCTTGCTGGAGCGCCATGGTGTTCGAGTAATCACCGCCCGGGATGGAATAGAGGCCTTGCAGGCGCTGGCCGAGCAGCAGCCGGACGTGCTGCTGGTAGACATCGAAATGCCCCGTATGGACGGGTTCGAGTTGGTCGGCAGGCTGCGTGCGGACCCTCGTCTGGCGACCATTCCAGTCATCATGATCACCTCCCGTACCGGGGAAAAACACAGGCAGCGGGCCATGGCCTTGGGCGTCAGCGAGTTTCTCGGCAAGCCTTATCAGGAGTCCCAACTGCTGCACCTGATCCGTTTCTGGAGCAGCAAGCATGCCTGAGCGCGCGTTTTCCCGGCGAGACAGCCTCAGCGCCTTGCTGCTGCCGCTGGCCGAGCGACAACTGTTGGTGCCGGACGTGGCGGTGGCCGAGCTGATTGGCTATCGCACCGGCGTACCCACGGATGCCGGCCTGCCCTGGGACCTGGGCGACGTGGCCTGGCGCGGGCGGCAAGTGCCCTTGGTGAGCTTTGAAGGGGCCTGTGGGCAGCCGTTGCCCCGTGGCGAACGGGTGCGTATCGCGGTGATGCACGGCATAGGCAAGCGGTTGCCCTTCTTCGCGCTGGTTATTCAAGGCATCCCGCGCACCGTGCGGCTGGACAGCCAGCTCAGTTACATCGACGTACCCCTTACCCGACTGGAGCTGGCCGCAGTGGTAGTGGGTACCGAAGTGGCGCGGGTGCCGAACCTGGACGCCCTGGCCGAGACCATCGCCCAGGCACGCCTCACGGCTGAGTGAAATCCCCCCATAGTTGTTGTGCCACCGCCAATGCCACCACTGGGGCGGTTTCCGTACGCAATACGCGGGGGCCCAGGCGTGCCGAGTGAAAGCCGGCGTGCCGTGCCTGCGCCACTTCGCTGTCGCTTAAGCCGCCTTCTGGGCCGATCAAGAAAGCCAACGAGGCCGGGGCAGAGTGGCTGGTCAAAGGCTCCGCGATCGGGTGAAGCACCAGTTTAAGTTCGGCGTCGCACTGAGCCAGCCAATCGGCCAGCAGCTGTGGTGGGTGAATCAGCGGCACCGTGGAACGGCCACTTTGCTCGCACGCACTAATGGCCACTTGGCGCCAGTGGGCCAGGCGTTTGTCGGCCCGCTCGTCCTTGAGCCGTACCTCGCAACGCTCACTGATGATGGGCGTCAGCTCATTCACACCCAGCTCGGTCGCCTTCTGAATAGCCCAGTCCATGCGTTCACCTCGGGACAGCCCCTGGCCCAAATGGACAGGCAAGCGGCTGTCTGGCTGGCCAGGCAGCACCTCATCTACCCGCAGGCTGACGGTTTTTTTGCCAACCTGGACCAGCGTGGCCAGGTATTCCTCGCCCAGTCCATTGAACAACTGAACGCGATCCCCTTCGGCCAGGCGCAGCACACGGCCAATGTAGTGTGCCTGGGCTTCAGGTAATTGATGTTCACCGAGTGCCAGAGGCAGGTCGACGAAAAAACGAGAAAGTCTCATAGGCCAGAATCGCCAAACGAAGGAATGAAATAACGTGCAGATGCCGCGCAGCCACCGGTAGCAAACAGGCCGTCGGCATCAGGGTAAGAGTGTTAGCCTGGGTCTCGGAAGCCCGGGTACCTTCCGGTTGCAACACTTACCGGCGCTCGCGCCTGGGTGGCGATATCAATGCCTTCGGTGGCCACTTGTGCCAGGAAGTCGATCTGCTCCGGCGTGATCACATAAGGCGGCAGGAAGTACACCACGCTGCCCAATGGGCGTAACAGCGCGCCACGGGTCAAGGCGTGCTCGAACACTTGCAGGCCGCGCCGCTCTTGCCAGGGGTAAGCTTCCCGGCTGGCTTTGTCGCGTACCATTTCTATGGCCAGCACCATGCCGGTCTGACGCACCTCCGCCACATGGGGATGGTCCGCCAGGTGCGCCGTGGCCTCTGCCATGCGCGCGGCCAGGGCGCGATTGCGCTCGATCACCTGGTCTTGCTCGAAGATATCCAGGGTGGCGAGGGCGGCGGCGCAGGCCAAGGGGTTACCGGTGTAGCTGTGGGAGTGCAGGAACGCCCGGAGTGTGGAGTAGTCGTCATAGAACGCCTGGTACACGTCATCAGTGGTCAGGCATGCGGCCAGCGGCAAGTAGCCCCCGGTGAGGGCTTTGGACAGGCAAAGGAAGTCTGGCCGGATGCCTGCCTGTTCGCAGGCGAACATCGTGCCGGTACGGCCAAAGCCTACGGCGATCTCGTCATGGATCAGGTGCACGCCGTAGCGGTCGCACGCTTCCCGCAGCAGCTTGAGGTACACCGGGTGGTACATGCGCATGCCGCCAGCCCCCTGAATCAAGGGTTCGATGATCACGGCGGCGATGGTCTGGTGGTGCTCGGCGAGGGTTTGCTCCATGGCAGCGAACATGGTGCGCGAATGCGCTTCCCAGCTCATGCCTTCAGGGCGCAGGTAGCAATCGGGACTAGGCACCTTGAGGGTATCGAGCAACAGCGCCTTATAGGTTTCCGTGAACAGCGGCACATCACCTACCGACATCGCGGCGATGGTTTCACCGTGGTAACTATTGGTCAGTGTCACGAAGCGCTTTTTTTCGGGCTGGCCGCGATTGAGCCAGTAATGAAAGCTCATCTTCAGGGCCACTTCGATGCACGAAGAGCCGTTGTCTGCATAGAACACCCGGTCCAGCCCGTCGGGCGTGATAGCTACCAGGCGCTCGGACAGTTCGATGACCGGCGAGTGACTGAAGCCCGCCAATATCACGTGTTCCAGTTGGTCGACTTGATCTTTGATGCGCTGGTTGATACGGGGGTTGGCGTGGCCGAACACATTGACCCACCACGAACTGACGGCGTCCAAGTAACGCTTACCATCGAAATCTTCCAGCCATACGCCTTCGCCGCGCTTGATCGGCACGATGGGCAAGTGCTCATGGTCTTTCATCTGCGTGCAGGGGTGCCATAACACGGCAAGGTCCCGTTGCATCCACTGCTGGTTCTGGCTCATAAACACTCCGCCACGGCCCGAGGGGCAAAAAAATGATGGGCAAGCCTATGCAATGCGCCGCCCACAGACAACCCACAATCCGGCCAGTGGGCGTTGCCGCTGCTTGGATTAACGTTGCCTTAACCCCGATTAGGGAAGATTCCTATCGCAGGTTTAGATAGTTCAAAGCGAATTTTTTCGCTTTTTTTCGATAGATAAACCATTACTCTCTGCTTAGCTTTCTAGAGGATGCTGGCATGCAGCTTCGCAATTCGCCGTCCCGCTATGGGGCCGTTAGCATGGTGTTGCACTGGGGTGTGGCGCTTGCGGTGTTCGGTATGTTTGCTCTGGGCCTGTGGATGGTAGGCCTGGGCTATTACGACCCTTGGCGTAAAGCCGGGCCAGAGCTGCACAAAAGCATTGGCTTGGTGCTGTTTGGGTTAATGGTGTTAAGGGTGGTATGGCGCCTGATAAGCCCACCGCCGCCGCCTACACCTAACCAAGGCAAGCCTACCCGTGTAGCAGCAACCGCCGTACACCTGCTGCTGTACCTGGATATCTTTCTGGTCATGACCACCGGCTATTTGATCTCCACCGCAGATGGCGTTGGTATCTCAGTGTTTGGCCTGTTCGAAGTGCCTGCTTTGTATACCGGTTTTGAAAACCAAGCGGAGCGGGCAGGGGATATCCACCTTTACCTGGCCTGGGTGCTGGTGTCGTTTTCCGTGCTGCACGGGCTGGCCGCGCTCAAGCACCATTTCATCGACCGTGATGCCACCTTGGTGCGTATGCTGGGTCGCCAGGCTTAACGTTCACTTGATGCACTCACTGCAAAGGAAACCGCAAATGTTCAAGACTACCCTGGCCGTATTGGCCCTTGGTGCCGCCGCTCTCACTGCTGGGCAGGCCATGGCCGCCGACTACACCATCGATAAAGAAGGCCAGCACGCGTTCGTCAACTTCAAGATCAGCCACTTGGGCTACAGCTTTATCACCGGTACTTTCAAGGATTTCGACGGCAAATTCAGCTTCGATGCGGCTAAGCCTGAAGACAGCAAAATCGAGGTCAACCTCAAAACCGCTAGCGTGTTCACCAACCATGCCGAGCGCGACAAGCACATCAGCAGCAAGGATTTCCTCAACGTTGCCGACTTCCCGACAGCGACCTTCAAATCCACCAGCGTGAAGCCCACCGGCAAGAGCGCCGATGGTAAGCAGACCGCCGATGTGACCGGCGACCTGACCCTGCAAGGTGTAACCAAGCCTGTAGTGATCAAGGCCACCTTCCTGGGTGAAGGCAAAGACCCATGGGGCGGTTACCGTGCAGGCTTTGAGGGTACCACCAGCATCAACCGCAAAGACTTTGCGCCTAAAGCCATGGACCTGGGGCCGCAGTCCGATACCGTTGAGCTGTACTTCGTGTTCGAAGGCGTGAAGGCCAAGTAAGCCTCCCCTGTAATAAAAGACGCCGCGCTCTGTAAAAGGGCGCGGCGTTTTTATTGGCGCCTGCTAAGCGCATGGGACACCGTCTTGACCTTCACCTTGCAAGCGCAATATCTGGGGCTACACGCTCTGTAGCAGCAGGCCTTGGCCGCGAACGTGTTCAACACCGTGGTGCGACCGGTCGCCAGCAAGCTGGCACCGCGCAAAGTTGTGGGCATGCGGGAAAAGTATCCGCGCGCCCAGGTCATTAACGATTGCGAGTCAGCAATGCTGGTTTTTCACCGGCCTTGTTGCGATTTTGCAGGTCATCAAGCTGCTCGGCCGTGAGGGTACGGTCGAGCTTTGACTCTTTCATGATGATCTTCGGCTTTGGTGCTTCGCGCCGAGCATCGCTGACCGCTGGGGCGCCTGCTTCGTCGCGGGGGCGGTGATTGCGTGGGTTGTCGCGACGGTTCTGGCCGGTGCCGGCAGGTTTTTGACCTCCGTTGGTACGCGGACCGGTGCGCTTGGCCGCGCCTTCCGTGGCAGCACGTGGCGCGGCAGGCTGACGACGCGCGCCCTGAGCAGGTGCTTGGCTGACGGCGGCGGTACCTTGGCGACGGTTCCGGGCTTGGTTCTTCTGGTTCTGGTAAGGGCTCACATAGTCTGCCCGGTTACCAAAGTTATCCACTTCGTCGTCCAGGAACACTTCCGGGTCGCGGTTGCCCGCTTCGATCGGCGCACCCGCTTGAGCCTGTGCAGGGCGCTGCGGCTTGCGTTCACGCTGCTGGCGTGGCTCGCCGCGGTTCTCGGCACGGCTTTCTGAGCGGGCTTCGGTGGTTTTTTCCCGAGGCTTGTCTTTACCCTTGTCCTTGCCTTTGTCCCTGCGGCCACCACCGGAAGGCTTGTCGCCACCAGGGGTGCGGCCACGGGGCTTGTTGGCTGGCGCGCGCTCGCGCACTTCAGGTTTTTCCGCTTCGATGGTGCTGGCGTCGAAGCCCATCAGCTCACCGTCAGGGATTTTCTGCCGGGTCATCCGCTCGATGCCTTTAAGCAGTTTTTCTTCATCGGGCGCCACCAGCGAGATAGCTTCGCCATTGCGGCCCGCGCGACCGGTACGGCCAATACGGTGAACGTAATCTTCTTCTACGTTAGGCAGCTCGAAGTTCACCACATGGGGCAGTTGGTCGATATCCAGACCACGGGCCGCGATGTCGGTAGCGACCAACACCCGCACGGTGCTGGCCTTGAAATCGGCCAAAGCCTTGGTGCGAGCGTTCTGGCTCTTGTTGCCGTGGATTGCGGCAGCGGTCAGCCCGTGTTTTTCAAGGTATTCAGCCAGGCGGTTAGCGCCGTGCTTGGTGCGGGTAAACACCAATACCTGCTCCCAAGCGCCTTGGGTAATCAAATGAGCGAGCAGCGCACGTTTATGGCTGGCGCCGATATGGTAAACCCGCTGCTCGATACGCTCGACCGTGGTATTGGGCGGCGTGACTTCGATGCGCTCGGGGTTATGCAACAGCCGTTCGGCCAGCTCGGTGATTTCTTTGGAGAAGGTCGCCGAGAACAATAGGTTTTGACGCTTCTCGGGCAACCGGGCCAGGACCTTTTTCACATCATGGATAAAGCCCATGTCGAGCATGCGGTCGGCTTCGTCCAGCACTAGAATTTCCACATGGGCCAGGTCGACGCTGCCTTGACCGGCAAGGTCCAACAGCCGGCCTGGGCAGGCCACCAGTACGTCTACACCTTTGGACAGGGCTTGAACCTGCGGGTTGATGCCCACGCCGCCAAACACACAAGCGCTGACGAATTTCAGATCACGCGCATACACACGGAAGCTTTCATGCACCTGGGCCGCCAGTTCGCGGGTGGGGGTAAGCACCAGCACGCGAGGTTGCCGTGGGCCATGGCGCTGGGATTTGTCGGGGTGCCCAGCGGGGAACAAGCGTTCCAGGATAGGCAGGGCGAAGCCGCCGGTCTTACCAGTACCGGTCTGGGCGGCAACCATGAGGTCACGGCCCTGCAACACGGCGGGAATGGCCCGCTGTTGCACGGGGGTAGGCTGTGTATAGCCTGCTGCCTCGATGGCGCGGACTAGAGCCTCGGAAAGACCGAGGGAAGCAAAGGACATGGGCAATCCTGTTCATTATGGGGGCTTAAGCCCGGGGATCGTTTGCCTGGCGCGGGGGCGGATATCGACGCAACCGCGTCCGGTACTGCTGGCGCTCGCCAAAATTCGCAGCGGGCTGCCGGGGCTTAAGCCAGGCGCGGGCATGCGGTGAAGAGAATGCGAGGGGTCCAGCGTCCGGGCGTAAGCCTGGCGGGAGCCCTGGAGTATAACAGAGCCTCGGCGCAACGCTGGTTTTTGGCAGCTAAATGGCGGGTTTTTTATAACAAAGCGCGAAGTTCGCTCTAAAGACCGTAGCGCATCAGCAACTGAGCATAGGCCGGTTCCTGTTTGAACTGGCGCAATACGTTACTGAAACGCTCGGCCAAGGCAGGATTGTCAGCATTGCGCCGTAATGCCAAGTACAGCACCTCCGAGCTCAGGGCCCCTGGAATCTGATCGATTTTTTGATCGAGCCCCAATTGGCGCAAGGCAAAGTGGCCAGCCCTGCGATCCGAGATCACCAAGTCGATCCGGCCGAGCAATAGCTTGCCAAAGTTCGCTTCCAGGCTAGGCGCAGGTTCTTTTTCGGCCAACGACTCGGCAAACGCCTGGCCATACTCGAACCCTGGCGCCACGCCAACGCGCATGCCTTTAAGGTTCCGTAGGCCGCTAAGGGGTATAGGGCGTTCACTGGCCTGGTACAGTACTAAATCCACCTGAGAAAGCGCTTCGGTAGCGTACACCAGCCAGTGTTCGCGAGCGCTGGTATGGAAAATATCCATAACCGCGTCGGCCTCCCCTTGCTGAACCATCATCAGGCAGCGCCGCCACGGCAAGAATTCCCACTCTACCGTGATGCCAAGGCGCTTGAAGACCTCGCTAGTGATTTCGTAATCAACGCCCGCAGGCGCCTTGCCTTCCAGATACACATAGGGTGGCAAGGGTTCTGTAACAATACGCAGGGGCAGCGTTGACGCTTGGGTCAGCGAAGCCTGAGCGATTAAAAGGATGAAGCAGGCTATAGCGCGCATGTGCGCAGAGTAAGGGGCGGGGCCGCCCCTGACTAGTCGCCTGATGTCAGCGCCGAGCAAAGGCCCATGGAGAAGCTCTCCTAGGCCGTGCATTCAGCGAGCCAGGTTAAGGTTTCGCCAAATCGCCAGGCTAGCCTGGGCCTGGTTTAGCGTATAGAAGTGCAGCCCAGGTGCTTCGCCTTCGAGCAACCGCTCGCACAGACGCGTAATCACTTCTTCACCAAAGGCTTGGATGCTGTTGGTGTCGTCCCCGTAGGCCTCCAACTGCTTGCGCACCCAGCGTGGGATTTCCGCGCCACAGGCATCGGAAAACCGTGCCAGTTTGCTGTAGTTGGTGATGGGCATGATCCCCGGCACGATCGGCATTTCTACACCCAGCTTGCGCACGCGTTCAACGAAATAGAAGTAGCTGTCTGCGTTGAAGAAGTACTGCGTGATCGCGCTGTCAGCGCCTGCCTTGGCCTTGCGGGCGAAGTGGGCGAGGTCGTGCTCCATGTTGCGCGCCTGCGGGTGCATCTCAGGGTAGGCGGCGACTTCAAGGTGGAAATGGTCGCCAGTTTCCGCGCGTATGAACTCCACCAAATCGCTGGCATAGCGCAACTCCCCGGCAGACATGCCCATACCTGAAGGCAGGTCACCGCGTAGCGCCACGATGCGCTTGATCCCGGCCTCTTTGTATTGCGCCAGCAACGCCCGCAACTGGGCTTTACTGTCGCCTACGCAAGACAGGTGCGGTGCCGCGGGAACCTGTACATCTCGTTCCAGCTGAAGCACGGTTTCCAAGGTGCGGTCGCGGGTAGAGCCTCCAGCCCCGTAGGTGCAGGAGAAAAATACCGGGTCGCAGGCGATCATCTGGCGCGCGGCATCGATAAGTTTTTCGTGCCCTGCCTCAGTTTTGGTGGGGAAAAACTCCGCGCTGAAGCTTTTATTTGCAAAAGACATAGTCAGGCAGCTCTTCGTGGAAGAGCCGCAAGTTGCAAGCGCCAAGCAGCAGGCCAACCTAGGGGCCCGCCACTTGCGGCTTACCGCTTGCAGCGTATTAGTAGCGGTAGGTATCAGGCTTGAATGGGCCTTCCACGGTTACGCCGATGTACTCGGCCTGCTTGGGCGTGAGCTGAGTCACTACGCCGCCGAAGCCACGGACCATCTCCAGCGCCACTTCTTCATCCAGCTTTTTGGGCAGCACTTCAACGGTCAAGCGCTCAGCCTTGGTGGCTGGGGCGAGATCAGCGAATTTCTGCTCG
Source organism: Pseudomonas artemisiae (assembly GCF_057128685.1). Taxonomy (NCBI): domain Bacteria; kingdom Pseudomonadati; phylum Pseudomonadota; class Gammaproteobacteria; order Pseudomonadales; family Pseudomonadaceae; genus Pseudomonas; species Pseudomonas artemisiae. The sequence continues at coordinate 143,351 of NZ_JBSKHS010000002.1, forward strand.
AACAGGTGGATCTGGGCCAACACTTGGTTGGCGAAGGAGCCGTCCATGATCCGGCTTGGGTGGCCAGTGGCGTTGCCCAGGTTAACCAGGCGGCCTTCGGCCAACAAAATCAGGTAGTCATCGTTGTAGGCATCGAAGCTGCCTGCACCGGTACGGTGTACCTTGTGAACCTGCGGCTTGACTTCTTCCCATGCCCAGTTCTTGCGCATGAAGGCAGTGTCGATCTCGTTGTCAAAGTGGCCGATGTTACACACCACAGCGCGCTTTTTCAGCGCCTTGAGCATGCCAGCGTCGCAGACGTTAGCGTTGCCGGTGGTGGTGACGATCAGGTCGATCTTGCCCAGCAGGGCGGCGTCTACGCAGGCATCAGTGCCGTCGTTAAGGCCGTCTTTGTAAGGGGATACCACTTCGAAGCCGTCCATGCAGGCCTGCATGGCGCAGATCGGGTCTACTTCCGATACCTTGACGATCATGCCTTCCTGGCGCAGCGATTGCGCCGAGCCCTTGCCCACGTCGCCATAACCGATCACCAACGCTTGCTTGCCGGAGAGCAAGTGGTCGGTACCACGCTTGATGGCGTCGTTCAGGCTGTGACGGCAGCCGTATTTGTTGTCGTTTTTGCTCTTGGTTACCGAATCGTTGACGTTGATGGCCGGTACTTTGAGGGTGCCCTTGGCCAGCATGTCCAGCAAGCGATGCACACCGGTAGTGGTTTCTTCGGTGATGCCGTGGATACGGTCAAGCATCGCTGGGTATTTCTTGTGCAGGATTTCGGTCAGGTCACCGCCGTCATCAAGGATCATATTGGCGTCCCATGGCTGACCATCCTTGAGGATGGTCTGCTCGATGCACCATTCGTATTCGGCTTCGGTTTCACCTTTCCAGGCAAACACAGGCACGCCAGCGGCAGCGATGGCAGCAGCGGCTTGGTCCTGGGTGGAGAAGATATTGCACGATGACCAGCGTACTTCCGCGCCCAGGGCAACCAGGGTTTCGATCAGTACGGCGGTTTGGATGGTCATGTGGATGCAGCCGAGAATTTTCGCGCCCTTGAGCGGTTGCTCACTGGCGTATTTGCGGCGCAGGCCCATCAACGCGGGCATTTCCGATTCGGCGATGATGACTTCGCGGCGGCCCCAGGCGGCCAGGGAAATGTCGGCGACTTTGTAATCGGAAAAATCAGCAGGCGTCTGTACAGCACTCATTGAAGAGTCTCCATTCGTAGTATGCGAATGGGCGCCGTTGTGCGTTAGGGCTACAGGGGGTACCTGGCTTGCCCGGAGGCCGAACAGTGCCGGCCTTGCAAACGCCCCAACCGAGCCTGACAGGATGACCTGCTGCAGCGCCCCTCGGTCAGGTGGCGGGAGCGCCCGCGTAGCGCGCGGGCGGTAAAACGTTATGCAGTATATAGGGAGCCTGGGCACGGTGTCGAATGTGCTGATGGGCGTTTTTTGGTCATTTATGCCAGGGATACCGTCTTGATCTTCATCGCAAAAGCAGGCTTGCTGTAGAAGCCAGCAAAGCTGGCGAACAGTGGGTCATTGCGTACATGTCCCGTCTCTTCGCGAGCTTGCGCTCGCTCCTACGGGCGATAGATGCACTGTCGCAACAGGCCCTGGTAGACGGCAAGCCGGGCTGCTACGGTATGGCCTGTTGTTCCCGTAGCAGCCGAGCTTGCTCGCGACCAGCTCTGCTGCTAAGAGATGTATGGCTCCACTTGCGAGGTGAGAGCCAAGACGGTATCTACGGTAAAAGTAGACTCCACTCAGAAAAGGCTAGCCATGAATTTTCACACCCGCAAATGGGTAAAGCCCGAAGACCTCAACCCCAACGGCACGCTGTTCGGCGGTAGCCTTTTGCGTTGGATCGACGAAGAAGCGGCTATTTACGCTATCGTGCAGTTGGGCAATCAGCGCGTGGTCACCAAGTACATTTCCGAAATCAACTTCGTCAGCGCCTCTCGCCAAGGGGATATCATCGAGCTAGGTATCACGGCAACCGAGTTCGGCCGAACGTCCATTACCCTAATGTGCGAAGTACGCAACAAAATCACCCGCAAAAGCATTCTTACCGTGGATAAGCTGGTCTTCGTAAACCTGGGTGAGGATGGCTTACCCGCGCCCCATGGCCGTACGGAAATCCGCTATATCAAGGACCAGTTCGCTGAAGAAGGTATAAGTGCTGACAAGTTTTGAGGAAACGCCCTGCAGAGGTTTCCGCGCTTTCGCTAAAGGCACAGGTAAGGGGGAGGAGGACAATCTAGCTTCCATATTTACTTGGGTTGTTTGCCATGCGCTATTCATCACTGTTGGTGCTATTGCTGTTAACCGTCGGCTGCCAGCCAGTGTACTCCGAGCTTCCACCAGAGTACCCACGTGGTCCAAGGCCTCCTCCCGGGATCGACTGCCGTGACGCGCCCTTACAGCCGCGGTGCGTCCACGAAACCCCAAGTCATACAGCGGCCCCTCTGCTACCCTGCGTTACCTGAGCGAACCCCTGGGCATGCCTCGCTTACTCGCCTGCGGGCTAGTAGTAGCGGGCTTCATGATCATGAAATTCCATTGATTCGAGGCAACCATGACAACGGCTTATTGGTGTGTATTGATCGCTATCGTACTGCCCTATGTGTGCACGATTACAGCAAAACTGGCAGGTGGGCGCTTTGGCTCGAACGCTAACCGCGATCCGCGTGGTTACTTGGATAAACTCGAAGGCTTGCCCAAGCGTGCCCATGCCGCACAGCTCAATGGTTTTGAAATAACCCCGGCCTTCGCGGCGGCGGTGATTATCGCCCACCTGGCGGGTGGCGCCGAGCAAGGCACGCTAAACCTGCTGGCCGTGGTGTTCGTTATCAGCCGGGTACTGTACATCCTGTGCTACTTGGCGGACCAAGCCACCCTACGGTCCATTACATGGTTCGTAGGGATGGCAACAATAGTTGCGCTGTTCTGCGTGGGTGCCTGAGCCGCAAGCGCTTTACTTGTCGAGTTCGTCTACGGCCTCTTGTAGCTCCTTACGGGCCTCGCCGAGCTTGTCCTTGCGCTTGTTGATCTTCTCGGGATCGCCTTTTTTCATGGCCTTGTCGAGATCGGCCTGACGCTCGCTCACCTCGCGCTTGGCTTCTAGCACCTTGTTCTCACGTTCTTTCTTGAGGCCCTCATCGGTGCAGTTGGCTTGCAGTTCGCCTAACGCGATGTGCAAACCCTCCATTTGGCTTGTGTTGCCAGCTTGGCGAGCACGGGTGATTTGGTCCTGTACACGTTGTTCCTTCGCGGCGCAGCCCTTGAGTTCGCTGCTCTCATCCGGCGCCGCGGCAAGGGCCGGCTGAGCCATCGCGCTGAGAATAAGGGCCAGGGGAAGCAAAGCTTTCATGAAGTCTCCGGGGTGGTTACGCTGGGTTCGAGGCTATTGGAACGGAAGTGGGGGGGAAGTTCAAACCCTTCAACGAAGCCATCGACACCCAAGGCGTGCAGTGCCCGTGCCATTCGCCAGGCTGGAGGGTGTTGGAAAAACGCTACCCATTGCGCCGCTCGCCCTTTGCCGACGCCGGTTTCATTGACCCATTGCTCCAGCGTGCGAGTCGCCAGTCGGTTCCAATTGGCTGAAATATCAGCCTTACGCGTGGGTGGGACGCTCATCGCTTTCAGCCAATTCTTAAAAGGCTTTGTTCGTGCTTCGGCAAATTGCCGCGCGATGCGCTGCGCAGAGAGCGGGCCAATGCCATCGACGCTAGCCAGCATGGCTTCGTCCAAATGCAACCAACTGTGTAGCTCCGGCAACAAGCCCGCATCCAACAGCCGGCCCCAGGTGCCTTTGCCTACTTGAGGCATGCCTAAGCCATTTGGGCTGCTGAGCCATTGCAGGCGTGCCAGGTACTGGCTGCGACAGCCAGGTTCAGGTTGCCAGCAGGTTAATGTTGTATAACGTGCCCGGTCCGGAGGTTCTATGGGTTTACGCAAGGGGCTACGCCAAATCACTTCACTCACTTGTGGAATAGTCAGGCCAGCCAACGCCAAGGCTACTTGGTCGCCAGGTTGCACGTCCAGCCCCTCCCAACGGCGCACTGAACCCAGGCTCACACGGCTTACCATGCGGTCGTCAAGGCGTACAGGATGCAGCTCCAGCACAGGCGTCACGCGCCCGGTACGGCCAACTTCGAAGGTAATGTCCCGCACTTCTGCCAGCACGCTCTGCCACGGGTATTTCCAGGCGGCTATCCAATAGGGCGTTTGGGCCTTCCAACGGTGCGCGGCTGGCCTTCGGCTATCACGCAGGATGATGCCGTCCGTGGCAAAGGGTAGGGGGGCGTTGTACCAATAGTCGCGCCAAGTGGCCGCGTCTTCGAACGTGCCGATGCGGTGGCTGAATTGCTGAGGGGCACTGAAGCCCAGCTCGGCCAGCTCAGCCAGGCGCTCGGCCTGAGTACCGGGGCCGCTTGGCCACTCCCAAGGGAAGAATCCCAAGCGGCTGGCGTCTTCGGGGGCGAGGTCACGCCGGGCCATCATGCCGGCGACTTGGCTACGGGCATTCTTGCTACCGGCTTGTGCCTGAATATGGTTTTCCACCCGCAGATAAATTTCGCCTTGCAGAACCAAGTCCATTGGCTGGGGCAATTGCTTAGGCAGGCCAGCAATGGCGTGTGCCTGGTGGGTCCAGTCTTGACCGCGCAGCCCATCGCCGCGGCTGATAACTTGAGCGAGCTGGCCTTGCTTGTAAACAACGCTTACGGCCACGCCGTCCACCTTCGGCTGCACCCACACTTCGTCGCGCCCAGCCAACCAAGCGCGCGCATCCGCCGCATCCGCCAGCTTGCTAACCCCTGTGTGGGCCACGGGGTGGGCTTGAGGGCCACTAGGGCGGGTTACCGCGCCAGCGGGGGGCATGGCTGGGAAACACGACCGCCAGCGCTGCAGCCGGGCTTCAGCTTGGTCATACAACTCATCGGCGATCAGCGAAACCCCGTCGCGGTGGTACGCCAGGTTCCACTCATCCACCTGCTTTTGCAGGCCCTCGATTTTGCTGGCCGCCTCTTCAGGAGGCCATGAAGGGCAGGCCCATAGGGGTACCGAGAACAGAAGCGCGACCGCGCCAAGCCAACGGGAAGATAACCGCATGGTGAGCATCCTTGCTCTAGTGAGGTAGAGAACTGAAAGCCTAGAACGGAAAAAGCCTCCCGGGTAGGGGAGGCTTTTTCGAGGTGTTGCAACTAAGGCAACGCCAAGGGTTTACAACCCAGCCGCCGCCCGCAGCGCATCGGCGCGGTCAGTGCGTTCCCAGGTGAAGGCCGTGAAGGTGTCGTCGCCCACGGTCATTTCATAGGGGGTGCGGCCGAAATGACCATAGGCCGCGGTGGCCTGGTACATGGGGTGCAGCAGGTCGAGCATGCGGGTGATAGCGTACGGGCGCAGGTCGAAGTGCTCCCGTACCAGCTGAATGATCTTGTCGTCTGACAGCTTACCGGTATCGAAGGTGTTGATCGCAATGGAGGTAGGTTGGGCCACGCCGATGGCGTAGGACACTTGAATCTCGCAACGGTCGGCCAGGCCAGCAGCCACGATGTTCTTGGCCACATAACGGCCGGCGTAGGCGGCGGAGCGGTCCACCTTGGAGGGATCTTTCCCGGAGAACGCGCCACCACCATGGCGTGCCATGCCGCCGTAGGTGTCGACAATGATCTTACGGCCAGTCAGGCCGCAGTCACCAACGGGGCCGCCGATAATGAAGTTGCCCGTTGGGTTGATGTGGTACTGGGTGTCCTTGTGCAGCAGCTCGGTGGGCAGGCTGTGCTTGACGATCAGCTCCATCACCGCTTCGCGCAGGTCGCTGTATTTCACTTCAGGGTTGTGCTGGGTGGACAGTACGATCGCGTCGATACCAACCACGCGGCCGTTTTCGTAACGGCAGGTGACCTGGGATTTGGCATCCGGGCGCAGCCAAGGCAGCAGACCGGATTTACGGGCTTCGGCCTGGCGCTCCACCAGGGCATGGGAGAAGCGGATCGGGGCGGGCATCAATACGTCGGTTTCGTTGCTGGCATAACCGAACATCAGGCCTTGATCGCCCGCGCCTTGGTCTTCCGGCTTGCTGCGGTCAACGCCCTGGGCAATGTCTACGGACTGTTTGCCGATAATGTTCATTACCGCGCAGGTAGCGCCGTCGAAGCCTACATCCGAGCTGTTATAGCCGATGTCGATGATGACCTTGCGGACGATTTCTTCCAGGTCGACCCAGGCCGAGGTGGTCACTTCACCCGCGATGATGGCCACGCCGGTTTTGACCAGGGTTTCACAGGCCACGCGAGCGTGCTTGTCTTCAGCAATGATAGCGTCCAGTACCGCATCGGAAATCTGGTCGGCGATTTTGTCCGGGTGCCCTTCGGACACGGACTCTGAGGTGAAAAGGGAATATTCGCTCATCTCGAGGGCTTCCTGAAAAAATTACCGGTGGTGAGTGTTGCCAGCCGGCCGCCCGAAGGGGCGAACCTGGATCTGGAAACCGTTACGCAGGCCTACATAGAGGCCAACCCCAGGGCGCAGCCCCGCAGCGGTGGCCCAGCGGGCCAGTTCTTCCTGTTCAAAGCCCAACCAGAGATCTCCGCAGGCCGTCCTGGCCCAATCCTGGTCGTGGCTGCACAACTCGGTCACCAGCAAACTGCCGCCGGGGTTTACCCGCGCTGCCAGCCGCTGCATGGCGTGGGCAGGATCGCTGAAGTGGTGCAATACCATATTGAGCACCACGCAATCGGCGCTCAGGGGCAGCTCACTCAGTGCATCGCCCAGTTTCAATTCAACGTGGCCAAGCCCTTCGCGTTGGCACAACTGGCGAGCCAGTTCTAGCATCTCCGGGCTGTTATCCAGGGCGGTGACCTGACCGAAGCGCCGAGCCAGGTCTGGCAAAAAACCACCGTCGCCTGGGCCGACTTCCAGGGCCGTGGAGCCAGGCCCGAGCACCAGAGTGTCAAGCAGCGCCAATAGGCTCTCGCGGTATTGAGGCAACCCAGCGATCAAATCCTGCTGGGCGCGAAAGCGATCGGCTACCTTGGAGAAAAACACTTGGCTTGCCGCCGCGCGCTGGCGTTCGACTTCAGCCATGCGACGCTGGGCACTAGTGGGTAACTCCAGGGCATCGGCCTCTTGAAGCAGAGCACCGTGGAGCCGCCCACCCGGGCGTTGGTCAGTTGGGAGCGTGCGGCGATAGAAGATCGCGTTGCCTTCGCGGCGCGTGGCCACAAGCCCAGCCTGGGCCAAGACCTTCAGATGATGGCTCATGCCGGATTGGCCGATTTCGAAGATCTGTGCCAGCTCCAGCACGCCGAACGAGTCGCTGGCCAGGGCCCGCAGCACATTCAGGCGCAGTGGGTCGCCCCCGGCCTTGCACAGGCTGGCCAGGTCGTCGGCGGGTTCGTGGCGAATGGAAGGTACGCGCAAGCTCATAGGGAGCGGAGTCTAGACGGCACTCCAATGGCTCGCAAGGGTAATATCAAAAAGTTTTGATATTGTTTACGCCAATCTTTCCGGGCTAAAAACCATCCTGCCGGTGTTCTTCCATTGCGAGCATACTGACCATCGGCGAAAATACCGCCTTTGCAGTTTCATCATTGTCAGTGGAGATCAGCGATGCCCAGCCGTCGTGAGCGTGCCAACGCCATTCGTGCCCTCAGCATGGATGCGGTGCAAAAAGCCAACAGCGGCCACCCCGGCGCGCCCATGGGGATGGCCGATATCGCCGAAGTCTTGTGGCGCGACGTGCTTAAGCACAACCCCGCCAACCCCGCCTTCGTGGACCGCGACCGCTTTGTGATGTCCAACGGCCACGGCTCGATGCTGGTGTATTCGCTTCTGCACCTGACCGGCTACGACCTGTCCATCGACGACCTGAAGAACTTCCGCCAGCTTCACAGCCGCACCCCAGGCCACCCTGAATACGGTTACACCCCTGGGGTGGAAACCACTACCGGGCCCTTGGGCCAAGGCCTGGCGAACGCCGTGGGCTTCGCCATCGCTGAAAAAGCCCTGGGCGCCCAGTTCAACCGCCCTGGCCATAACGTTATCGACCACAACACCTATGTGTTCCTGGGCGATGGCTGCATGATGGAAGGCATTTCCCACGAAGTATGCTCCCTCGCAGGCACCCTGGGCCTGGGCAAGCTGATCGCGTTCTACGACGACAATGGCATTTCCATCGATGGTGAAGTCGAAGGCTGGTTCAACGACGATACCCCCAAGCGCTTCGAGGCGTATGGTTGGCAGGTCATCCGTAACGTGGACGGTCACGACGCGGACGAAATCCAGACCGCTATCGACACCGCCCGTAAAAGCACGCAGCCCACGCTGATCTGCTGCAAAACCACCATCGGTTTTGGCTCCCCAAACAAGCAAGGCAAAGAGGAATGCCACGGCGCGCCTCTGGGTAATGACGAAATCGCACTGACTCGCGCCAACCTTAAGTGGAATCACGGCCCGTTCGAGATTCCCGAGGACATCTATAAAGAGTGGAACTGCCGCGAGAAGGGCGCCGCCGCCGAGGCTGAATGGGACCAACGTTTCGCCGCGTACTCCGCCGCCCACCCGGACCTCGCCAATGAGCTGATCCGGCGCATGAGCGGCGAGCTGCCGGCAGACTTCGCCGAGCAGGCCGATGCCTATATCGCGCAAGTGGTCGCCAAGGGTGAAACCATCGCCAGCCGCAAGGCTAGTCAGAACACCCTTAACGCCTTTGGCCCGTTGCTGCCCGAGTTGCTGGGTGGCTCCGCTGACCTGGCAGGCTCGAACCTAACCTTGTGGAAGGGTTGCAAGGGCATCAGCGCCGAAGACGCAGCGGGTAACTACCTGTACTACGGCGTGCGCGAATTCGGCATGAGCGCCATCATGAACGGCATCGCCTTGCATGGCGGCTTCGTTCCCTACGGCGCAACCTTCCTGATCTTCATGGAATACGCCCGCAATGCGGTACGCATGTCGGCGCTGATGAAAAAGCGTGTGCTCTATGTGTTCACCCACGATTCCATCGGCCTGGGCGAAGACGGCCCTACGCACCAGCCTATCGAGCAGTTGGCCAGCCTTCGTGGCACGCCCAACCTGGATACCTGGCGCCCCGCGGATGCGGTTGAGTCGGCCATTGCCTGGAAATATGCCTTGGAGCGCCAGGACGGGCCTTCGGCGCTGATTTTCTCGCGACAGAACCTGACCCACCAGCCTCGCGATGCCGAGCAATTGGCCAACGTCGCCAAAGGCGGTTACATCCTCAAGGACTGCGCCGGGGAGCCAGAGTTGATTCTGATCGCCACCGGTTCGGAAGTAGGCCTGGCGGTATTGGCCGCGGATGCGCTAACTACTGCTGGCCGTAATGTGCGCGTCGTGTCCATGCCCAGCACCAGCGTGTTCGACGCACAGGACGCCAGCTACAAGCAGTCGGTGTTGCCGCTGGAAGTCAGCGCGCGTATCGCCATCGAGGCTGCCCACGCGGACTTCTGGTACAAGTATGTGGGCCTTGAAGGCCGTATCGTTGGCATGACTACCTTTGGTGAGTCGGCCCCAGCGCCCGCCCTGTTCGAAGCGTTCGGCTTCACCGTGGACAACATCGTCGGCCTGGCCAACGAGCTGCTGGAAGACTGAGCCCGCTGCGCTGCCACGGCCTTGCCTTACCAGGTGGGCGCCGTGGCGCATTGCCCATTTAAGGTGTGAACCGCGCCATGTCCTTATCACGCCCTTTTCGGGTTGCCCTCAACGGTTATGGCCGCATAGGCCGTTGCGTCTTGCGCGCGTTATACGAGCGCCGGGGCCGGGGCGGTATCGAGGTTGTTGCCCTTAACGACCTGGCTGATCTGCCTAGCCTGGAATACCTCACTCGCTTTGACTCCACCCATGGGCGCTTTCCGGGTGATGTACGGGTAGCTGATGGGCACCTGTGCATCAATGGCGACCATTTACAAGTGTTTCGCAGCGCCACCCCGGAAGGGGTGAACTGGGCCGGGTTGAATGTGGATCTGGTGATGGAGTGCTCTGGCGCCTGGGACAGCCGCGCGGACGGCGAGCGCTTTTTGGCCGCCGGTGCGCCGCGAGTGTTGTTTTCCCAGCCCATGGCCAGCGAGGCGGATGTAGACGCCACTGTGGTGTACGGCATCAACCAGCACCACTTACAGGGTAATGAGCGGCTGATCTCCAATGCCTCCTGTACCACCAACTGTGCGGTGCCATTGCTACGCCTGCTCGATGCCGCCTTCGGAATCGAGTATGCGTCCATCACCACCATTCATTCGGCCATGAACGATCAGCCGGTGATTGACGCCTATCACCATGACGACCTACGCCGCACCCGTTCGGCTTTCCAGTCGGTAATACCGGTGTCTACCGGCCTGGGGCGTGGAATAGAACGGCTGCTTCCGGAACTTGCGGGCCGAATTCAGGCCAAAGCAGTGCGCGTACCTACCGTCAATGTGTCTTGCCTTGACATCACCTTGCAGACTGCCCGCGACACCAACGCGGCGGAGGTCAACCGTGTGCTGCGCGAAGCGGCGGCAGGCGGGCCTTTGCAAGGGTTATTGGCGTACACGGAGTTGCCGCACGCCAGCTGTGATTTCAACCATGACCCGCACTCGGCCATCGTCGACGCCAGTCAAACCCGGGTCTCTGGGCCTCGGCTGGTCAACTTGCTAGCCTGGTTCGACAACGAATGGGGCTTTGCCAATCGAATGCTGGATGTCGCGGGGCATTTTCTCGACATCGCTACTACAAAAACGAATACGCCTAAGGACTGACACATGACCGTGTTGAAAATGAGCGACCTGGATCTGCAAGGCAAGCGCGTGCTGATTCGCGAAGACCTGAACGTCCCGATCAAGGAAGGTGCGGTGGCCAGCGACGCCCGTATTGTCGCTTCCTTGCCGACCATCCGCCTGGCCTTGGAAAAAGGCGCCGCCGTGATGGTGTGTTCGCACCTGGGCCGGCCCGTGGAAGGTGAGTTCTCCGCTGAAAACAGCCTTAAGCCTGTGGCCGAGTACCTCAGTAAGGCGTTGGGCCGTGAAGTCCCCCTGGTAAACGATTACCTGGGCGGCGTTGCGGTAGAGCCTGGCCAAGTGGTGCTGTTCGAAAACGTACGCTTCAACAAGGGCGAGAAGAAAAACGCCGATGAGTTGGCCCAGCAATACGCCGCATTGTGCGACGTATATGTGATGGACGCCTTCGGTACCGCCCACCGCGCGGAAGGCTCGACCCATGGCGTGGCCAAGTTCGCCAAGGTCGCGGCGGCAGGCCCCTTGCTCTCGGCTGAACTGGACGCGTTGGGCAAGGCCCTCAAAACCCCAGCGCAACCCATGGTGGCCATCGTTGCGGGCTCCAAGGTATCCACCAAGCTGGACGTGCTTAACAGCCTGAGCGCTGTGTGCACCCAGTTGATCGTGGGCGGTGGTATCGCCAACACCTTCCTGGCTGCCGCGGGCCACAAGGTCGGTAAGTCGCTGTACGAACCAGACCTGCTCGATACCGCCAAAGCCATCGCCAGCAAGGTGAGCGTGCCGCTGCCGGTAGACGTAGTCGTTGCCAAGGAATTCGCCGAAACCGCGCAAGCGACCGTCAAGGCCCTGGATGAAGTGGCTGACGACGATATGATCCTGGATATCGGCCCCAAGACCGCCGCACACTTTGCCGAGCTGCTGAAGAAGGCCGGCACCATTCTATGGAACGGCCCTGTAGGGGTGTTCGAGTTCGACCAATTTGGCAACGGTACCAAAGTGCTGGCCCAAGGGATCGCTGAAAGCTCGGCCTTTTCCATTGCCGGTGGCGGGGATACCCTCGCAGCGATCGACAAGTACGGGGTGGCCCAGCAGATTTCTTACATTTCCACTGGTGGTGGCGCGTTCCTGGAATTCGTCGAAGGCAAGGTATTGCCCGCGGTCGAAATGCTGGAACAGCGCGCCAAGGGCTGAAGCCATGTACCGCTTCGCAGCCACCTGTGTGCTGGCCTTCGGGTTGGCCGCTTGTAGCCATGACCCTTCTCCAGACCAGCCTGGGGTAGCCACGGGTGAAGCCACAGGGCCTAGCTCGCAAGCGTGCGCCTTGGCACGCTGGCAGGCGCAAACGGCACCGGTCATTGGCAAGCGTGATGGCCAGGAAGCATTGGATACTGGCGAGGCAGAGAGCGTAGACGGCACCGTGCCTTGCCGTTAGGCAACGAACCGGCAGGTAGGTGGTCTTTAGGTTCTGTACCTAACGTACATGTCCCGGTTCATGAATGGAGTCTGCTATGAAGCCCCTATTTGCCTTAGCCTGTTCCATGTTTCTGCTCACTGGCTGTTCGATGTTCGGGGGCGAGCGCAGTGCGTGTGAAGTCTTCACGCCAGCCCCGGTGGACTTGCCCAGCAACCAGAACGATCAGCGTGTTCAAACCAATGCGACCGGTGATCCGACTGGAGGCAGCAACAATTTGCAAAATTGCGGGTCGCATTGACCTGGCCTGTTTTCAGGCAGGCAGGGAGTTGCGTGATTTGATCGGCCGGGGTCGCAAGCCCCGTGAACATACGCGGGCCGCATGACGGCCTGTGACTAGCCTGTAGGGTGGCCGCCGCGGTGGCCGCGCTTGCACTTTTAACGACCCTGGACCGGGAGAGAAATACACCATGGCACTGATTAGCATGCGCCAATTGCTGGACCACGCCGCCGAATTTGGCTACGGCGTACCGGCGTTCAACGTGAACAACCTTGAGCAGATGCGCGCGATCATGGAAGCGGCTGACAAGACCGACTCGCCGGTGATCGTGCAGGCTTCGGCCGGTGCCCGTAAATACGCGGGCGCTCCGTTCCTTCGCCATCTGATTTTGGCAGCAGTGGAAGAATTCCCGCATATTCCAGTGGTCATGCACCAAGACCACGGGACCAGCCCTGACATCTGCCAGCGCTCCATCCAATTGGGCTTCAGCTCGGTGATGATGGACGGCTCTCTGAAGGAAGACGGCAAAACCCCGTCGGACTACGAGTACAACGTACGTGTCACCAAGCAGACTGTTGCCTTCGCCCACGCCTGTGGCGTGTCCGTAGAGGGTGAGCTGGGCTGCCTGGGTTCACTGGAAACCGGCCAGGCCGGTGAAGAAGATGGCGTGGGCGCCGAAGGCACCCTGGATCACAGCCAAATGCTGACCGACCCAGAAGAAGCCGCCGACTTCGTCAAGCAAACCCAGGTCGATGCTTTGGCCATCGCCATCGGCACCAGCCACGGCGCCTACAAGTTCACCAAGCCGCCTACCGGCGACATTCTGGCCATCGACCGTATCAAGGAAATCCACAAGCGCATCCCCAATACCCACTTGGTAATGCACGGTTCGTCCTCAGTGCCTCAGGACTGGTTGGCGATTATTAACGAGTTTGGCGGTGATATTAAAGAAACCTATGGCGTGCCGGTTGAAGAAATCGTCGAAGGCATCAAGTATGGCGTGCGCAAGGTAAACATCGACACCGACCTGCGTCTGGCTTCCACTGGCGCGATCCGTCGCTTCATGGCGCAGAACCGCAGCGAGTTCGACCCGCGTAAATACCTGGGCCATACCGTAACTGCCATGCGCGACGTGTGCATCGACCGCTACGAAGCCTTCGGCACTGCCGGTCAAGCATCGAAGATCAAACCCCTGTCGTTGGAAGTTATGTTCCAGCGTTATGCCAAGGGTGAATTGGCCGCCAAGGTCAACTAAGCCTCTGTAATACCCACGGCAAAAAGAAAGCGGCGGGCCCGCTCCATTATTGGAGCGAGGACCGCCGTTTTTTTATGGCGCTTTAACACGGCAGTGAATAAGGCCTGCATTACAGGTTATGGCTAATAGCCAGCTTATTGAATGTAACTTTACCGCCCTCGGTGGCATAACCGGCATTGTCCTGTACATATACGCCGGCCTTAAAATACAGGTTCTTGGTTTTCCAGCCTGAGCTAAGCTGGGTACTCCATTGGTAATTGGCAGCGTTAACCGTAAGCAGGCCAGTTTTATCCAGATGAATGGTGTAATCAAAAGCACTGTTGAGTTTCACACCGGTACCGACCTGGATGACCGTTGGTTCATCCTGGGAAGGTGAGGGCCTCAGTTTGATGACGATGTTGCCGGTTTTGCTGCTTGTCTTGTACTGATACTCCAGCTTCATTAGCGGCTCATTGCTATCGTACTGGTGAATCTGACCGATCACGACCTTGCCTGTGGAGGGCACTTGGTTAACGGTAAGGGTGGCGCGCAGGTAGTTATCTGCCCCTGTGTATTTCCAGTTTCTCAAGGAGCCGTCGGTATTGGTTTCCCGCAGTTCACTGCGCGGGTACTTGGCGCTTTTGGTCGTGCTGCCGGTTACAGGCGCCCAGAAAAACAACGCACCGCTATCAGCATGGAAGTAGGGGTCTTGATAGCCTTTTACTAGCATTGGTGTTTCGATAGTTTTCGCAGGAGCGCCAACAGGAATGCTAAGGTTCCAGGTAGAGAGATCGATCATGGCAAGTCACCTAAACTAATAATGCTGGGAGAAGTAGATGTCCGACTTAAGTGGTAGAAAACCCCAGGGTTATCTGGGTAAGTAAAGGGCGGCCCCCTTTATGTGAAAAAGACGATACACTTTCCACGGGTATGCGCCATCCCGTTGGCGCCAACCGTTTGTCGGCATTGCATAACTTATTGATTTAAGCCGTTTCAGCAAAAAACCGTTCGTCAGGTACGTCACATTTTTAGAATTTTCCCGTTGCGTTAAGCGACAAATGCAGGGCTAGAGTGTCCCTTACCTGGGTCCAGCAAATAATGGCTTGTAGCCACCTTGTAGATGAGAAGTAGCATGGATCGCGCGACCACTAAACCCACTGAAGATCGCTCGACCATTCTGGTGGTGGACGACTATCCAGAGAACCTGCTGAGCATGCGAGCGCTGTTGGAACGACAGGACTGGCAGGTGCTAACGGCTGCTTCCGGCGTAGAAGCCTTGGGCTTACTGTTGCAGCACGAGGTGGACCTGGTTCTGCTGGATGTGCAAATGCCTGGCATGGACGGCTTTGAAGTCGCGCGCCTGATGAAGGGCAGCCAGCGCACCCGGCTGACGCCAATCATCTTCCTTACGGCTAATGAGCAATCCGATGCCGCCGTATTGAAGGGCTATGCCAATGGCGCCGTGGACTACCTGTTCAAGCCTATCGACGCTGAAATCCTCAAGCCCAAGGTGCAGGCCATTCTCGAGCAGCAGCGCAGCCGCCGAGAATTGCAACGCCTTACCCGTGACCTCGAAGCGGCCCGTGCTTTCAACGCATCGGTATTGGAGAACGCGGCTGAAGGCATACTGGTCATCGACGAAATAGGCAATATCCGCTTTGCGAACCCGGCCATTTCGCGCTTGCTGGGCGCGACCATCGACGAGCTGCAAAGCGCGCGCCTGCTGGATTTTATCGAAAAGCCCAGCGTCACCAGCTGGCACGAGTCAGAGTTTTTCCGCGCCTATACCCTCAGAGACATTCATCGGGTACACGACGCGGTGCTGCGGACCTTCTCCGGGCAATCCCTTCCGGTGTCGTTGTCGTGCGCCCCATTGGCAGGCGAAAAGGCCATGGTCCTTACCGTTCAGGACATGTCCGTGGTGCGCAACCTGCACCAGCAGTTGGAGTTCCAGGCGGTCACCGATCCCCTCACCGGCTTGCTTAACCGGCGAGGGTTCTACCAGACGGTAGAAAGCGCGTTGGTGCGTAATGAGCGGCCCGAGAAGAGCCAGGCGTTGCTGTACCTGGACATGGACGGCTTCAAACGCATCAATGACACCCACGGCCATGACGCCGGGGACAGGGTATTACGTTGGGTGGCCAATCAGCTCAAAGAGCTGTTGCGCCCGTACGACATCATCGGCCGTATTGGTGGCGATGAATTCACCGCGCTGCTCGACACCTTGGATTACCCCGAGCAGGCGGCCAAGGTGGCAGAGAAAATTCTTGAGCGTATGCGCAGTTGCAGCCAGATCGATGGGCTGGAAGTCACCCTGGGTGTGAGTATTGGTATCGCTACCTACCCTGAGTGCGGCGTTAACCTCGATCACTTGTTACGGGCCGCGGATATTGCGATGTACGCCGCCAAGCAAGCGGGTAAACAGCAGTACCGGTATTACGACCAAGACCTGAACGTACGTGCCCGCTCTCGGCTGCTGCTGGAGGAAAGCGTATCAGCGGCCATCGAACACAAGGAGTTCTCGCTGGTTTACCAGCCACAGGTGCGTGTCGCGGATGGCCGTCTGCGAGGCTTCGAAGCCCTGCTGCGCTGGCAGCACCCAAGCGTTGGCGACGTGCCGCCAGGCTTGTTCATTCCCCTGCTTGAAGAGGCGAGGTTGATCAGCCGGCTTACGTCCTGGATCTACCAGGAAGGGGCGGCACAGCGGCGCCAATGGCGTGAGCGCTTTGATGACGACCTGGTATTGGGCGTTAGCCTGAGCAACGCACAGTTCAGCATGCCCAATCTGGTGACAGAGCTACAGCACGCCATTTCCGCCAATGGCCTAATGCCCCACCAACTGGAAATAGAAGTGGTTGAACCTTCGTTGCTGCATAACCTGGGAGAAACCAAGCGGCAGTTGTCCTTGCTACGTGGGCTAGGGGTGCGCGTGGCGCTGGATGACTTCGGCTGGGCGCACTGCTCGTTGCAGATTCTTCGGGACCTGCCTATCGACACCCTCAAGCTTGATCGCCAACTGGTCGCCCGACTGCCTCATTCAGCCCGCGACGCAGGTATTGCCCGAGCGGTCATCGACTTATGCCGGCAGTTCTCCATTACCGTGATTGCCGAAGGTGTGGAAAACGCCGAGCAATACCGCTGGCTGGAAGACAACGGCTGTGAGTACATTCAGGGCTTCGTGGTTGCGCACCCGCTTACCGCGGACGCCGCCACCCAGTTCCCCCCTGCGGCCCCGCCAACTTCACCTGGGCGCTAGGTGGCCTATAGGCCAGGCGCCGCGGTAGGCAATGGCCTGGGCTGCGCCAGGTGTGCCGCCATGGTGCGCAGCGGCGCCAACTGACGGGCAATCAACGCCAGTTGTGCCTGCACCAGGCGCTGGCTTTCATCCAGCTCTTCAGGCATTTGCTCAAGCTGCTCGGCCAGTACTTGCTCCTGTTCGTTATGCACCGATACAGGCCCGCGCTCGGCCAGGCCCTGGGCAATTTCATCCAGGCTTGCGGCCAACTGCTCACCGACGCCGGTTACCAGTTCTTCACGCACGGCCTCGGGCAAATCCGTGCCTCGGTGGGCACCCAGGCCCGACAGGTAGCTCAGCAGAGTATGGGAGAGCACCAGGAAACGGAAGCCAGCGTCAGCTTCCTTACGGAAATGGCCGGGCTCCAAAAGCATGTTGGATAAGGTGGTTGACAGCGCCGCATCCGCATTGTGGGCATTACGGCGAGCCAGGCGATAAGTGAGGTCGTCCCGTTTGCCCTCGGCGTACTGGCGCAGAATCTGCCGAAGATAGGCGCTACTGCAGCTCAAGGTATTGGCCAGTACTTTGTTCAGGCGCCTGCCTTGCCAATCCGGCAAGAACAGGAACACCGCCAGGCCCGCGATCAAGCTGCCCAGCAGGGTATCCAGCAGGCGCGGGAGGAACAGCCCGTAGCCGTTGCCGGTCTGGTTAAAGCAGAACAGGATCATCAGCGTGATCGCTGCCGTGGCCAGGGTGTAGCGGGTGGTGCGATTGACGAAGAACACCAGCCCCGCCGCTACCGCGAACAAGGACTGCACCACCGGGCTTGGGAACAGATCGAACAGCGCCCAGCCCACGGTCAGGCCAATAGCGGTACCAATGATGCGCTGGCCCAATTTTCGCCGAGTAGCGCCATAGCTGGGCTGGCACACGAACAAGGTGGTGAGGATGATCCAGTAGCCTTGGCTGGGGTGGATCAAATGAACCATCACATAGCCCACGGTGAGGGCCAGCGGCAGCCGGAGGGCGTGGCGGAATAATAGCGAGGTAGGGGTAAGGTGCTGGCGCAGGCGTAGCCCTACGTCTTTGAGGCTGCGAGGCGAGCGGTCCAACAGGCTGCTGTCAGTGGCTTCGGCCAGGGTATCGGGGTTGCTTGCATCACTGAGCAAACGGTCTAGCGTTCCAAGGTTGGTGGCCAAGGCCCGCAGTGACCGTAGCAAGCCCTTCCAGGCTGGGTTGCTCTGGATACGCAGGTGCTCCAGGGACGCATGCAAATCACTCAAGGCTTCAGCGAAGGTAGCGTCGTACACAAAGGGCTGGCGCAGTTGCAGGGTTTCTGACAGCCGTTGGCACGCGCTGCCTTGCTGGCGTAGCAGGCGCTGACAGCGGAACAATACGTCGCTGTGGAAAAACGCCTCAGCCAGGGCGTTGTAAGGATAGTGGCTGGAACTGGCCCGCTCGTGAATGTCTTGGGCGAGGAAATACAGCTTCAGGTAGAGGCTGACCTTCGACCCCGGGCGTGTACTGCCCACGCGGTTGAAGATGATCTCCTTGGAGGTGTTGAGTGCTGCTACCACGCGGCCATTTTGCCGTGCCAATTCCAGGCGCCGACCTTCTACATCCAGCCCACGAACAGGCTCGAACAAACTGGATTTTATCTTCAGGTACAGCCCCAGCTCACGGAAGACCCGCGCCAGCCCCTGCTGCACCGGTTGATTGGCAAACAGCGCTTGCCACAGGACCGACAGCACCCCATACCAAGCTGCCCCGGCCACCAACAGCGCCGGTTCGTGCCAGTAGCTGTTGAGTTCGCCTCCTCGCTGGTCCACTCCGATCATGGTGTACACAGACAGAATCAGCGTGGCATAGGCAATAGCCCCGTAGCGCTCCCCCAAGGCTCCCAGCATGGTCAGCGCGAAGCTTGCCAGGGCCATGGAGGTGACGAAAAGAATGGGGTAGGGGAATAGCAGCTCGACCGAGAAGGCCGCGATGCTGAAGCACGCCAGCGTCACCAACAGAGCGCTCAGGCGACCTTGCCAGTTGTCGTCGGTTTCAGCGAGCGCACTGGCAATAATCCCTAGAAACAGCGGAATGAGCATATGCAGCTGGTTTAGGTGCCAGCACAGGACCATGCTCCCTGTCAGAGCAATGAACACCCGTACGCTGTAGCTGAATTTATCGCGCGCCCAAAGGCGGCGCAGGGTGTTCCCGAAAGGTTTCGACGCCATGAGGGTAGGGCCTGGTCCTGATGGGGCGATCATACAGCACAGCCCAGGCCTTTGAATCCCTGTTTACGTTGCAACCCACTACCTGCCAGGGATGCCTCAGGAAGAGCAACTGATCTCCAAATGTTTGCCCCAATCCGGTGGCCGTTGGGCATAGGCATCCATACCCGGTTGGGCTTCGAAGGGACGACTTAACACTTGGTGCAACCGGCGCACTTCACTGTAGTCACCGGCTTGCGCGGCCTCGATAGCGTTCTGCGCCAAATAGTTGCGCAGTATGTACAGCGGATTGACGCTGTGCATGCGCTGGGTTCTTTCCTCGCTGGCCTCGGCGGGCTGCCGCTGTAAACGGCTAAGGTACGCCGTGGCCCAAGCGTCAAAGCCAGCCAGGTCTACAAAGTCATCGCGCAAGGTCGCCAGCGCCGCGTCAGGTGCCTGGTCACCCAGGCGTCGGAAAAACAGGGTGTAATCCACAGCGCTGTTCTGCATCAGTTTCAGCAAGCGCTCGACCAGCCCTTGATCGTCCTCCTCCGCGGTGGTCAGGCCCAGCCGCTGACGCATAAGGCCCAGGTATCGCGCTTGGAACAAAGGCAGGAACAGCTCTAGCGCGCCGCGCAACGCCTCTACTTCTATCAGTGGTGTGAGCGCCTGGGCCAAGGCGCTGAGGTTCCAGTGCGCTACCGGCACTTGGTTGCTGTAAGAATAGCGGCCTTGATGGTCGGAGTGATTGCAGATGAATTGGGCGTCAAAATCGTCCAGAAACGCATAAGGCCCAAAGTCAAAGGTCAGCCCTAAAATGGACATGTTGTCCGTGTTCATCACCCCATGGCAGAAGCCGTAGGCCTGCCACTTGGCGATCATTTCGGCCGTACGCTCTACCACCTTCTGGAACATCGCCAGGTAAGGCTGCTCGGCCTGCTGGCACTCAGGAAAATGCTCGCTCAGTACATGATCGGCCAGTTGCTTATGCAGCTCAGGCTTGCGTGTGTAGTAGAAATATTCGAAGTGGCCAAAGCGTATGTGGCTAGGGGACAGGCGCACCAGCATGGCGGCCCGTTCCTGTTGCTCACGCCACACTGGGGTGTCCGAGCCGATTACGCATAGGGCTCGGGTGCTGGCAACGCCCAATGCATGCAGCGCCTCGGACGCCAGGAACTCTCGAATGGAAGAGCGCAGCACCGCGCGCCCATCGCCCATGCGCGACCATGGGGTTTGGCCCGCGCCTTTGAGGTGCAAGTCCCAATGTTCGCCAGCGTCATTGAGTACTTCGCCCAGCAGCACCCCCCGCCCGTCTCCTAGCTGTGGGGTATAGCCGCCGAATTGATGCCCGGAATACACCATGGCCCGCGGTTCGGCCTCGGCCCACAGTTTGTGCCCGCTGAACACCTCGGCGAACAAGGGCGTGTCGGCTTGATCAGGGGCTAGGTCCAGCAATGCCATGACCGATTCGCTGGCCACGACCAGCCGGGGCGCTTCAACCGGTTCGGGCAATACCTCCGTGGAAAAAGCGTCCCCTAGCCGGGCGAAGCGGTTATCGAATTCAAGTTCGTCCAGCGTTTTCATCAGGGGCTCCTGGCAGATAGGCCATAGCAGATGGACCCCCTCAGGTTGGATCGGTTTGATCGGGTTGTTGCTTGGATACCAATAGTTGCTCGAAGCCTTGCGGGTTCTTCAAGTGAACCTCCAGTTGGCGGAAGGAGATATCCACGCCATGCTTCTTGAACTCGGTGTTAATGAAGCGGTTGATTTCATCCAGCGCTGGGTTACGGTCACCCAGGTCCCGCACATGCATGCGCAGTTCGTGATCCAGGCTGCTTTCGCCGAAGGCCAGGAAGTACACCAATGGGGCGGGCTCCTTAAGCACGCGGGGGTTTTCGTCCGCGGCCTTGAGCAGCAACTCGCGCACTACCTCCAAGTCCGAACCGTAGTCCACACCGATTTTCAGCGTGACGCGGGTAATGGTGTCGGTAAGCGACCAGTTGATCAGTTGGCCGGTGATGAAGGTTTTGTTGGGGACGATGATGTCTTTGCGGTCAAAGTCGGTAATGGTAGTGGCGCGGATGCGGATTTTGCTGACCGTACCGGACAGGTTGCCGATGGTGATGGTGTCCCCGATGCGTACCGGCCGCTCGAACAGGATCATAATGCCGGAGATAAAGTTGGCGAAGATCTCCTGCATCCCGAAGCCCAGGCCTACCGAGAGGGCTGCCACCAACCATTGCAGCTTGTCCCAGCTCACGCCTAATGTGGACAAGGTGGTCACAAAGCCGATGCCGGCGATGGTGTACGACAGCAGGGTAGTGGTGGCGTAGGCGCTGCCCTGGGCCAGGTTCAGCTTGGATAGCACGAACACTTCCAGCAGCCCAGGCAGGTTCCCGGCCAGTACGAAGGTAATCCCGATGATCACCAAGGCTCCCAGCAGGTCGCCCAGGCTGATAGGCACCATGCTCATACTGGTACCGGTGCCGCTGGTGTATTCGTAAAGAGTGATGTTGTCCAGGTAGGCAAAAACGCTGATCAAATCAGACCATACCCAATAGAGCGCGCCCAGGAAGCTGCCCAACAGTACCAGGCGAATCAATCGTAGGGATTGCTGGTTCACCTGGTCGATATCCAGCGTAGGTTCTTCGATCAGGGTTTCCGGGTCGCCACCCACGTCCCGGGCGGCTTGGCGCTTGCTCAGGGCGCGGTTATAGGCCAGGCGCCGCGCCGCCACGCTCAGGCCGCGTACAAAAGCGGCCTCAATCACCAGCCAGAACATCATCAGGTACAGCGTGGCGATCAGCCGGTCGGTGAGCTTGAGGGCGGTGTAGTAGTAGCCGAAGCATACCGCAAGGAACAGGCCTACCGGCAGCAGGGTGAACAGCACCGCGATAAGCTTGCGGAACAGCGAAGCGTTCTGGTGGGCGGGGCTAGACAGTAACAAGCGGCTAAGCAGCCAGGCCATGAGGCCAAAACAGGTAAGCACCACCAATATGCCCAGGGTATCTTCCGCCAGGCCTGAGGGTTGCAGTTCGGCCACCGCCACCACGGCCACCAGCGCCATTACCACGATGCCCAGGCGGCGCGCCCACCCTTGAAGGAAGGCGACCTGGGCTTTTTCCCAGCGGAAATGCAGCTGCGCCACGCCACCGGGCGCCAGTATTCGGTAGGCGGTATAGAACATCAGCCAGGCCTGGGCCATTTGCAACAGCGCCGAGCCCAGGCTGAGGTTTTGCCCTCGGGCGTCGATCTGCAAGGCAATGCCGCACACGGCCAGGGCCAAGGCCACGGGCATGGCCAGAAGCACATTGATCAAAATGGCCAATGGTGTGTTCCATTGGCTGTCCCGACGGAAGTGCCCCACGTTGCGGTGAACCTGGCTGAGCTTGCCGTAGAGGTATTTGCGCCGCCACAGTAGGGCGCCTATTACCAACAGCAACGGCAGAAACAGCAGTGGGCGCTGGGCCAGGCCATCGGCCAGCTCGTTAAAGCTCGACGCCCAGGGCAGTGTGGTCACTTGGTGGACCATGCGGCGCGGCAGGTTACCGAGCCATTCGATGTCCAGCGGCCGGTTGCTGGGAATCCAGAACATTTGCTCATCCAGGGTCGAGCGCAACCCTTGGGCGGTATCGAGCAATTGCTTCTGGTTCAGCTGGAGGGTGATGGATTCATTGAGCAATGCACTCAGCTCGCGGTTGAGCCGCTCCAGCAGGTCGGCTCGGGTAACCGCGATGTCCAGCAAAGACTTACGCAACTGCGGGGTGATGTCTTCGGCCGGATGGCCGGCAATCAGGTTGTCGACATAGGTCGCGGGGCTGCTGAGGGCTTCGCGTTGCTGGCTAACCTCGAACTGATAAAGCCGAATGTCGGCGATTTTGTCAGCCAGGTTACGGTCCACCTTCAGTGCGGGCAGGGCCTGCTTCTGGGTGTAGAGGATCTTGGACAGCAGTAGGCTGCCCTTAAGCACGCTGATCTGCTCGTCCAAGGCTTGGTCGGCCTGGGTAAGGGTATCGAGTTGCTGACGGGTGTGCAGGTTGCGCTGAGTCAACTCGTTGAGCTCATCGGTGCTGCGCAGCAGGTAGTCCGATAGCTTTACATTGGTGGTGCTTTCCGTGGCCAGCAGGCTGCTATTGCCGGCTTTTTGCGCCTCCAGGGACTGTTGGGTCACGGTTTGCTGAGACTGGGCCAGGCGCTTTTGGTTGATCAGCGACTGAAGGTCTTGCACTTCCTGGGCGAGGCGACCGATTTTCTCCATCAACAGGTCGTGCCGGCTATTGCCCAAGTCTTGCAGCAGGCTGTTGCCGGCGAGCTCCTGACGGCGGAGTGCGATCACGGCATTGAGCGACGCTTGCTCGGCCAGGTACTGGTTGCGCAGGTCGGCGCTGATTGGCTTGCCGCTTTCCTTGCCGGCCTTGAGTTGGGCGTTGATCTGCTGGATGCGCGATTGCGCATCGGCGATCTCGGTTTGCGCCCGCTCGGGGCGGGTTTGCGCGGCGATGGTCAGGGTGTTGGCCTCGCCCAAGGCTTTTTGCAGCTCGCTCTGTTGGGTGCCGCGGTCGGCTAGCAGCTGTTCCAGCTGCGGTACGCTCTGGCTGGCATAGCGTTGCGCCACCGGCAGAGTGCGGCTGGCTTTGAGCCGGTCAAGCTCGTGCTGATTGTCAGCGGTTTGCTTGGGGGCTTCGGTGATCTGCTGTTTGACGGACGCCAGTTGCTGCTCGTGATCGGCTTTGGTTCCTAGAAACGTTAGGGTTTGCTCAAGCACCTGGGTCAGGGCTTTTTGATCAGCCTCCGCAAGCTTGCGGTCAGCGATGTGGTCCAGGCTTTGCTGGACGGACTCCAGGGTAGGAGCGTCGGCGGCGAGGGCGGGGGCCGTGAACAGCCCCAACATCAAGGTGCACAGCAGGGCGCGCAAAATAGACATGGCGTAAGGCAGGTCGATTGACTAAACGCAGTATTTTACGGGCTTACGCGGCCTCTGTGTCAGGGATATATTTCTCGATGCCAAGCGGGCCTGTTGCACAGGCCCGCATAAGGATGTTCCACGCCGTTACAGGAACATTCCGAGGCCGGGTTTGGCGCCTTCGGGGAAACGAACGCCGACCTTGGCCACGCGTTTTGCATCCATGGCTGCTACCGTCCAGAGCGTGCTGTTCCATTCCACCTGATCGCCCACGACTGGCGCGCCCCCTACCTTGTGGCTGATAAACAAGCCCAGCGTGGTCTGTGGGTTTTCGCCTTCGAGTTGCAAACCGTAGAGGGCCGCCACCGCGCCCAGTTCGGCATCGCCCTCAAGCACGAAGTCACCGAAAAAGCGCAGGTCCAAGCCGCGTTCGGGGGCTTGGCTGAACAGCTTGCCCAAGGCCGGCAAGTCGTGTTCATGGCCAATCACACAGAGAATGTCGCCGACGTCCAGCACCGTACTACCGGACGGGTGGAGCAGTTCCTCATTGCGAAACAGTGCCGCGATACGCGTGCCTTCAGGCATCTTGAGTTCGCGCAAGGTAGCCCCGATACACCACTTTTCTACACCCAGGCGGTAGACGAACAGCTCCCATTCGCTGGTGTGGTGCACTTCCAGCGCCGAACGTGAGATTGGCGCTGGGTCTGGTGGTACCGTTACTTTCAGCCAGCGAGCCACCCAGGGCAGGCTGGTGCCTTGCACCAATAGCGATACCAATACGATAAAGAAGGCAAGGTTGAAGTACAGCTGCGCATGGGGCAGGCCTGCCATCAAGGGGAAGACCGCCAGGATGATGGGCACCGCGCCGCGCAGCCCTACCCAACTGATGAACACTTTTTCGCGACCATGGAAGGCTTTGAAGGGGATAAGGCCCACGGCCACGGACAGCGGCCGAGCGAACAGGATCATCCACAAGGCCAGGGCCAATGCCGGCAACGCGATGGGCAGCAGTTCATGGGGAGTAACCAGTAGCCCCAGTACCAGGAACATGCCGATCTGCGCCAGCCAGGCCATGCCATCGAGCATGTGTAGGATGTTGTGACGACTACGGATTGGCCGGTTGCCCATTACCAGGCCACACAGGTATACCGCCAGGAAGCCGCTACCGTGCAGCGCGTTGGTTAGGGCGAAGATCGCCAGGCCGCCGCTGATCACCAACAATGGATACAAGCCATGGGCCAGGTTGATGCGATTGACCAGATACAGCATCAGCCAGCCACCACCGAGCCCCAACAAGCCGCCAATACCAAATTCCTGACCTAAGTGCAGCAGTAGATTGAAGTGGAAGCCGGTTTCGCCACTGGCAATCATGTCAATCAGGGTGACGGTCAGAAATACCGCCATGGGGTCGTTGCTGCCCGACTCGATCTCCAGGCTGGCGCTGACCCGTTCGTTCAGGCCCTTGCCGCCGAGCAGCGAGAATACCGCGGCGGCATCGGTAGAACCAACAATGGCGCCGATCAGCAGGCCTTGCATCAGGTTAAGGTCAAATAGCCAGGCCGCCGCCATGCCGGTGAGGCCTGTGGTGATGAGTACCCCCACGGTCGCCAGCGACAGTGCGGGCCAGAGGGCTACCCGAAAGCTGGCCACCCGTGTGCGCAGGCCACCGTCGAGCAGAATCACTGCCAAGGCCAAGTTACCTACCAGGTAGGCCGTGGGGTAATTGTCAAAAATCAAGCCTGCGCCATCTACGCCTGCCACCATCCCCACGGCAAGGATGATCACCAGAATGGGAATCCCCAATCGGGATGACAGCGAGCTCACAAGAATACTGGCACCGACCAGCAACGCGCCGATGAGAAACAGGCTGTTGATGGTTGAGGCATCCAAAGGCAGTACTCCATTTAAAATCGAAAGAGGGCACGTGCAGAGAACGTGCCAACCGATTCTAACCTGTGAGTTCGGGCTTATGTCAAAGCGCGCCACTGATAAAGCCGCGCCCAGTGGTGTTTTGCTATAGAGAAATGTATAGACCTGCGCGGTAGCAGCAGGCCTTGGCCGCGACCGGGTTCAACCCGGTGGTGCGGCCGGTCGCCAGCAACAGCCAGGCTTGTCCACGACGAGCCTGGCGCGGTGGCCAATTCGCTGGCTGGCGCCAGCTCCCACAGAGGGAGTGGTGCCTGTAGCAGCAGGACCGGGGCGGGTGCCCGGGGCCATTGTATTAACCGATGGTCATCAGGCTGGCGTTGCCACCGGCGGCGGCGGTGTTCACGCTTACCGCACGCTCAATGACCAGCCGCTCCAGGGCAATGTTGGTTTCCCCTTGAGACAGGCCCTGTACGCCAACGATAGCGCCACCGCGTGCCGCGATCACTTCACATACACCACGCAGTTGGTCGGAATCACCATGGTGGAGCACGGCATCGAAGGCGGCCTCGTCCCGCTTCCAGTCAGCAATCACTTGCACGCGGGCTTGCACGTCCCGAGGCAAGCGCGCCAGCAGAGCGCGAGCAGGCTCACCCTCGACCCAGACCGCACGGCTGCCCACGGCCAATACCGCGGCCAATTGAGTTAAGAGATCGGCTTCGTTATCCGCCAGGCAAAGCACATGCTCCCGAGGCAGGATCACATAGCTGTTGCGCTCGCCCGTGGGGCCCGGCAGCAGCCGTGATACACCGCTCTGGGACTGGCTTGCGAACTGTTCGCACAGTTCCACCAAGGCTGGCTGCTGGCTGCTCTGGGCCCAGGCCTTCAGGGCGTGCAGCGGCTTGAGCAACGCATCATGCACCCGTGCGTCTGGCGTACTGATGTCACTGCGCGCGAAGGTGCGGCTTACCGCGTCCGTTGGGCGCGTGGACAGCAAACGGTACAGGTACAGCGGGCCGCCTGCTTTCGGGCCCGTACCGGACAGGCCTTCGCCGCCGAAGGGTTGCACGCCCACCACCGCGCCAACGATATTGCGGTTCACGTAAATGTTGCCTGCACTGACCTTTTCGGTGACCTTGGCGATGGTTTCGTCGATTCGGGTATGCACGCCCAGGGTAAGGCCGTAACCAGAAGCGTTGATCTGGTCGATCAGGGTATCGAGTTCCCTGCGCTTGTAGCGCACCACGTGCAGCACCGGGCCGAAAATTTCACGCTTGAGTTCATCGAAGCTTTCCAGCTCGATCAGCGTTGGCATCACAAAGGTGCCACGGCGGCATTCAGCGGTATCGGCTATCGCTACCTGGTAAACCGTGCGGCCTTTCTCACGCATCCCCTGGATGTGTTGCTCAATGCCTGCCTTGGCTTCGGCATCGATTACCGGGCCGATGTCCACGGACAGCCGCTCTGGGTTGCCCAGGCGGGCTTGAGCCATCGCGCCTTTGAGCATTTCGATCACACGGTCGGCGCTGTCTTCTTGCAGGCACAGCACCCGCAAGGCGGAGCAGCGCTGGCCGGCGCTATCGAAGGCAGAGGACACCACGTCGATCACGACCTGCTCGGTGAGGGCCGAGGAGTCTACGATCATTGCATTCTGGCCGCCGGTTTCGGCGATCAGCGGAATCGGCCGCCCTTGGGCGTCCAGCCGACCCGCGACGTTGCGTTGCAGTAGCCGGGCAACCTCGGTAGAGCCGGTGAACATCACGCCTTTGACGCGCTCGTCACCCACCAGGCCCGCGCCCACGGTTTCACCACGCCCAGGCAGCAGTTGCACCACGCCTTCGGGAATGCCTGCTTCCAGCAGCAGGCGAACCGCTTGGGCGGCGACCAACGGCGTTTGCTCGGCGGGTTTGGCCAGCACAGGGTTGCCCGCGGCCAAGGCAGCGGCCACCTGGCCGGTGAAGATGGCCAAGGGGAAGTTCCAAGGGCTGATACACACCACCGGGCCCAACGGGCGGTGATCATCGTTGTTGAGGTCGTGACGGGCCTGTACTGCGTAGTAGCGCAGGAAATCCACCGCCTCGCGTACTTCCGCGATGGCATTGGTAAAGGTTTTACCGGCTTCGCGTACCAGCAAGCCCATCAGGGGCTGGATCTGCGCTTCCATCAGGTCGGCGGCGCGTTCGAGCACGGCGGCACGCTCGGCCGGGGGCGTGGCCTGCCAGATGGGGCCGTTGATCAAGGCGCATTGGATCGCGGCATCTACGTCAGCCACGTCGGCCTCTTGCACATGGCCCACGATGTCGCGGTGGTCGGAGGGGTTAAGTACCGGTTGCGCCGTGCCAGGGGCAGCCTCGCAACCCATGATCGGCCCTGCTCTCCAGTCAGCGTGGGCAGTGGCCAGCAGGGCACTGCTCAGGGAGGCCAGGCGGTGTTCGTTGGCCAGGTCGATCCCCGCGGAGTTGCTGCGTTCGCTCCCGTACAGGTCGCGAGGCAGCGCAATGCGCGGGTGTGGCAAACCGAAGGCACCTTCCTGGGCACCCAGGCGCTCGATGGTAGCCACAGGGTCGGCTACCAACTCCTGGATGGAAATGCTGTGGTCGGCAATGCGGTTGACGAACGAGGTGTTCGCGCCGTTTTCCAACAAGCGCCGTACCAGGTAGGCCAGCAGGGTTTCATGGGTGCCTACGGGGGCGTATACCCGGCAAGGGCGGTTCAGTTTGCCGTCGGCGATTTTCCCGACCACTTGTTCATACAGCGGCTCGCCCATCCCATGCAGGCACTGGAACTCGTACTGACCCGGGTAGTAGTTCTGCCCGGCGATCTGGTAGATGGCCGCCAACGTGTGGGCGTTGTGGGTGGCGAACTGCGGGTAGATGGCTTCTGGCACCGACAGCAGCTTGCGCGCGCACGCCACATAGGACACATCCGTATACACCTTGCGGGTATACACCGGGTAGCCTTCCAGGCCTTCCATTTGAGCGCGCTTGATTTCGCTGTCCCAATAGGCACCCTTCACCAGGCGGATCATCAACCGATGACGGCTGCGACGGGCCAGGTCGATCACATAGTCGATTACGTACGGGCAGCGCTTCTGGTAAGCCTGGATCACGAAGCCGATACCGTTCCAGCCCGCCAGTTGCGGTTCGAAACACAGACGTTCGAGCAGGTCCAGCGACAGCTCCAGGCGGTCAGCTTCTTCGGCATCGATGTTCAAGCCGATATCGTATTGCTTGGCTAGCAGGGTCAGGGACAGCAGGCGTGGGTAGAGTTCGTCCATCACCCGCTCGTATTGCGCGCGGCTGTAACGGGGGTGCAGGGCGGACAGCTTGATGGAAATGCCTGGCCCTTCGTAGATCCCGCGACCGTGGGAGGCTTTGCCGATCGATTGGATGGCCTGCTCGTAGGAGGCCAGGTATTTCTGGGCATCGTGCTCGGTCAGCGCGGCTTCACCAAGCATGTCGTAGGAATAACGGAAGCCTTTGCTTTCGAACTTGCTGGCATTGGCCAGGGCTTCGGCGATGGTTTCGCCAGTAACGAATTGCTCGCCCATCAGGCGCATGGCCATGTCCACGCCCTTGCGGATCATGGGCTCGCCGCTCTTGCCGATGATCCGGCTCAAGGATGACGTAAGGCCGGCCTCGTTATGGGTAGACACCAGCCGGCCCGTGAGCAACAGCCCCCAGGTGGCGGCGTTGACGAACAACGATGGGCTGTTGCCCAGATGCGGTTGCCAGTTACCGTTGCTGATCTTGTCGCGAATAAGAGCGTCGCGGGTGCCTTTGTCCGGGATGCGCAGCAGTGCTTCGGCCAGGCACATCAAGGCCACGCCTTCTTGAGACGACAGCGAGAACTCTTGCAGCAAGCCCTGTACCAGGCCAGCGCGGCCGGTAGCGTTCTTCTGGTTGCGCAGTTTCTCGGCGATACCAGCAGCCAGTTTATTGGCCGCCTCTGCCATGGGCACGGGCAAGCGCGCCTGCTCAAGCAGCATGGGCACCATTTCTTGCTCCGGGCGACGATAGGCGCCAGTGATCGCGGCGCGCAGCACCGACTGCGGCAGGATGCTTTCGGCAAATTCCAGGAAGCACTGGTGGGCAGGGTCGGCTTGCACTTCGCCCGCTTCTTCCACGCCGGCCGTGCTGGCGCTGGCCAGTTCGGTCAGGGAAGCGCCACCCTCGAGTTTCTCCAGGTAATTGAAGATCGCCTGCTTGATCAGCCAGTGGGGAGTGCGGTCGATGGACTGCGCCGCTGTCTTCAAGCGCTCGCGGGTCGGGTCGTCGAGTTTGACCCCAAGGGTGGTCGTCGCCATGTTTTTGTCCTCATCGATGCCACTGTAGCGTGGCTTGGGTGGGGCAAGATTATCCGGGCGATCTGTAGGGTGCAACCCGGTGCAACCCAAATAATTGAACTATTTTCTAGGCGGTCACGACGCTCATCGGAGCCAACAGAATCTGGCGGCTGGGCAAGGCCTGAGGAAGGTGCCGAAATGTTTGTAGGACTATTCCGAAAGTGCCTTAGGCGCCTTGAAAGGGCAGGGGGCGCCTCCCTAGGATGCCCGTTCTTGGTGCAACCCAAGGTGCACCTCCAATAACAAGGGACCCGCCGACAATGAGCCTGAGTAACCCCACCCTGATCGCTTTTATGGTGTACATCACCATCATGCTGCTGATAGGCCTATTAGCCTGGCGCGCCACACGTAATCTATCGGACTACATCTTGGGCGGCCGTCGCCTCGGGGGCCTGGTTACGGCATTGTCCGCCGGTGCTTCGGACATGAGTGGCTGGTTGCTGATGGGCCTGCCCGGTGCCATTTACCTGAGCGGGCTGTCGGAGGTGTGGATCGCCGTGGGGCTGACGGTAGGCGCCTACTTGAACTGGCGGCTGGTCGCAGGGCGCTTGCGCGTTCACACCGAACACAGCGGTGATTCGCTTACCCTGCCGGATTACTTCGCGGCGCGCTTCAATGACCGCAGCGGCGTGTTGCGGGTCATTTCCGCGGTAGTGATCCTGGTGTTCTTCACCATTTATTGTGCCTCTGGGATAGTAGCGGGTGCGCGGCTGTTCGAAAGCACCTTCGGTGTACCTTACGAGCAAGCGCTGTGGGTCGGTGCCGGGGCAACCATCGCCTATACCTTTATCGGTGGCTTCCTGGCGGTAAGCTGGACCGACACCGTGCAGGCATCGCTGATGCTCTTCGCGCTGATTCTCACGCCCATCGTGTTGCTGTTGGCCTCCGGGGGCGTGGACACTACCTTCATGCATATCGACATGGCCGACCCCGCGCACTTCGACATCCTGCGGGGTACCACCTTGATAGGCATCATCTCGCTGCTGGCCTGGGGCCTGGGCTACTTCGGCCAGCCGCACATCCTGGCTCGTTTCATGGCGGCCGACTCGGTGAAATCCATTACCAAGGCACGGCGTATCTCCATGACCTGGATGATCCTGTGCCTGGTCGGTACCTGCGCGGTGGGCTTCTTCGGCATTGGCTACTTCCAGCTCAACCCTGAGCAAGCCAGCGCGGTGGCCGCCAACCCCGAGCGTATCTTTATCGAGTTGACCCGCATCCTGTTCAACCCTTGGGTGGCTGGCGTGCTGCTGTCGGCGATCCTGGCCGCGGTGATGAGCACCTTGAGCTGCCAATTGCTAGTGTGCTCCAGCGCTCTGACCGAGGACTTCTACCGTCACTTTGTCCGCAAAACTGCGTCGCAACGTGAGCTTGTGTGGGTGGGCCGTGCCATGGTGCTGTTGGTGGCGGTGATTGCCATTGCCCTGGCGGCCGACCCGAATAGCCGCGTACTGAGCCTGGTGAGCTATGCCTGGGCCGGTTTCGGCGCGGCCTTCGGCCCGGTTGTGATCATTTCGGTCTTGTGGAAGGGTATGACCCGCTATGGCGCATTGGCAGGGATCGTGACCGGTGCTGTTACTGTGGTTGTATGGAAAGTACTTGGCGGGACCGAAGGGTATGAGGCCATGGCGCAGGTATACGAAATCATCCCTGGGTTCGTGCTGGCCTGTTTGGCCATTCTGTTGGTGAGTTCGCTCACGGACACCAGCGAGGCCGTCAAGCAACGCTTCGATGCTGCCGATAAAGCCTGGCGCGCCCAGCGCAGCTGACACCTGGCCGGCCCCTGGCCTTTGGCTAAGGGGCTGGCGCACGGTAAACTCATGCTCTGCCCAGGAGTAACCATGAATTACCGCCACGCCTTTCATGCCGGCAACCACGCCGACGTTTTCAAGCACCTTGTGTTGAGCCGCCTGATTGCCCTGATGGCACGCAAGGAGCAGCCTTTCGCTTATCTCGATACGCATGCGGGCGTTGGCCTGTACGACCTACACGGCGACCAGGCCAGCCGCACGGGTGAGTATCGCGAAGGTATCACGCGGTTATGGCAGGTTGAGCAGCCGCCGGCCTTGGCCGCTGATTACTTGCGGGTCGTGCGCAAATTGAACCCCGATGGCGAGCTGCGCTATTACCCTGGGTCGCCCGAAGTCGCTCGCCGCCTGGCCCGGCAACAAGACAGCCTGCAATTTAACGAAAAACACCCGGACGACGGCCTGGCGCTCAAAGACAACATGAAGCGCGACCCGCGCGTGGCCGTGCACCGGGGCGAGGGGTGGCATGTGCCCAGGGCCTTGCTGCCTACGCCGGAAAAGCGCGCGATCATGCTGATCGACCCCCCCTTCGAGCAGCCAGATGAGTTGCAGCGCTGCGCTAAGGCTGTAAAAGAAGCCATTGCCCGGATGCGGCAAACCGTCGTAGTGGTGTGGTACCCCATCAAGGATGAAAAAAGCCTGCGCCGCTTTTATCAAGAACTGACCAGCACGGGCGCGCCCAAGCTGCTCAAGGTCGAGTTGTTCATTCACCCCGCCGACAGCGGTGAGCGCTTGAACGGCTCGGGGCTGGCCATCGCTAACCCGCCTTGGGGTTTGGAAGACGAGCTAAAGGCGCTGCTACCCTGGCTGGCCCAGTTGCTTGGGCAGAGCGGCGGCAGTTGGCGCATGGACTGGCCAATTCCGGAATAGCCCTTGTTCATGACCCGTTCAACCGTCTGTAGGAGTGAGCAATAGCTCGCGAACAAGGGCCGTGAGTCCAACCTAAGTTCCCGGGTGTAGCCCTTGTTCGCCAGCTTCGCTGGCTCCTACAGAGGTAGCATTTTCAAGCCGGTAAGCATACCCCGGTGCCGCCAATGCCACAGTAACCCGCTGGGTTTTTGGCCAAGTATTGCTGGTGGTAGGCTTCAGCGTAATAGAAGGCTGGCGCCTCTTGCACTTCAGTGGTGATGTCCGGATGGCCTGCCTTGCGCAATTCTTCCTGGAAGGCCTCGCGAGTGGCTAGCGCGGTATGCAACTGAGCCTCGCTGGTCGTGAAGACTACTGACCGGTATTGGGTGCCAATGTCGTTACCCTGACGCATGCCTTGAGTAGGGTTGTGAGATTCCCAGAACACTTTCAACAGGTCTTCGTAGCGGGTTTCTTTAGGATCGAACACCACTTTGACCACTTCGCTGTGGCCGGTCAGGCCAGAACACACCTCTTCATAAGTAGGGTTAGGCGTATAGCCACCGGCGTAGCCCACGGCGGTGGCGTACACGCCGGGTTGCTGCCACAGGCGCCGCTCGGCACCCCAGAAGCAGCC
Organism: Pseudomonas artemisiae; assembly: GCF_057128685.1. Lineage (NCBI taxonomy): Bacteria > Pseudomonadati > Pseudomonadota > Gammaproteobacteria > Pseudomonadales > Pseudomonadaceae > Pseudomonas > Pseudomonas artemisiae. Next base: position 176,852 of record NZ_JBSKHS010000002.1, read on the forward strand.
GAGCCCGAAGTAGGCCACTTCCTGCCCTTCAGGGTAAGGGCCTTGCAGCGTACGGCCATTGACGAAGTGCTCGGTTGGCACGGCCATGGGCGTGTCGCGGCCAGGCAATGCCTGTTGCGCGGTGGGCAGTTCGTTTTTGTTTACAAGAATTTCCGAGCGCAGCGCCATGGGGGTTACTCCGCAAAAACTGATACAGCGCTACATACTGCCTGAGCCGCGCGCTGCTGTCAGGTAGCGGGGCCACGCGGGTAGCGCTTGAGCGCGTCCACCAGTCGAGCGGAAGGAATAGGGCGGTCGAACAGGTAGCCCTGGCCCACATCACAGCGATGGCGACGCAGGAAATTCAACTGCTCAGCAGTTTCGATGCCCTCGGCTACCACCTTGAGCTTGAGGTTATGGGCCATGGCGATGACCGCGGAGGTGATTTCCATATCGTCCTGGCTGGTAGGGATATCGTTAATAAAGCTGCGATCGATCTTGATGATGTCGATCGGGAATTTCTTCAGGTAACTCAACGAAGAATAACCTGTGCCGAAGTCGTCCATGGCCAACGACAAACCCAGGCTTTTCAGCTGGCCCAGCAACAGACGTGTGTCCTCGGTGGCTTCGAGTAGCAACCCCTCGGTCAGCTCCAGCTCCAGCAGGTTGGGCGGGAGCTGCTCCTCAGTAAGGATCTGACTGATGGACGCCACCAGGTCAGGGTCGGAAAACTGTTTGGGCGACAGGTTGATCGCCACATGAAGCGGCCCATGGCCCGCGGCGGTCAGTTGCTTGCTCATTCGGCAGGCCTGGCGCACCACCCATTTCCCGATAGGGATGATCAGGCCGGTTTCTTCCGCCACGCTAATGAATTGATCCGGGCCGATCATACCCTTTTCAGGATGATTCCAACGCAGCAGCGCCTCCATGCCCAATAGCCGACCAGAGCGCAGGCACAGCTTGGGCTGGTAGAACACTTCCAGCTCGTTCTGGGTCAGGGCGCGGCGCAGGTTGTTTTCCACAAACAGTTTGTAGCTAGCTTCGGCATTCAGGGCTTCGGTGAACATCTGCACTTGATGCTTGCCGTTGGCCTTGGCCTTGTGCAGGGCCAAACCCGCGTTTTTCATAAGGGTTTGCGGGTCACGCCCATGCAGAGGCGCGCAGGCCAAGCCTACCGAGGCGGTCACGTTGATCAATTGGTTGTCCACGAACATGGGCTTGTCGAGGGTCTTGAGTACCTGGAAGGCCAATTGCTGGGCGGCTTCCGGGGCGGTGTCGTCAAGCAGCACGGCAAACTCGTTACTGGCGAAGCGAGCCAAGGTACCGGCAGGGCTTAAGCTGTTTTGCAGGCGCCGGGCCAGGCTGATCAACAGCTTGTCGCCGGTTTGATGGCCGAGGCTGTCGTTGATCCGCTTGAAGTTGTCGATGTCCACCAGCATCAGCGCGATAGGGGTGTCTACATCACTGGCAAAACGTTCGTCCAAGGTGCGAATGAACGCGGGGCGATTGCCCAGGTTGGTGAGGTTGTCTGTGTACGCCAGCCGTTCAATGCGCTGCTGCGCCAGCTTGGACTGGGTAATGTCCTCGTAGATGCCTATGTAATGGGTCAGCTCCCGATGGTCGTTGAATACCTTGGAGATCGACAGCTGGCCCCAATAGGGTTCCAGGTTCTTGCGACGACTCTTGAATTCGCCCTGCCAACTGTTGCTCTTGGCCAGGCTGGAGGGCGCATCGAACAACAGCTCATTAAGGTTTTCCAACGCGGGCAGCTCGGAAAGGCGGTGGCCGCGTACTTCATCGGAGCTGTACTGGGTGATTGCGGTAAAGCTTGGGTTGACGTACTCCACCACGCCGTCGCAGTTAACCAACAGGAAGGCATTGGCGCTTTGCTCTACCGCGCGCTGGAACAAATGCAAGGCGCTAGCCGCGGTGCGGCGATTGTGGCTGGTAATCACCTGGGCGAACTGATCGGCCAGCTCGCCAGCGAAGGCGATGTCGTCCGACTGCCAGGCGTGGCCGGCGGCGCGGGCCTCCAGGCAAAGCACCCCTACCACCTGACCATCCACCCGGATGCTGACGTCGAGCACCGACCCGGCATCGTTGCGGCGCGACGCCGTGGGTAGGCCAGGGGCACGTTGATTGGCCAGAGACGTATTCGCATCCACCGCGCGGCTGCGATGGAGGGCGTCCAGGTAATCCGGGTAGCGGCCCGCATCGATGGGGGCTGGCAGGCTGTATCGCTTGGAAAGGGCGTCATACGCCACTATGGGTAGCAACCGTTGATCTTCCAGGTGCCAGATACTGGTTGCGTCTATCTGGTAAATCTCGCAAGCGCTGCGGGTAATGAGTTCGGCGGCTTCACGCAGAGAATCGTTCGTGGTGTAGCGCTGGCGTGCCAACTTCAGAATCAAATCCTGCTGGGCACGCACCCGTTCAAGGTGCTGCAGTTGGTCTTGCTGGGCTCGCTGATTGAGTTCCAGCGCTATCTGAAGACGACCCTGTTGGCTGTCTCGCCCGTTCCATGAAAGCGCCACGGCTTCATCGATAGGGCCCTCGATCACCAGCAAGTAACCTCTCAAGAGTTGGCGGCTGTGGTGTTTGTAAGGTTCACCTACTTCGAGCATGTGGACAGGCCCGTTAGGCGAATGGGCTACGTACTGCACCAGATAACGGGCACGTTTGGCCAATTGAGCCTGGATGGTGTTGTGCAGCCGATGACGCGTATCGGGCTCCATCAGGCTGGCGTAAGGGGCGCCCAGCAATGCGCACAAATCGGAAGCTGAGTAACCGAGAGCCTTCTCGCAGTGCGAATCCAGGTACAGCAAGGCCCAATTGGGCTCGTTGAGCCGTTCGAAACGCAGCATGCCCAGACGCGAAGGCACCGGAAGCTGCGTAACGACCTCGGCTGCCAGTTTAGCGGCAGCATCCGGGTGGCTTTTCATCGAGAACTCGCTTCAAGGAAACTGGTTGGCGCAGATCCATCTGGCTAATGATGACACGTCCAGCAAGGTTGCATGATGACATCACGGCTTACAAGAGAAGCAATGGCTTTATGCCTTCATTCGAACGGTTACGCGTCGGTTTTTTACAACAGCCAGTGAAACCGGACCTGGAAACCGCATCACTATAGTTGACATTTGATTGACGTCAAACCCTGTGACAGGGTGCAAAAAAAGCCCTACGCGAGCAGGGCTTGTGGCAGCTGGGTTTTTAGGCCTGGCTACCTGAAACGAACTGCCGCGCCAGGGCGGACGCGGCGGCATTTTTACAGCAACATCGTGCGAATATCGCCCAGCACATCGCTCAACCGCTTGGTAAACCGAGCAGCAGCGGCACCATTGATTACGCGGTGATCATAGGATAGGGACAAGGGCAGCATGAGCTTGGGCTGGAATGCTTTACCATCCCAAACAGGCTGCATGGTGGCCTTGGACACACCCAAGATAGCTACTTCCGGTGCATTGACGATCGGCGTGAAGCCGGTGCCGCCAATGTGACCAAGGCTGGAGATCGTGAAGCACGCCCCCTGCATGTCATCGGAGGCCAGCTTTTTGCTGCGTGCTTTTTCCGCCAGGGCAGCGGCTTCGGCAGCCAATTGCAGCAGGCTCTTCTGATCGACGTTCTTGATCACGGGCACCAACAAGCCATCAGGGGTGTCCACGGCAAAGCCGATGTTCACGTACTTCTTGCGAATGATGGCTTTACCGCTCGGCGCCAGCGAGCTGTTGAAGTCTGGCAGCTCCTTGAGCAGGTAGGCGCACGCCTTGAGCAATAAAGGCAGCACGGTGAGCTTTACCCCGGCCTTTTCAGCAACGGCCTTTTGGCCCACGCGGAAGGCTTCCAGCTCGGTGATATCAGCCTGGTCGAATTGAGTGACGTGCGGCACGTTGAGCCAGCTGCGGTGCAGGTTGGCGGCGCCTACCTGCATCAAGCGGGTCATCGGCACTTCTTCCACTTCCCCGAAGCGGCTGAAGTCTACGGTTGGAATCGGAGGGATGCCCGCGCCGCCAGTGGCCGCGGCGGCGGCAGGCGCCTCTTTGGCCTTGTTCATCATGGTTTTGACGTAGGCCTGTACGTCTTCCTTGAGGATACGGCCATGGGGGCCGGTAGCACCGACCTGAGCCAGATCTACCCCAAACTCACGGGCCAATTGGCGGACCGCCGGGCCTGCATGGACCTTACCGCTTGGCGCGGCCGGTGCAGGTGCGACCGCTGGTGCCGGAGCGCTGGCAGCTTTGGGTGCGCTGGCGGTAGGTGCGTCAGCCTTGGGGGCCGAAGCAGGTGCCGCAACGGGGGCGCTGCCAGCGACCTTGAGCTTAAGGATCAAATCACCGGTGCCGACATCGCTTTCCAGTTGGGCAATGACGCTTTCCACCACGCCGGCTTCTGGAGAAGGGATCTCCATGCTGGCCTTGTCGGATTCCAGGGTAATCAGCGACTGGTCCTTCTCGACCTTGTCACCCGGCTTGACCAACACTTCGATGATCTTGGCTTTGCCTGACGAGCCGATGTCTGGCACGTGGATATCTTTTACGGTGTCACCCGCCGGTGCTGGTGCAGCGGCGGCTTCGGCAGGCGCCGGAGCGCTGGCTGCCTGGGCCGGTGCAGCGCCAGAACCGGAACCAGCAGCCTTGAGGGTGAGGATCAAGTCACCGGTACCCACTTCGTCGTTCAGGTTCACACTGATGCGTTCGACCACGCCAGCGGCTGGAGAGGGGATCTCCATGCTGGCTTTGTCGGACTCCAGGGTGATCAGCGACTGATCGGCCTCGACGGTATCGCCTACCTTGACCTGGATTTCGATAATTTGAGCCTTGCCCGACGAGCCAATATCCGGCACGTGGACGTCCTGGCTCGCACCCTGGCTGCTGTCGCTTGGCGCGGCGGCAGCGGACGGGCGGGTTTCCTCGGCTTCATCCGGCGCGCTGGCTGGCGCGGCCTCGGTTTCAGCAGCCGGGGCCGGGGCAGCAGCGGCCTGGTCACCTTCGACCTCCAGCTCCAGCAGCTCGTCGCCTTCCTTGAGCCGGTCACCCAGCTTCACCTTGATGGTTTTGACAACGCCCGCTTTCGGTGCCGGCACTTCCATGCTGGCTTTGTCCGATTCGAGCGTGACCAGGCTTTGTTCGGCTTCGATGCGGTCGCCGACCTTGACCTGTATCTCGATAACTTCCCCTTCACCGCTGCCGATGTCAGGTACGTGAATAAGCTCGCTCACGAATGTTCTCCTCAGCAGTCCAGGGGGTTGCGCTTGTCAGGATCGATGCCGAACCGAACGATGGCCTCAGCCACCACTTTAGGTTCGATATCGCCACGGTCTGACAAAGCTTCAAGCGCGGCCAGCACGATGAAATGGCGATCCACTTCAAAGAAGTGACGCAGTTTCTTACGGCTGTCGCTGCGACCGAAGCCATCGGTACCCAGGACCTTGAACTCTTTGCTCGGCACCCACTGGCGAATCTGTTCGGCGAACAGCTTCATGTAGTCGGTAGAGGCGATAACGGGCCCCTTGCGGCCGCTCAGGCACTGTTCCACGTAGCTCTGCTCAGGCTTCTGGCCAGGGTGTAGGCGGTTGCTGCGCTCCACGGCCAGGCCGTCGCGGCGCAGTTCGTTGAAGCTGGTAACGCTCCACACGTCCGAGCCCACGCTGAACTCCTCGCGCAGGATCTTCGCCGCTTCGCGCACTTCCCGCAGAATGGTACCCGAGCCCAGCAGTTGCACGTGATGCGCCGCTTCACGGGTGTCTTCTTCGAGCAGGTACATGCCTTTAATGATGCCGTCTTCAGCGCCAGCTGGCAGGGCAGGCTGGGCGTAGGCTTCGTTCATCACGGTGATGTAGTAGAAGATGTCCTGCTGCTCTTCCATCATCTGGCGCATGCCTTCGCGGATGATCACCGCCAGTTCATAGCCATAGGTGGGGTCGTAGCTGCGGCAGTTCGGAATGGTCGCCGCCATCAGATGGCTATGGCCATCTTCGTGTTGCAGGCCTTCACCGTTGAGGGTGGTACGCCCCGCGGTGCCGCCGATCAGGAAACCACGGGTGCGGCTGTCGCCAGCGGCCCAGGCCAGGTCGCCGATACGCTGGAAGCCGAACATCGAATAGAAGATGTAGAACGGCAGCATTGGCTGGTTGTGGGAGCTGTAGGCGGTACCGGCGGCAATGAAGGACGACATGGCGCCGGCTTCGTTGATGCCTTCTTCGAGGATCTGGCCCTTCTTGTCCTCGCGGTAGAACATCACTTGGTCTTTATCCACCGGGTCGTACAGCTGCCCCACGGACGAATAGATACCCAACTGGCGGAACATGCCTTCCATACCGAAGGTACGGGCTTCGTCCGGAATGATCGGGACGATGCGATGGCCCAGCTCCTTGTCCTTGACCAGTTGGGTCAGGATGCGCACAAAGGCCATGGTAGTGGAGATTTCGCGGTCGCCTGAGCCATCGAGAATGGCCTTGAGGGTGTCCAGTGGCGGCACCGGCACACTGAAGCTCTTGGCGCGGCGCTGCGGTACGAAACCGCCCAGGGCATTGCGGCGTTCGCTCAGGTACTTGGCTTCGGCGCTACCAGGCTCGGGCTTGAAGAAGGCCATTTTTTCCAGGTCTTCGTCACGCACGGGGATATCAAAGCGGTCGCGGAATTTGCGCAGGCTGTCTACATCCACCTTCTTGGTGTTATGGGCGGTGTTCTTCGCCTCGCCAGCACCGGTGCCGTAGCCCTTGATGGTCTTGGCCAGCACCACGGTCGGTTGGCCCTTATGGTTCACGGCCTGATGATACGCCGCATAGACCTTGTACGGGTCGTGGCCGCCACGGTTGAGCTTCCAGATCTCGTCATCGGACAGGTCAGCGACCATGGCCTTGAGTTCCGGGGTGTTGAAGAAGTGTTCGCGCACAAAGGCGCCATCCTTGGCTTTGTAGTTTTGGTACTCGCCGTCGATGACTTCGTCCATGCGACGCTGCAGGATGCCGTCGGTGTCCTTGGCCAGCAGCGGGTCCCAGAAGCGGCCCCAGACCACTTTGTTTACGTTCCAGCCGCCACCACGGAACACGCCTTCGAGTTCCTGGATGATCTTGCCGTTACCGCGAACCGGGCCGTCGAGGCGTTGCAGGTTGCAGTTGATGACGAAGATCAGGTTATCCAGCTTCTCGCGACCCGCCAGAGAGATCGCGCCGAGGGATTCTGGCTCGTCGCACTCGCCGTCGCCCATGAAGCACCAGACTTTCTGCTTGCCTGCGGGGATATAACCGCGGCTTTCCAGGTACTTCATAAAGCGCGCCTGGTAGATGGCCTGGATTGGCCCCAGGCCCATGGATACGGTGGGGAACTGCCAGAAGTCAGGCATTAGCCAGGGGTGTGGATAGGAGGATAGCCCTTGGCCGTCCACTTCCTGACGGAAGTTATCCATCTGCGCTTCGCTGATACGGCCTTCCATGAAGGCACGGGCATACACGCCCGGCGAGGCATGGCCCTGGAAGAAGATCAGGTCGCCGCCATGCTCCTCGGTAGGGGCCTGGAAGAAGTAGTTGAAGCCAATGTCATACAGCGTGGCGCTCGAGGCGAAGCTGGAGATGTGTCCGCCCAGGTCCGGATCCCTGAGGTTAGTGCGAACGACCATGGCCAACGCGTTCCAGCGCACCAGCGATCGGATGCGGCGTTCCATGAACAGGTCGCCAGGCATACGCGCTTCGTGGGTAACGGGAATCGTGTTGCGATAGGGGGTAGTGATGGCGTAGGGGAGTTGAGAACCACTGCGGGTGGCCAATTCGCCCATTCGGGTCATCAGGTAGTGAGCGCGGTCTTCGCCTTCTTTGTCGAGAACCGACTCCAGGGCGTCCAGCCATTCCTGGGTTTCGACGGGATCGAGGTCTTGCATGGCTTGCTCCAGGGCGGAAAGGCCACCAGAATCGATGACCTGAGTTTGCGACTGGCCTTGTGGGCAGACGACATGAATTCTTGGATCACCGGTGGTTGGGCCCGGTGTCCTGTAGTTTTACTACAAATCAGCACTTATTTCATGTGCCGCGGTACGGGGGGCAGGTGGAAACCTATAGCGCGCGGCGGCAAAATGCCGCGGTACATTGCACGCGCAATGCCTTCGCTATATCTAAAACAAGCTCCAGAAGGGTTTCCCTTGATGGCTACTGCCAAAATTAAGCAGGTTTTAGCTATTTCCAACCTTTGTTGGACAGTCCGATCACGCGTCCCCTTTCATTTTTGCTCTCTGCGGCCGCCCGTGGGCGAGCTCAAGGATAGACCATGCCCCGTCCCGAGCTGATCCCGTTATCCGACGTACTGCAGGCCAATGCTGTTTCTCGTTTGGCCAGCCTGCGAGAGGCTGTGGCCGCTCTGGGCACTCCCGGGCCGCTCGCGTTCCCTTGCGGGGATCAGGCGTTGGGCCGTGTGTGCGCGCTCAGTGACTTTGTCTTCGAGCAATTGCTCCGGGACCCGGCCCTGTTGCCGGCGCTGGTCGAGAGCGGCGAGTTGCTGCGGGAGTTCGCGCCGGGGGAGCTGCGAGGGCAAGTACAAGCGGCCCTGGCGAGCTGCGATAGCGAAGATGCCCTGGCCAGCGCGTTGCGTCGCCAACGCAACCGCCAGCAGGTGAGAATCATCTGGCGTGACCTACTGCGCCTGGCCGACCTGCAGCAAACCTGCCGTGACTTGTCCGAGCTAGCCGATAGTTGCATTGATGAAGCCTACCAATGGCTCTACCCGCAGCATTGTCAGCAATTTGGGACGCCCATGGGGCGGCGCTCTGGCGAGCCTCAACAGTTGATCGTGCTGGGCATGGGGAAGCTCGGTGCCGGAGAGCTCAACCTGTCTTCGGACATCGACTTGATTTTCGCCTACCCCGAAGGCGGCGAAACCCAAGGCGCCCGCCGCTCTGAAGATAACCAGGCGTTTTTCATCCGCTTGGGCCAGCGCCTGATCAAGGCACTCGATCCGGTCACGGTGGATGGCTTTGTGTTTCGCGTGGACATGCGCCTGCGCCCTTACGGTTCAAGTGGCGCGTTGGTGCTCAGCTTCAATGCGCTGGAGCAGTACTACCAAGACCAAGGCCGAGACTGGGAGCGCTATGCCATGATCAAGGCGCGGGTTGTGGCCGGGGATCAGCCAGCCGGCGCACAGTTGCTCCAGCTACTGAAGCCCTTCGTCTATCGGCGCTACCTGGACTTCTCCGCGATCGAAGCCCTGCGCACCATGAAGCAGTTGATTCAACAGGAAGTACGGCGCAAGGGGCTGGCCCATAATATCAAGCTGGGTGCCGGGGGGATCCGCGAAGTAGAGTTCATCGCGCAGGCTTTCCAGTTGATCCATGGCGGGCGGGACCTGAGCCTGCAACAACGGCCATTGCTTAGCGTATTGGCCACTCTGGAGCGCCAGGGCTACCTTCCCGCGCAGGTAGTGGACGAGCTGCGCGACGGCTATGAATTCCTGCGTTATACCGAGCATGCGCTGCAAGCGATCGGCGACCGTCAGACTCAGATGCTTCCGGACACCGAACTGGATCAGGCGCGGGTGGCCAGTATGCTCGGCTTTGCCGAATGGGCGCGGTTCCACGCGGAGTTGATGCGTTGGCGGGAGCGGGTGGCCTGGCATTTCCGAGGTGTGATCGCCGACCCGGATGAAGACGAAGACAGCGGTGATCTGGTAGTAGGGGCGGAGTGGCTGCCGCTGTGGGAAGAGCGTCAGGACGACGAGGCTGCACGCCTGCAATTGGCCGAAAGCGGCTTTGCAGAGCCTGCCAAGGCCCTGGAGCGGCTGGCCAGCCTGCGCAACAGCGGCCAATTGCGAGCCATGCAGCGCATGGGGCGTGAGCGGCTGGATGCCTTTATTCCCCGGTTGTTGGCCCAAGCCAGCGAGCACGCCGAGCCTGACTTGGTACTGGAGCGGGTATTGCCCCTGGTGGAAGCCGTGGCCCGGCGCTCGGCCTACCTGGTACTGCTGACCGAGAACCCTGACGCCCTGCGTCAGTTGCTTACCCTCTGCGCCGCCAGCCCCTGGATCGCCGAGCAGATGACCCGCTTCCCCTTGCTACTCGACGAGCTGCTTAACGAAGCCCGGCTGTTTCACCCGCCCTTGGCGCCTGAGCTGGCGGCGGAGCTGCGCGAGCGCTTGGCGCGTATTCCCGAAGACGACCTTGAGCAACAGATGGAAGCCCTTCGCCACTTCAAGCTGGCCCATAACCTGCGGGTAGCGGCCGCGGAAATCGCCGGTACCTTACCGTTGATGAAGGTAAGCGATTACCTTACATGGCTGGCCGAAGCGATCTTGGCCGAAGTGCTGGCGCTGGCCTGGCGCCAGACCGTTGCCCGTCATGGCACGCCCTTGCGCCCTGATGGCAGCCCGTGCGACCCAGGGTTTGTGATCCTGGGCTACGGCAAAATGGGCGGGCTGGAGCTGGGCCATGGTTCAGACCTGGACCTGGTGTTTATCCACGACGCCGACGGCGTGGCCGAAACCGATGGCGCCAAGCCCATCGACGGCGCCCAGTTCTTCACCCGGCTGGGGCAGCGGATCATTCACCTGCTTACCGCCCAAACCAACTCAGGCCAACTCTACGACGTGGACATGCGCCTGCGGCCATCCGGTGCCGCTGGCCTGCTGGTGAGCTCATTGGCCGCGTTCGAGCGTTACCAGCAACAGCAAGCCTGGACCTGGGAACACCAGGCGTTAGTCAGGGCACGGGTATTGGTCGGGGACTCCGGCGTGGCCGGCGCGTTCGAAGCTATCCGGGCGACGGTGCTGCGCCGAGCGCGCGACCTGCCGCGCCTGCGCGAGGAGGTGTCGGAGATGCGCGCGAAAATGCGTGACAACCTGGGCAGCCGGTTGACCGCCGCCGGGCGGGGTGCCAATGCCTTCGAGGCCCAGTCGCCCTTTGATATCAAGCAGGACGCCGGAGGTATCGTCGATATCGAATTTATGGTGCAATACGCCGCCTTGGCGTGGTCGCGGGAACACCCCGCGCTGCTGCGCCATACCGACAACATTCGTATCCTCGAAGGCCTGGAGCAGGCACGCTTGATGGCTCAGGCCGACGCGAACCTGCTGCGTGAGGCCTACAAGGCTTACCGTTCCGTGGCGCACCGGTTGGCCCTGCAAAAGCAGGCTGCGGTGATTGCCGGGGACCAGTTCATTGCCGAGCGTCGCGAAGTCATGCGTCTCTGGGCGGAGCTAGGGTTAGCGTAATGGGTGAACGCCCGCTGTCGCGCTACGTTAAACTTAGAAAATCTTGAAAGGGAGGCGTTGGCCTCCCTGATCGTTTGCGGAATACCCATGAGAATTCTGATCATCGGGCCCAGCTGGGTCGGCGACATGGTGATGGCCCAGACGCTGTTCCAGTGCCTGAAGGCTCGCCATCCTAAGTGCCAGATCGACGTGCTAGCCCCAGAGTGGAGCCGGCCGATCCTTGAGCGCATGCCTGAAGTACGTCAGGCGCTGAGCTTCCCTTTGGGCCATGGCGTGCTGGGCCTTACCATTCGGCGGCGCATTGGCCGGTCGTTCAAGGGCCAGTACGATCAAGCCATCGTGCTGCCCAACTCGCTCAAGTCCGCCCTGGTGCCGTTTTTCGCACGCATACCTCGCCGCACCGGTTGGAAAGGTGAGTTTCGCTATGGGCTGCTCAATGATGTGCGGCAGCTCGATAAAACGCAGTATCCGTTGATGATCGAGCGTTTCATGGCCCTGGCCTTTGCCCCTGGTGAAACATTGCCAACGCCTTATCCTCAGCCGCGCCTGCGAATCGACCCTGCCAGCCGGGCGCAGGCTTTGGAGCGCTTTGGGCTCGCACTGGACCAGCCGGTGCTGGCGCTGTGCCCTGGCGCGGAGTTTGGAGAGTCCAAACGCTGGCCTGCCGAGCATTACGCCGATGTAGCAGAAGCCCGCATCCGCCAGGGGTGGCAAGTGTGGCTGTTCGGTTCACAGAAAGACCAGCCAGTGGCCGAGGCCGTCCGCGATCGGTTGATCCCTGGCCTGCGCGAGGAAGCGGTCAACCTCTGCGGCAATACCTCCCTGGCCGAAGCCATCGATTTGATGTCCTGTGCCAGCGCCGTCGTGTCCAATGATTCGGGGCTGATGCATGTGGCCGCGGCACTGAACCGCCCCCTGGTTGCGGTATATGGGTCGACCTCACCGGGCTTCACTCCGCCCTTGGCCGATCAAGTGGCGGTGGTGCGACTGGGGCTGGATTGCTCGCCTTGTTTCGAGCGTACATGCCGCTTTGGCCATTACAACTGCTTGCGTCAGTTGGACCCGCAGCGGGTGGTGGAGGCCCTTAAAGGCATGGAGCCCGCCGAAATGATTTCAGTGATGGCGGGGGCCGATTAAGTGCGGGTACTGCTGATCAAGACGTCTTCTTTGGGTGACGTTGTCCATGCCCTGCCGGCCCTCACCGACGCGGCCCGTGCCATTCCAGGCATTCGCTTCGATTGGGTGGTGGAAGAGAGTTTCGCTGAAATCCCTACCTGGCACCCGGCCGTAGACAAGGTGATTCCGGTGGCTATCCGCCGTTGGCGTAAAGGCCTGTGGAACACCTTGAAAAGCGGAGAGTGGAGCCGCTTTAAACAGCAGGTGCGCGAGCGGCAATACGACCTGGTGATCGATGCCCAGGGCCTGCTCAAAAGCGCTTGGCTCACGCGTTATACCAAGGCGCCGGTGGCGGGTTTGAACAAAGCCTCTGCCCGCGAGCCCCTGGCGGCGCGTTTTTATGATCGCAAGCTGGGGGTGGTGCGCGGGCAGCACGCGGTAGAGCGGGTGCGCCAGCTGTTTGCCTTGGCCTTGGGCTACGACTTGCCACAAACCCTAGGGCAGTATGGCCTGAGCCGCTCCCGTCAACTCGCGGTACCGCACCCAGTTCCCTTCGTGGTGTTTTTGCACGGCACCACCTGGGACAGCAAACACTGGCCGGAGGCCTACTGGCGAGAACTGGCCGAGCGTTTGGGCTTGGCCAATATTGGCGTACGCCTGCCGTGGGGCAACGAGGCCGAATTTCGCCGTGCCCATCGAATCGCCGCGGGCCTGGGCAATGTGGCGGTGTTACCCAAGCTCAACCTGGCTGGGGTGGCTGAGGTGTTGATCAAGGCGCGGGCCTGCGTGGCGGTGGACACCGGCCTGGGGCATCTGGCCGCGGCCCTGGACGTGCCTACGCTGTCGCTCTATGGCCCTACCAATCCTGGGTTGACCGGTGCCTACGGCCGAGCTCAGGAGCACTTGGGCAGCGACTGGCCCTGTGCGCCCTGCCTGCAAAAAAACTGCACCTACAAGCCGACGCCAGAAGACCTGCGCCGGCACAACATCACTCGCGAGTGGCCGCTGTGCTTCACTCGCGTGAACCCTGAGCGGGTGGCAGGGCGCCTGAGCGCGCTGTTATTGGCCGAGGACCTGCGTTAATGCAACTGGCTTTTGTGCTGTACAAGTATTTCCCATTCGGCGGCCTGCAACGCGACTTCATGCGCATTGCCCTTGAATGCCAGCGGCGTGGCCACCAGGTACGGGTGTACACATTGATCTGGGAGGGCGAGGTGCCCGCGGGCTTCGAAGTGCTGGTTGCACCCGTGAAAGCCCTGTTCAATCACCGGCGCAATGAAAAACTCAGCGCTTGGATGGCCGCAGACCTGGCGCGCCGCCCCGTGGACCGGCTTATCGGTTTTAACAAAATGCCGGGGCTGGACGTGTACTACGCCGCCGACGGCTGTTTCGAAGACAAAGCCCAAACCCTGCGTAACCCACTTTATCGGCGCTGGGCCCGTTATCGGCACTTCGCCGAATACGAGCGCGCGGTGTTCTCACCTCAGTCCACCACCCAGGTGTTGATGATTTCCGAGGTGCAACAGCCTTTGTTCGTAAAGCATTACGGTACGCCGCCGGATCGCTTCCACCTGCTGCCTCCAGGCATCTCCCAAGACCGCCGCGCTCCTGACAATGCCGGTGAGGTGCGCGCGGCTTTTCGCCAGGAGTTTGGCCTGGGCGAGCAAGACCGCCTCTTGGTGCAGATCGGCTCGGGGTTCAAGACCAAGGGCGTGGATCGCTCGCTCAAGGCCCTGGCCGCGTTGCCGTCAGCGTTGCGCCAGCGTACCCGACTGTTCGTGATCGGCCAGGACGACCCTAAAGTCTTCCAACTGCAAAGTACGGCCCTGGGGCTCAACGACCAGGTGCGGTTCATGAAAGGCCGCAGTGATATTCCGCGCTTCCTGCTGGGCGCCGATGCCTTGATTCACCCGGCCTACAACGAAAACACCGGCACCGTGCTGCTGGAAGCGGTTGTAGCCGGCCTGCCGGTGTTGGTAACCGCAGTGTGTGGGTATGCCCATTACATCGATGAAGCCCAGGCAGGTGTAGTGGTGCCTGAGCCTTTCGACCAAGGCGAGCTTAACCGTCAACTGCAACGCCTGCTGGAAGATGACAGCGCGCGCGCGCAATGGTCACGCAATGGCCTGGCCTTCGCCGATACCGCTGACCTGTACAGCATGCCGGAGCATGCCGCCGATGTGATCCTGCGGGAGCGTAACCCATGAAAGTGATGCTGGCCGAGCCCTTCAAGCGCCTATGGGCGGGCAGCGACCCCTTCGTGGCCGTGGAAGCACTTCAGGGGCAGGTTTACCGCGAACTGGAAGGCCGCCGTACCCTGCGTACCGAGGTCGACGGCCGTGGCTATTTTGTGAAGATCCACCGTGGCATCGGCTGGGGCGAAGTGTTCAAAAACCTCTTTAGCGCCAAGTTGCCGGTGTTGGGCGCCGGTCAGGAGTGGGCGGCGATCAAGCGCCTGCACCAGGCCGGCGTGCCCACCATGACGGCAGTGGCCTATGGCGAGCGTGGCGCCAACCCTGCGGCGCAGCATTCGTTCATCGTGACCGAAGAATTGGCGCCTACGGTCAGCCTGGAAGACTACAGCCTGAACTGGGCCACCCAGCCACCCCCGGCGCCACACAAGTGGGCGTTGATCCAGCGGGTAGCCGACATGACCGGCGGCATGCACAGGGCCGGCGTCAATCACCGGGACTGCTACATCTGCCACTTCTTGCTGCATACCGATCAAGGCTTCGATCCCGAGCATTTTCGCCTGTCGATCATTGACCTGCACCGTGCCTATACGCGTCAGCGCATCAGCCGCCGCTGGCGCGACAAAGACCTGGCCGCGCTGTATTTCTCGGCGCTGGATATCGGCCTTACCCGTGGCGACAAGCTGCGTTTCCTGAAGGCGTACTTCCAGCAACCGCTGCGCCAGGTACTGCGCGACGAAGCGCAATTGCTCGCCTGGTTGGAGCGCAAGGCCACCCAGCTGTATGCCCGCAAGCAACGTTATGGGGATGCGCTCTGATGGCAGGCTGGACACTGGACCCGGAGTATCAGAACCTAGCGACCGTTTTTGGCAGCCTGGACGCGGTGTTCGCTCTCAAAGGGGAGCAGTTGACCCGTGACCCGATGTCCGAGCTGGTGCGGGTAATGCACGAAGGCGTGGCCTACTACGTGAAGCGCTACACCAGCGCCGGCAAGGGCCTGCGCCGCTACTTGGGCAAGCCTCGGGTCAAGGCCGAGTGGCAAAACCTCAAGCGTTTCGCCAAATGGGGCATACCTACCGCTCAGGTGGTGGGCTTTGGCCTGGAGCGGGACAACGGCTCGTTCGGACGCGGGGCGATGATCACTCGGGAGCTGCCCGCCACCGAAGACCTGTGGGTGCTGACGCGCCGTGATGATCCACGCCTGCGCGACCGGCAATGGGTGGACCAGGTTAGCCAGCAGTTGGCGCGCCATACCCGCAACCTGCATGACCACCACTTCACCCATAACGACCTGAAGTGGCGCAACCTGCTGGTGGATGCCAACGCCAAGGTGTACCTGATCGACTGTCCCAATGGCGCGTTCTGGTGGGGCTTTATGCTCCGGTATCGCATTACCAAAGACCTGGCCTGCCTGGACAAAGTCGCCAAGTATCAGTTGTCGGCCACCCAGCGGCTGAGGTTCTACCTTCAGTACCGTGGGCGGCAGCGGCTGAACGTTTCGGATAAAAAACGCATCCGGCATATCGTCGGTTTCTTCGAGGGCCGCGAATGACGCCGTTTATCGCGCCGGGGGATGAGCCAGTGTTGGCCAGCCACGGTTTTACTACGTTCGATGCGCTCTGGGCGCTGCCCTTGACCGCAGTGGACGAAGCCAACGTAGGCCGTGGCGGCTGGAGCCAGGTGTTTCGGCTGGACCTGGGTGGCCAGGGTTTCTACCTCAAGCGCCAGGCCAATTACCTGACCCGCAGCCTCGGCCACCCCTTGGGTGAACCCACGGTCGCCCGTGAATTTCGCAGCATTCAGCGCTACCAGCAGTTGGCGGTTCCGGCCCTGGAGGCCAGTTACTTCGCTGAGCGTCGTCATGCCGGGGAATGGCAAGCGATGCTGCTGACCCGGGCCTTGGATGGCTGGAGCGAGCTAGGCGCCTGGCTGGCACAATGGCCTGTGCTCAACCCCGAGCGGCGCGCGGCCTTGTTGAAAGTCTGCGGGGGGTTGGCGCGCCAGCTGCACGCGGCTGGTCTGGTCCACGGTTGCTTTTATCCCAAACATATTTTTTTGCGGCGTGAAGGTGAAGGTTTCGAGGCACGGCTGATCGACCTTGAAAAAACCCGACGGGCCTGGTTTGGTCAGCGCGACCGGGTGCGTGACCTCGAACCTCTGCTACGACGGGCTACGGTGTGGTCTGAGATGGACATCCGAGGTTTCCTGGCGGCCTACCTTCAGGCACCTGCGTCCGATCCGCAGGTCACTGCCTGGATGGAGCGGCTGTTGGTGCGTCGTCGTCACAAGGAGGCCCGTTGATGGACCTGCAACACTTGGCGAGATCAGGCCGAACCCCCGCGCTGCCTATGACCCTGGCCCTGGCCGATGCCGCCGGGCCGGCGGAATTGCAATTGCTCAGCCTGTTGCGGGTATTGCCGGGGCAACGTTACGTCGGTGCTGGCGTGTGGCGGGGCCGTCCGGTGCTGGCCAAGTTGCTGGTCGGGCCGCGCGCGGCACGGCAGTTCCAGCGTGAACGAGAAGGCGCCAGGCTCTTGGCCAGCCAGAAGGTCACCACGCCCAGGCTACTGGCCGAGGGGCTGCGCGAAGGCGAGGGTGGCTGGTTGCTGTTTGAATTCTTGGAGGGCGCCGAAAGCTTGGCCGTGGCCTGGGAGCGAGTAGCGGCGCTGGCCCCCTTGGCCGATGCTCAAAGCGCGGTGCTTGGTGAAGCCCTCGAAGCGATCGCCGGGCTGCATGCCAAAGGCCTTTGGCAGGAAGACCTGCACTTGGACAACCTGCTACGCGCTGAGGGCAAGCTCTATGTGGTAGACGGTGGCGGCGTACGCGTCGAGCAGCCGGGTGTGCCGCTTTCCCGCCAACAGGTGCTGGAAAACCTAGGGGTGTTTTTCGCCCAGCTACCACAGACGCTTACGCCTTTTTTCGAAGAGTTGCTGGTGTATTACCTGCTTGCCAACAACGAGCATGCATTACCCGTTGAAGCGCTGGAAAAGCAAATCGCCAAGGTTCGTGCATGGCGATTGGCGGATATCCTCAACAAGGCCGGGCGTGATTGCAGCCTGTTCAGCGTCAGCCGCAGGCTTTCTGGGCTGCGAGTTGTGGTGCGTGCGCAAGAAGCATCAATCCTTCCTGTGCTTACCAATGCCGATGCCTTGATCGAGCAAGGTTACTTGTACAAGACCGGTGGCGCGGCCACGGTGGCACAAGTCAATGCCCAGGGCCGTGCGCTGCTGATCAAACGCTACAACATCAAGGGCATAGCCCATTGGCTCAAGCGATTCTGGCGCCCAAGCCGCGCCTGGCATTCCTGGATAGAGGCCCAGCGCCTGATGTTTCTGGGCATTGCCACGCCCAAGCCGCTAGGGGTGCTAGAAACCCGCACCCTGGGATTGCGTGGCACAGCCTACCTGGTGACCGAGCACCTTAATGGCCCAGACTTGATGGCGTGTTTCACTCCCTATGTGGACGACGGGCAGGTACCCGAGGCGCAACTCCTGGCCCTGGATGCGCTGTTCGCCAGGTTGATCGCCGAGCGCATCAGCCATGGTGACCTCAAGGCGCACAACTTGTTCTGGGAGCAGGGCCAGTGGTCGCTCATCGACCTGGACGCCATGCAGCAGCATGGCAGTCAAGGCAGCTTCGCTCCCGCCTACGCCCGAGACCGGGCCCGCTTCCTGCGCAATTGGCTCCCCACCAGCGCGCTGTACCAATTGCTGGATAAGCGCCTGCCTCGCTTGTAACCGTTGGTCACAGGGGGGGGGGCCACCAGCGGCGTGCGCGAACCGGCTGGGCGTATCGAGCGGATCGGCCTTATCGGCCCAGGTCAAACCACTCACTGCTCATCAGGGTTTGGCGGGCCTTGGCCTGCCAGCCACCGGTTTCCGTGCGCCGAAAGATCACCGTAAGCGAGCCCTCCGGACGCTGCTGAGGTGGGATCAATACCGTATACCTGCCCGGCAGCAGGCTTGGCCGCACCTCCAGTACGCTGTCATCGATGCGCAGGTAATACTTGCCGTCGATCTGGGCAGGCCGCCCGGCGGTCACCCCTGCCGGTGGTTCGGCCAGCCGGATTTGCTCAAGCAGCGCGGGGATGTCCGGGGTTACCCCGCGCCAGCGGATTTCATCTACCGCTTCCCAGTCGCCGGCCTGGTTACGCCGCACGATGGGCTTGTACATCGCTTGGGGCATGCGAGCATCCACTACCCGCCAATGTTCGCCATCATTGAGCACCTCGTACTGGCGCCCGTCGCGATCAGTGATGAAATAGCCCGAGCTACCGGCTTTGTCTTTGCGCCCTTCATAAACGCCTTCGGCGTATTCCGTGGTCAGTCGGTAGCGCAAATAATTGCGCTCATGCTTGAGCGCATAATGAGTGTGCAATGGAATCGGCGCGCCCAGGGGAATCCTTCGCGCCAGCGTGCCGAATAGCGGGCTTGTGATGAGGGACACCGAGGCTTCATACAGGTTTGCGTAGCCGTCGAAAGCGTGTAGAAGCACGACGTTGGCGGGCTCTTCGCCGATAGCGCTCCAGGCCTGGAGAAATGACCAGATCGCCCGACTGAGGGAGAGCACGCCGCCAATCCGCCCCGGCAGTACCATGCAGATGATCTCGGTAAGGGTGATCGCCAGTTCCGCGAAAGCCTGGAGGTTAAGTTCTCGGTTCGAGGCGCTCATGGCGTCCGCGTTGGCCATGACCAGGCGTGTTTCAGAGCGGTAGGCGTTGTCGAAGAAATCATGTCTGATCAGCCGGGCCTTGACCAAGGTGGCCAGGGCCGGTGTGCCCAATAGTTTGCCGATAGATTCCCGTTCGGCCAGGGCCACGCGCTGGAGGATGTAATCCTTGAACGCCGCCTGGTTGAGCCATTCCATGGTCATGGCCTGGCGGCTGGAGAACCAGCGCCAGCTTTGTCGGGAGGGGCTTTCCGGCGTATATAGCAGCACAGGCTGCATACTGGAAGGGGCATTGGGGCCGAACAGGTAGACCCCGTCCAGGGGGGTATTTCGGATCAGCAACTGCCACACACCTACGGGCCTGCCATTAACCGGCGCGCGCGTGGCCTGCGCTGGTTGCGCCAAGACGTTTTCGATCCACTGCCAGCCATCGTCGCCAGGGCCCAGTTGGCCGCGGTGACCAGCCTTTAGCGTTTCCACGCGCAGCTTGGCGCGTAGCACCCTGGCATGATGTTCACGCCGCCATTCGGCTTCTGGGCCATAACGCAGGCGCCCCAGCAAATAACGCCCGTAGCTGCCGCCCACATTGGCCCGGCGTATCAGCTTGCGCGCCTTGCTGGCGCCAAAGCCAGGGATGGGGTCGCCCTTGAGGTCTCGCACTTTGGCGGTAAGCAAATAGTCCCAGTCCAGTGGCGATATGTTTTCGATGGCCAGTTGCACCAGGGTGCGAGTTTTGGTGTTGAGTTCGATGGTGGGCGTGCTGTGTGCTGGCGCGCGAGCAGCCACCGAGCTGCTGGGGTTGAGCGGGTTCACGATAGGGCCGCTTGACAGCGCCGAGGTGACCGTCACCAGAATATGCTCCGGTGCCAGGAGGATGCCCTGGCCTCGCAGCAGTCGGGTGAGTTCTTCATGGGCGTACTGCCGTAGCCACACCCGATTGGCGAACTGGCGAGACAAGGGAAGCCCAGGGGCAATGGCGCTGGCGGTGGCCAGCCCCAGTTCCCGCATGGCGATGATCAGCTCCAGCCGTTGTGCCTGGGACAGGCCTACCATCCAGGTCGGCATGTCCCGCTCCAGCAGGTGGACGTAGCGGGTAAGGCGCGGACCATCACTGGAAACCAGGCCATAGAGCGCGGCCGCGCGGGCAAGGGTATCGCTGGCGGCGTCCAGGTCTCTTAGATCGAAGTGCGTCTTGGCCTGTTCCCAGGCCTGGGTGACGGTGGCTTGCTGGCGCCGCTCCAGGCTGGTTTGCAAGAAGTCGAACAGTTTGCCCGGTATCGGCTCGAAGGTAAGGCCGTCACAGCGCAGGGAGGCCTCCTGCCGCTGTGGGTCCAGCGCGGCCAGCAAGGCGGCGCCCTGGCGGTCGTCTTCCAGCCGTTCGGCAAGCTCCTGATACAGGGCCGATAGCGAATCGAAGCTCTCCAAGCCATGGGTCAGCGTGCTGAGCAGTACAGGGGCCGATGACGCCTGGCGAGGGTCTTTGTCGGAGAAGACAAAAGCGCCGGGCAGTATCCAGCGGGCCCCCTCACTGTAGAGCGTTACGGCGCCCTGCCAAGGGTGCTCGGCGCTGGAGGACCCGCTGCCGGTAAGCTGGGTAACCAGCGACCAGGCCGCTTCTGGCAAGGTGCCGTCCGTGTGGCGCAAGCGCGCCTGCGCCAGCATGTGTTCGACACAGAGGTTCTTCAGCCATTGACGCGCGGGCTGCCGGTCCAGGGTGGTGAACGCCCAGAACCGTTTGAGGGCATCGAGGTGCAATTGCAACAGGTCGTTTCCCGTTTGCGTGAGAAAGCGCCGAGCCCAACGATTTTCCTGCTCGGTCACAGGCTCGAAGCCGTCGGCGGTCAGCCGCAGGACCGGTGCTTCCGGAAGCGGCTCCCCCAGGGCCACGGCACAGATACGATGAGTCAGCGGCGCTTCGTCCAGGTACAGCTGGTCCAGCGGCACGGCGCCAAGAGGGCTGGGCATGGCGTCGCGGTAGCGTTCCTCGATGGTGGACAGTAACGTGGGCATTTGTCGTAAGCCCTGCTTGAGCGCGGTGTCCAGGGTGTTGAGGTAGGACAGCGGATCGATTTCAGCCATGGGCGGGCTCCTTACAAAAGCCCACAGCCTGAGGCCCGCGGCAAGCAGCTGGGCGTGCATAGGTATTGAGCTGCCGATGGTTGGGTTATACTCGCGCGCTTTCGATTAACAGCAATGTCGCGCTCACGTATGCGCGTATTGAGTAACCAGAGGCTCTGACCCTTGGCATTGACGATTCTCGGGCTGTCCGGCGCCC
Organism: Pseudomonas artemisiae; assembly: GCF_057128685.1. Classification (NCBI taxonomy): domain Bacteria; kingdom Pseudomonadati; phylum Pseudomonadota; class Gammaproteobacteria; order Pseudomonadales; family Pseudomonadaceae; genus Pseudomonas; species Pseudomonas artemisiae. The sequence continues at coordinate 198,268 of NZ_JBSKHS010000002.1, forward strand.
TTAGCCACGACCCCTCCGCTGCGTTGTACATCGACGGCAAGCTGATCGCTGCCGCTGAAGAAGAGCGCTTCGTGCGGGACAAGCATGCCAAGAACCGCATGCCCTACGAATCGGCGAAGTTCTGCCTCGAACAGGCCGGTATCACGCCCGCGGACGTCGACGTGGTGGCCATTCCATTTGCGCCCATCAGCCTGTTTGGCAAGGCCCGTTGGCATTACGCCAAGCGCTACTGGTATGCACCGGATCGAGCCCTCGACGCCATCCTGATGGGCAACCGCCGTTACAAGCGCTACCGCAAAAAAATCGTCTGGTGCCTGGAGCAGTTGGGCTTCGACCCCAAAAAGGTGAAGATCGAGCCGGTAGAGCACCACTTGGCCCACGCCTCCAGCGCCTATCACTGCTCCGGCTTCACCGAAAAAACCGCCATTCTCGGCATCGACGGCAAGGGCGAGTACGCCACCACCTTCTTTGGCTACGGTGAAAACGGCAAGATCCACACGCTCAAGGAGTTCTTCGACCCTGACTCCCTGGGCGGCCTGTACGGCGCGATCACCGAGTTTTTGGGGTTCGAAATGCTCGACGGTGAGTTCAAGGTCATGGGCATGGCGCCGTACGGCGATGCCAGCAAATATGACTTCTCCCGCTTGGCCAGCTTCGAAAATGGCGAACTGGTGATCAACACTGATTACGCTAACGTGATCGGGCTGCGCCGCTACAAAGAGAAGGGCAAGGGCTTTTACTTCTCGCCCAAGCTGATCGAGTGGCTGGGGCCCAAGCGTGAAGGAGATATCGCCGACGAGCCGTACATCCACTACGCCGCCAGCATGCAGGCGCTGTTTGAAAAGCTCGCCTTGCAGATGATTGATCATTACCTGGGCGACGTGCTCAAGGAGACCGGCAAGCTGGCGTTCGCTGGCGGTTGCGCCCTGAACGTCAAGCTCAACCAGAAGATCATCGCCCGCCCGGATGTAAAAGAGCTGTTCGTGCAGCCGGCCTCGGGCGACGCCGGTACCGCCGTGGGCGCCGCGGCCTATGTGTCCCATGCCCGCGGCGTGCCGGTGGAGAAAATGGAGCACGTGTACCTGGGGCCGTCCTATACCAACGAAGACGTGATCGCCGCCTGTGCGCGCCACCCTAGCAAGCCTGCCTGGCAGCAGATTGAAAACATGCCCGAGCGGATCGCCCAGATCATGGTCGAAGGCAACCCGGTGGCCTGGTTCCAGGGCCGCATGGAGTTCGGCCCACGCGCCCTGGGTGGGCGCTCGATCATCGGCTGCCCAAGCGTGCCGGGGGTGGCAGACCGTATCAACCACCAAATCAAGTTCCGCGAGCGCTGGCGCCCATTCTGCCCGTCCATGCTCGATACCGTGGCGCCGCAGATGATCAAGGTCGACCACCCGGCGCCCTTCATGACCTTCACCTTCGAAGTGGCCGAGGAATGGAAAAGCCGCGTGCCGGAAGTGGTGCATGAGGACGGCACGTCACGCGCCCAAGTGCTTAAGCGTGAGTACAACCCGCGCTACTACGACATGATGAAAGCCCTGGAAGGCCTCACCGGTAACGGCGTGTCGCTCAACACCTCGCTCAACCGCCGCGGCGAACCCATGATCTGCTCGCCTACCGATGCCTTGAACATGTTCTTTGGGTCGGACCTGCAATACCTGATCATGGAGGATATCTTGGTGGTGAAGTCTGCGGAGCGGGAATGAGCTCGGGCACTATCTTGATCAGCGTGGTTATACCTACCTACAACTACGCTCACTACCTGCCGCGTGCACTAGGCTCAGTAACCTCGCAGCTTGAGGCTGATGTCGAAGTCATTGTGGTAGACGACGGGTCGGTGGATGGAACGGCTGAGCTGCTCGAAGAATATGCCAACCGTTGGCCATCCCTACGTGTTGTTAACCAAGCCAACGCGGGCGCCGCGGCGGCAAGGAATACCGGCATCCGCGTGGCACGTGGAGAATACGTGTTGCCTTTGGATGCGGACGATGAATTAACACCAGGCGCGTTGCAGGCCTTCCGGCGCGCGCTAATCGCCCAACCTGTGCTTGACCTTGTTCTTGGCGCGCACTTATCGGTCACTTCGGATAAGCGAGAAAAGCTAAGGCTTGCCACTCCAATTCCCCAGAAGCCTGCGAGGAGCCTGATCCGGCAATACCTGCTGCAAAAGCGGATAGTGATGTGCCACAGCTGCATGCTGGTTCGCCGTACGTTGTTGATAGCACGCCCGTATCCTGAAAACCTCAAGGCGGGGGAAGATATCCCGGTATTTGCGTATCTGCTGGTAAACGGGCGTATCGCTACGATAAGCGAGCCCATCGCACGTATTCACAAGCACTGTGACAGTCTACGCAATTTGCGTGATGACGAAGCCTCGGCCATGACAATCGTAAAAGAGGTATTTGCCAGCTTGCCCCCGGCATGCCAAGGGTTACAACCCCGTTATAAGGCCCAGCGCTACCTTTCGCTGTTTCGTAATTCGGTGTTGGCAAGAGACTGGAATGCAGCCAAGCGCTTCTATTGGCTGGCCTTCACTTACAGCCCAAGCCAAGCCCTGCGTTGGGGCTACTTGCGCAAGCTACCCAGGATGCTCCTCAAGGGCTGAGCTTGGCCACTTAGCTCAATAGCGCACCGAGGCGAGACATCAATAGCGAGCTGTTGGTAGTGGAGTCCATTTCCGCCTCATATCCTTCCAGAAATGGCCGAGCGCCGGCTGCCACCAGCCACTGTACGTCCTTTGTATAGCGCAGCATGTGCTGGAAATTACGCAACCGCTTGGCTATGGATAAGGCATTGCGTTGACACGTCATGTCAGCGATATCTATGAGGCCAAGCTGCTGGGCAGGTGTGACCACCACGTTACCCAAGTGCAGTGAGCGAAAATACACCCCTTTGGCATGAAGCCTGGCTATGAAGGCACCCAACTCACGGCGCAACCCGGATTCGTGTGCGTTGCTGAAGACTTGTCGAACCGTTTGGCCTGGCAAGGGTTGGTAATGGACCGCGTCTCGCTTTATCGAACGAATGCGATACACCGCAAGGACTTCAGGGCAAGGAATGTGGCGCTGGCGCAATGCTTGAGCATTGCCAGCAAAGCGTTTGGCGTACGGAAACAGCAATGCAGAACTTATCAAGCGCTTGCGTCTGAAGAACTTCAACATGCTGCCGTCCGCCAGTATCAGCACCTTATCGCCTGAGCCGTCGGCCTCTATGACCCGCGCGCCTTCACGTAGGGCGAGATAGGCTAAGTGATTGAGCGCTTGCATCGATGCTCCTCGAAAAGGGGTCGAACATCTTACCTGAGTTGTCTGCGCTTGGCCCGCTGGCTTCATTCATGAGGCAGGGGGATTGTGCTAGAGTGGCCCTTTTTCGTGCACGGAACACCATGAGCAATCCGCCCCCTCAGCCTCAGTCGACCCTGAAAATCTATCTACGCCTGCTCACCTATGTACGGCCTTATATAGGGCTATTTTTGCTGAGCATTTTGGGGTTTCTGATTTTTGCCTCTACCCAGCCTATGTTGGCGTATATCCTCAAATACTTCGTAGATGGCCTTTCCAATCCTGAGGCGTCCCTGTTCCCTGGCAACCCATGGTTAGGGGACCTGCAACTGCTTCAGGCTGTCCCGTTGATGATCGTTGTCATCGCCATATGGCAAGGTGCTGGGTCGTATATAGGTAACTTCTTTCTGGCACGCGTATCGCTTGGCCTAATACAGGACTTGCGCATCGTATTGTTCAACAAACTGCTTGAGTTGCCGAATCGATATTTCGACAATCACAACTCGGGGCACCTTATTTCTCGCATCACGTTTAACGTTACGATGGTGACGGGCGCGGCCACAGACGCTATCAAGGTAGTAATCCGGGAAGGCATGACGGTTATTTTCCTTTTCATTTCGCTGTTGTGGATGAATTGGAAACTTACCTTGGTAATGCTTGCGATATTGCCGCTGATCGCAGTAATGGTGAGCAGCACCAGCAAAAAATTCCGCAAGCAAAGCAAAAAGGTCCAGGATGCCATGGGTGATGTTACCCATGTGACCTCCGAGACCATTCAGGGTTATCGCGTAGTGCGTAGCTTCGGCGGCGAGACCTATGAGCAGGCCCGCTTCCAGCGGGCCACCCAGAGCAACACTGACCGTCAACTCAAGATGACCAAGACGGGTGCCGTGTATACGCCTATGCTGCAATTGGTCACCTATTCAGGCATGGCAATCGTCATGTTTCTGGTCCTTTACCTGCGCGGCGATTCGTCCGCCGGCGATCTCGTTGCCTATATCACCATGGCTGGGCTGTTGCCAAAGCCCATCCGCCAGCTTTCGGAAGTCAGCTCCACTATCCAAAAAGGCGTAGCAGGGGCCGAGAGCATTTTCGAACAATTAGACGAAATGCCAGAGGTGGACAAGGGTACCGTGGAAGTGGCGCGTGTCACTGGCCGATTGGAAGTGCGGGACTTAAGTTTCATTTATCCAGGTACGGACAAGCGAGTGCTCGATGGCATTAGCTTTGTGGCGGAAGCTGGCCAAATGGTTGCATTGGTTGGCCGTTCAGGAAGTGGCAAGTCTACCCTTGCCAGCCTGGTGCCTAGGTTCTACCAACACAGTGAAGGCCAAATACTGCTCGATGACGTAGAAATCCAGGACTACACCTTGCGCAATTTGCGCCATCACACTGCTTTAGTAACTCAGGCCGTGACCCTGTTCAACGATACCGTAACCAATAACATTGCCTATGGAGATCTAGCAGGGGCGCCTATTGAAGAGGTGAGGCGCGCCGCTGCCGCTGCCTATGCAGATGAGTTCATCGACCGCATGCCAGAGGGTTACCAAACCTTGGTAGGGGAAAACGGGGTACTGCTGTCCGGTGGGCAACGTCAACGCTTGGCCATTGCTCGAGCCTTGCTGAAGAACGCACCGTTGCTGATTCTCGATGAGGCCACGTCAGCCCTGGACACCGAGTCTGAGCGCCACATTCAATCCGCGCTCGATGAAGTGATGAAGAACCGTACCACGTTGGTAATCGCTCATCGACTGTCCACTATTGAAAAAGCGGATCTGATCCTGGTCATGGACCAAGGGCGGATTGTGGAGCGCGGCACACATGCCGAGTTGCTTGCCATGAACGGTTACTATGCGCGCCTTCACGCTCGCCAATTCGAGAAAGCTAACGTGACTGAAGCCCAATCGGAAGGCGACCCGTGCTAAGGGCGTTGCGATGGTGGAGGGAGCGTGATTGGGAAGAAATCGATGCCCTGACTTACGAAGGGCTATGGCAACGTTTCGGCGGCAGCGTGGCTACTCACCCAGCCGTTGTGCAGCGACTTTCAGCTTTAGCGGGTATCGAGCCACGCTACCTGGGCTACCGGGTAAATGATGTGCTGGTCGCGGGTATTGCATGTTGGGGGCGTTACCTGGCCTTGAGCAAAGAGGTACTTAAACAGCAGCGCAAGCGTGGAATCTTTGACCTCGGAAACGCAGAGGTGATTTTGCCTATTGCCCCTGGAACCCAGGTCCCTGTTCGACAGCAAGTGAGGTATGTGTCTGCCCTCAATGAAGCTACCGTGAGTACCCTGCGGCCTCAAACCGAAACCCTGGCCATGGCCCGAGCACCCGAAGATTACTCGAAAAAGTTTCGTTACAACCAACGGCGTGAACTGCGATTGCTTGAAGAAGCCGGTGGCGAGGTTCGTCCAGTCCAGGCACTTACCTCTAAAGAAATGGCCGCCGTCTATGCGGACTTGTTCCAACGCCGATGGGGTGCGGCAGCGCCAGGTGTCGATCATCTTGTAGACGTGTTCGGATCACTGCGTGAGTTCATGACCGGTTCGGTAATTTTCCTCGATGCAGCGCCTATTGCGGTTCAGGTTCTTTATAGGGTAGAGAGCCCTGAATGGGTATCTGTTGAATATATCAACGGTGGGGTAGACCCCCAAAGCCGAGCATTCAGCCCAGGTAGCGTGCTGAGCTTTTTAAATACGCAGCAAGAATGGGATTACGCCCGAGGCCTAGGGAGAACCTTGCGTTATTCTTTTGGCCGCGGGGATCGCGAATACAAGGATCGCTGGTGCCATGGGGTACCGGTGTTCGAGACCTAAACCATGGCTGAGCGCAAACAACGGCTGTTGAAGGCTTACCGTAGGCGCAAACGCATGGCGCTATTGGCCTTCGTTGCAGTAACCCTGGGGCTAGGCGTATTGACAAGTCCATGGGTGGCGATAGTTTTCGTTGCCTTCTGCTGGGTGGCCCACGAGGCTTGGTTTGCCGATCATTTGTTTTATAGCCCCACTGACGATTATCACTATGCCTTTCCTGATCAGGTGCAACCGTATGTCGTGCACTTGGCGCAGGAAGGCCAAGTTGTGATTGAGGGGCTATTGCCACCCGGTGAGACGCTGATTCTGGAAGTGCACGTGCGCTGCCGCTGGTTAGGCTGGTTACTCGACCCTGGAGTAATTGTTGGCGATGATCGCCAAGACTTCGAGCGAGGCGTAGGTGGCGTTCGTTATCTCAACCTCTCTGGGCAACGCGAAACTTTGGAGGACGGTCGCCTGCGGGTGAAAGGCCGCCATTGCAGGTTGCATGGGCAGGCCCGGCTGTTCGTGATGAGCAGCCCCGATTTTACCGACCTGCGCATGATGATCATCGCGCCCCACGCTGACGATGCCGAGCTGGCTGCGTTCGGACAGTACCAGCGGTGCCCGGATGTCAGTATCGTTACGCTGACCCAGGGGGAGATCGAAGCACACGCGTACGAAGCCCTGGGCTTGTCATCTGAGCAAGCCGCGCAGCTCAAAGGGCGGCTGCGTACATGGGACAGCTTGGCTGCGCCACTATGGGGCGGCGTAGCGCAAACCCACTGCGTGCAGTTGGGTTACTACTGCTTGCAACTGCCGAAAATGGCTGCTGACCCACGGCTGGTATTCGGATCGATGGCATCCGGCGAGTCCGATATACGCTCGGTACGCAAGCACAACCCGCTCAGCCTTCCAGGCGACGAAAATGGTGAGCCGAACTGGGTCAATCTGGTTGCTGACCTGGTAGCGCTGTTGGAGCATTATCGTCCTGAGGTCGTCCTAACTCCCCATCCAGCGCTCGACCCTCATGCAGACCATATAGCCAGTACTCAGGCACTGGCTGAGGCTATAAGGGCCAGTACGTGGAAACCTAGTTATGCCCTTTATTATGCGAACCATCTGCATGACAACGACCGATGGCCCATGGGGCCCGCGGGTAATGGCATAGCACTACCCCCTGTTATCGAAGCCATGCCCGCTTATGCCCTATGGAGCCCGCTTTTGCCTCCCGCGACGCAGCTCGATAAAGCCATGGCCTTGCGCATGCAACACGACCTCCAGGGACCTCTGCCCTGGAAGCGGCGTGCCCGGCGCTTGATCCAACGGTACCTTGTTGGCCGTGAATGGCCGCAAACGGGAGAGGATGAGTTTTTCCGCAAGGCGGTCAGGCGCCACGAGCTGTTCTGGGTCCATCCACTGTAGCGGCGCAATCAGGCAGGCGATGCCCCTGTGCTAGACTCCGCAGCCGTTTGCGCCGCTCCGCAGTGGCCTGTTTCTGTGAGATAAGGAATTGACCATGAAAGTCATGCTTTTGGTAATGGACGAACAGCGTGTTATCTTGGATCGCCTGTACGAAATCCTTCAGCAACATTGCCAAGACTGCACTATTCATCGGCTCAATAAACAGCAGCAGATGAACTTGGGTGCTTTTCTAGCCTCGGTCAATTACCACGCTTTTGATCGTATAGTGATGTTTTTCCGGGTTAAGCGGATCGCACGCCAAGTCGGTGTCCTCAAGTGCATTCCTGGGCTAGTATTTATCGAGCACGACGCCTATCAGAATTACATGGTAGGCAGCAAGTACAAGGGCACTTATTCTCGCTTGTACCACCAGTTGCCTTGGTGTCGCGCCTTGGTTTCAGGCGCGGTTGTAGCGCGCAAGCTGCAGGAAGAAAACATCGATGCGGTATTCGTATCCAAAGGCTATGACGAGCAGATGCTTCATAACCTGAACCAGCCGCGTGATATACCGGTGGGCTTCCTCGGTAGCCTCAAAAGCACCGAGTACGCTCAGCGTAAGGCCCTGCTTACAGCACTGGCCGCACGTACAGGAATGCTGGTCACACGCACCGCATCCGGCGACGAATATTTGCAAATGCTCAATCGTATCGAAATCTTCGTGAGTGCCGACCTCGGCATGGGCGAATTTATGATCAAAAACTTCGAGGCCATGGCGTGCGGTTGCGTTCTTCTGGCCTGGAGCCAAGGTGAAGAAGATCGCCTGCTAGGGTTCGAAGACATGCATAACGTGGTGTTCTACAGCTCCGAAGACGATGCCATTGCCAAATTGAAACTTCTTCAAGAAAACCCAGCGCTCGCCCAGCGAATTGCCCGTAATGGTCAGGCTTTCGCAGAAAGCCGCTATGCGTTTTCGAAAGTAGGTCAGGACTTGGCACATGAGGTAGAGCGCGAAATGCGCCCTTGGTCGCCGCCCTCGGCGTTGTTACGGGCATGGGTAAAGGTGCGCTATGGGATGAAGGTGCCGCCGTTGTCATGAGTGATCAACCCCGAAACCCAGATGAACTGGACCTGACGGTATTACCCGGAGGGGAACAGGACATCATTTCTGCATTGCCACCTGCGCTTGCGGCTTGCTTAGCGCGGGCTAGGCGGGTCGTATTCATCGCTAACAACCCGGCAATCAGCGCCCTTGACATAGACACGTTGCAGTTGAGCGAGGCTGATATCGTGGTCTCATTCAATACGTGCATAAAATACGATCTTCTTCAGAGGACCCCCGTCAACGTTTTCGTTCATGGCTTTAACGCGCCAGACCAATATTTTTTTGGCCTGCCATATCGACTGGAAATACAGCAGTTTTTTCATCACCATGGTCATCGTTGTTTTACCCTGTTGGTAGGTTGCGCCGCGCCCATGTCCGCTGTCCCAGGTGTAATGCTGTTGCGCGAGCGAATTCCTTTGCCAGCGTTATGGAATTACCCGGTACAGCGGCCCAACGGCAAACGTTTCGTGGGCCCTTCTACGGGATTCAATGCCATGGTGTTGCTGAGCGCTTTGCGACAACGGCTTGGGTATGACTATCAGCTGTTCGCCCTGGGGTTTTCCAACGAAGCAGGAAAGCTCTGGGGCGGTCATGCCTGGAATTATGAGCGAGAATGGTTGCTGCGCTCTGATGTACATTCAATAGCTTTGAAAGCGGCTCAGAAGGGTACGTTTTTCGCGTGGTTGAAGAAGCTTATTCGTAGTCGCTAAGCGTAGGTAGCGGCATAGGGTGAAAGAGGAAGAACAGTGTTGAAAGTTGCAGTGGCTTTTTTTGGCATTCCCCGGCAATCGGAGAAATGCTTCCCTTCGATCGAGGCGAATCTTCTCGGTGTACTGCCTACAGATTGTACGGTTAAATGTTTTTATCACTTGTACAAGCTTGACCAGGTCCATAATCAACGGTCAGGAGAGAGCGGAGCGTTAGGCGAAGACAACTACAGCGTGTTCGAGCATATGACAGGTGTGCTTGATACCAACGAAGGTGTATTGGAGCGCTGGGACTTCGACCGCATAAAGGCGCTGGGTGATACTTGGGCAGACCAACACGCTTCATTACGGAATCTTGTTTACCAACTCAATTCCCTTAGAGCTGTAACTGAGCTGTTAGAGCCGTGGGAGCCAGACTTTGTAATTTTCGCCAGGCCTGATCTGTTCTACCACGATGCGCTGCCGACCTATATGCTTGCAAGCGCGCCTACGCACGGTCGTCATGCGTATATTCCGGAGTGGCAATGGTGGGGGGGTGTTAATGACCGTTTCGCACTATGTGGTCGGGATATCTACCGTAGTTATGGCAGACGGATAGAGTGTATTTTCGAATTCTGCGAAGCAACAGGGCGAAAGCTGCATTCGGAGCGGTTGCTGAAATACGTATTGCAGCGAGCCGGCGCCAAAGTGCGTGTGTTACCAACACGTGCGTCCAGAGTTCGAATAGACGGCACTATGGTTGATGAATCCTTTTCATCCACGTCAGGCATGGGCAAACGGGAAAACAGGTTCTTTCAGCCGAAGGTCGAATTCCTCACTTGGTTGGAACGAAAAGGCACGGATAGCCGATAGCATCCATCGCTGGCTTACGTCTTTCAGACGAAGCGCTAATGCCCTGGATGTGGCTATTTGCTACTGTTCGGCTTGAATACAGCTAGCGGCACGAACATCATGGGATTGAACACCATCGCAACCCGGTCTGTGCAGGGTCAGGCAAGCCGCGTTATGGCATTCCCTGAAAGCAATCGGCTGCTTGTAGGCACCAAACCCTTCCCACAGCCCACTCGCTTCCCAGAAGCCTTCCGGGCTCAGCGCTGCTTGTTCCTCAACGTGCCCCATTGCGAGGGCGAGGTCATCCACAGTGCCCTGTTCGGCGGTTCGAACCCTGGCCATGTACCATTGCACTGGTATGAGCGCCAGTTTCCTAGGGAGTGCGCGACCAGTTTTACCTTTACGTTCGTGCGCGACCCGGTAGAGCGGGTGTATGTAGCGTGGGCGCGCTGGATGGAAAGCCGGCTGTTCGTTACTGCTGAATCCGGCGAAGACTTTGACATGGACGAAAGCTTCGAGGGCTTTGTTAGCCGCTGGCTGCGGGAAGAGCATGTGCGTGGCCATGTGGCCTTCGCCCCCCAGACGGACTTTCTGCTAAACGCCCAGGGTGCGTTGGCGCTGGATTTCATTGGGCGCTTCGATCGCCTTGAGCGAGATTTCGCTTCGTTGCGGGATTTTCTCTGCATCAGCGCCGAGCTTCCTTGGTCTGCCCTGGCCTACGAACGGCCACGTGGGCCGCGGTATGCCGTTAGCACCTGGGCACGCAAGCGTATCCGCCGAGTATACGCCGCCGATTACGCCTTGCTGGGCTTTGACTGAGGCCCTGCATCGCCGCTGACAAGCCCTGCTCACGCCCTGTGGTACTATCGCCGCCTTTGTTAATTGGTAGATGGGTTGGGCCATGAAGTTGTCGATGCCGCGTTTCGATCAAGCACCTGTTCTGGTGGTCGGCGATGTGATGCTCGACCGCTATTGGCATGGCGGCACGTCTCGGATTTCTCCGGAGGCTCCAGTGCCGGTTGTGCGGGTCGATCAGATTGAAGACCGCCCCGGCGGCGCCGCCAACGTGGCGTTGAACATCGCCGCCTTGGGCGCGCCAGCATCGCTGGTGGGCGTGACCGGCGAAGACGAAGCCGCCGCGAGCCTGTCAGCCAGCCTTGGCGCCGCTGGGGTCAAAGCGCACTTTCAGCGCATCGCCCATCAGCCTACTATCGTCAAGCTGCGGGTGATGAGCCGGCATCAGCAATTACTGCGTATTGACTTCGAAGAGCCTTTTGCCACGGACCCGCTGCAAATGAGCGCGGATGTAGACGCCTTACTGGCGGGCGTAAAGGTGCTGGTACTCTCCGATTACGGCAAGGGCGCGCTGCAAAACCACCAGGCCTTGATTGCGGCTGCACGTCAGCGGCAGATCCCGGTACTGGCAGACCCTAAAGGCAAGGACTTCAGCCGTTACCGTGGCGCCAGCCTGATCACCCCGAACCTAAGCGAGTTCGAAGCCATCGTGGGCCGCTGCGTGGACGAGGCAGATCTGGTGGGTAAGGGTGCGGCCTTGATGGCCGACCTGGAACTAGGAGCCCTGCTCGTGACCCGTGGCGAACATGGCATGACCTTGCTCAGGGCTGACCATCCGCCCTTGCACCTGCCAGCCCGTGCGCGGGAAGTGTTCGATGTTACCGGCGCCGGTGACACGGTAATTTCTACCTTGGCCGCGGCTATCGCCGCCGGGGAGGAGCTGCCTCACGCGGTAGCCCTGGCTAACCTCGCCGCGGGTATCGTGGTGGGCAAACTGGGGACCGCGGCGATCAGTGCCCCTGAGCTGCGCCGAGCGATTTCTCGCGAACAGGGCTCGGAGCGCGGTGTACTGACCCTGGAGCAGCTACTATTGGCGATCGATGATGCCCGGGCCCACGGAGAAAGGATCGTATTCACCAATGGCTGCTTCGATATCCTCCACGCAGGCCATGTGACCTATCTGGAGCAGGCTAGGGCCCAGGGCGATCGGCTGATCGTGGCCACTAACGACGATGCGTCCGTCTCCAGGCTCAAAGGGCCGGGCCGCCCCATCAATAGCGTGGATCGGCGCATGGCGGTCTTGGCTGGCCTTGGCGCGGTGGATTGGGTCGTGAGCTTTACCGAAGACACCCCCGAAGCGCTGCTGCGCCACGTCAAGCCTGACGTATTGGTAAAAGGCGGTGACTACGGCGTGGAGCAGGTGGTCGGCGCGGATATCGTGCGGGGCTATGGCGGCATAGTGAAGGTGTTAGGGCTGGTCGCCAACAGCTCTACCACTGCCATCGTCGAAAAAATTCGTAACCGCTAACCCTGGTAGGAGCCAGCAGCGCTGGCGAAGCGGTTCATAGCCTAGGGCTTGCGTTGTGCGTGCCCATCTTCGCCAGCTCGGCTGGCTCCTACAACAGCCTGGAACCATACCGGGCAACGCTACCCTTTGTCCCCCGTACGCCCCTTCCTCGCCAGCCGTATCAAGGCCTTGGCGCGGTGAGTGATGCGGCCTATGCGGGATTTAGGCTTGGCCGGGGCGTTGATTCCCTGGCGAGATAGCCATTCGCGCCAGCGCACGCGGTCTTCGTTGACCACCCAGCCCTCCTGGCGCCCGAAGCTCTCCGCCAGGTACAGGCCACGGGTGGCGGCAGGCACCAATTTGCCCTTGCGCAGGGTATAGAGCTCGGCCAGGGGTACACCCTGCTTGAGGGGGATCAGGTACAAGTCTGGGTGGCTGCGGCTGAGTCGGGTAACCAGCTCGCCGTTCTCCAAGCGCTCGTCTACGTGGTAAAGGCTCAAGTCCTTGGCTTCTTTGGGTACTTCCAGCCGCATGTCGTACACCAACTGCAGCGACGCGGTAGGCAGGTGAACATAGGCCCTGGGCCGCTCGATCAAGGTCAGATTACCGCCGCGCACTGGCAGCGCTTCGCCGGTATCCGGGCGCAGAATGAACGGGGCGTTCTCACGGTAGCGCAGGGCACCACTGTAAGGCGCCGGCAGCCAGGTGTCCTTGAAGCGCCCATTGAGCCAGCCTTCCGGGGTTTCCAGCAGGCATTCTTCAGCTATTTCCTGCACCGCCGTGTGCAAGGGCAGGTTCAGTTCATGGGCCGGTACGTAGCCAGAGATCAGCTTGAGGACCACATCGCCTCGGTCCACTCGCTGCTGGCGTACCAGCACCCAGTAATCGCGCCCTTGCCAAGCCAGGGTCATGCGCACGGACACCCCCAAATTAGCCAGCTCCACCTGGAAGCGTTCAGGATCGTCCACTGTAATGGGCCGGCGCTTTTCAAGGGTTTGGCTGAAATTGATGGGCATGCCGGTGGCCTGATAGGTCAACCCCTCGGGGCTAGCCTCCACGGCCAGGGTTTGGGTCTTGAAGTTGCCAGGGTTGCTACGGCGCAAGGTACGTGGCATTGAAATTCCCTTCGGTACGGGCGCAGCCTCGGCCGCCGCCCTTTCAGCGTTTGCTCAGGACCGCGGCGGCAGTGGCCACGTTATGGGCCAGGTGCACGGGATTGATGGTGCCAACGATGGCGGCGGTAACCCCAGGTTGAGTGAACAGTGCATCGAAACTGGCTCGAACCGGGTCAATGCCTGGCTGTTGGCAAGCATGACCACTGGCCAAGGCCTTCTTGATCAATAGGGCCTTACCATGTAACGCCGCGTATTCAATGACCGGCCGCTGCGTCTGATCGTTCAGATTGTAGGTGACCATGGCGCAGCCCCCCTGTTCCAAGGCCTTTAGCCCGCCTTCCACGGTTTTGCCGGAAAACCCGTACGCGCGTAGTTTTCCTTCCTCTTTTAGCCGGGCGAGTGTTTCATAAACGGCGGTCTGCTCAAGGATGTACATATCGTTACCGTCCGAGTGCACCAGCACCAGGTCAATGCACTCGGTGCCCAAACGAGTAAGGCTGCGCTCCACGGAGTACCGGGTATGTTGGGCGCTGAAGTCAAAATGCGATTGATTGTTTTCGAACTCTTCGCCCACTTTGCTCACGATCACCCAGTGGTCGCGTTGGCCCCGTAGCAAGGGGCCCAGGCGCGTTTCGCTGTGCCCATAGGCTGGGGCGGTATCCAGTAGGTTGATGCCCAGTTGCCGCGCTTGGCGCAATAGCCCTTCGGCTTGCTGATCATCGGGGATGGTAAAGCCATTGGGGTATTTCACTCCCTGGTCGCGCCCGAACTTCACCGTGCCCAAGCCCAGGGGCGACACCATCAGGCCAGTATTGCCCAGGGGCCGGTGCAGGCCATGCAAGGACGGCAGGCTCATGGTAGGGCCTCCCAGGCAGGCGTACCCAGCGGTGGTTGGGGCAGGGCAGGTAGGGGTGAGCCAGGCAGGGGCTTGAGCCCAGCGTCTTCAAGAGAGGCGATCACCCGATCGGCGAAATCCGGGGCCAGCGCCAGCTTGGTGGGCCAGCCCACCAGCAGCGGTGGCTCGTTGGCCAGGAAGGCGTTATCTGGCCGCGCCAAGCCGGACTGCGCAGGCTCGGCGCGATCTACCCGCAGCGTTGCCCAATGCACCTGGGTAAGGTCTACCCAAGGTAGCAACTGGCTGATTTCTTTACGCGCCACGGCGATTTGCTCCGCTTCGCTGCGCGCTACGCCGTCTGCCTCGGCCAGCTCGCCGCCCAGGTACCATACCCATTGGCCGTCCGCCGCCGGGTGGGTGGTTACGGTAATGCGAGGCTTAGGCCCGCCACCCAGGCAGTGGGCGTATAGCGGCTTGAGCGCCGCGCCCTTGGCCATGACCATATGCAGTGGGCGCCGTTGCATCGCCGGTTGTTGAATGCCCAAGGCCGAGAGCAGGGCCTCGTTGCCGGCCCCCGCGCTCAGCACGATCCGCTGGGCTCGCACGTCACGCCCATCGATGCGTAGGCCTACCACCGCCTCGCCTTCGCGCAATGGCTCGATCTGCCGGGCCGCCAGCAAGCTACCCTCAGCCAGTTCGGCCAGCCGCGCCACCAGGCTAGGTACATCTACTACCAGCTCAGCCAAGCGATACACTTTGCCTTTGAACCTGGGGTTTTGCAGTGCGGGGGGAAGCTGATCGCCTTTTACCGCGTCTACCCGACCGCGCACGGCCTTGCTGGCGAAGAAACTGGTGAGGTTGCCCGCCAAGGTGCCGGGAGACCATAGGTAATGGGCTTCGGACAACAGGCGCACGCCGCGAAGGTCTAGCTCGCCGGTACCGGCCAGGGCCTCGCGCCAACGCCGGGGCATATCGGCGATGGCTTCGGACGCGCCGGTAAGCGCGCCGTGCAGGGCGTACTTGGCGCCGCCATGGATGATCCCCTGGGCTTTGAGCGTCTGCCCGCCGCCGAGGCTGCCCTGCTCCACCAGCAGGGTAGACCAGCCGGCCTGGCGCAGGCGCGCGTTGAGCCACAGGCCGGCGACGCCAGCGCCGACGATCAGAACATCAGTGGAGAGGGGAGACGACATGGGTTACCTCGAAACGCAAACAGGTGCCCAGTATACCTGCCCGTCGAGCGGTCAGTGGCCAGCGGTGCGCGAGAACAGTTGAATCACCACCACGCCCGCCACGATCAGGCCCATGCCCAAGATAGCCGGCAGGTCCAGCCGCTGCCCATAGATAAACAGTGCCGCGATGCTGACCATGACGATGCCCAACCCCGCCCAGATGGCATAGGCCACGCCCACCGGGATGGTGCGCACCACCAGGGTGAGCATAAATAGCGCGGTGAGGTAACCTACCACCACCAGAATGAGCGGCAGCGGCGTGCTGAAGCCCTTGACCGCCTTCATTGAAGCCGTGGCGATGACTTCGGCCACAATGGCGATTCCAAGGTAGTAATAAGCGGTCATACCGGTTCCTCTCTGAATGGTCGGAGCATTCTGGGCGCACGCTTGGCTCGCCACAACTACCCTCAATGCTATGACGCCCCGTACTTACCAGCATTACGCGTGTTGCTTACCCTTGAGTTACACTCCCGCGCTATGAACAGAACGCTTTATACCGCCTTGTTTTACCTGGGTTTACCGCTGATTGCGCTGCGCCTGTGGCTGCGCGCGCGCAAGGCCCCGGCCTATGCCCAGCGTATCGGCGAGCGCTTCGCCCATGGCCTGCCGCCCATGACCCAAGGGGGGATTTGGGTGCATGCGGTATCGGTGGGCGAAAGCATCGCCGCCGCGCCTTTGGTGCGCGCGCTGCTGGAGCGCTACCCGGAGGCGAGCATTACCCTCACCTGCATGACCCCTACCGGCTCCGAACGCATCCAAGCCCTGTTCGGCGGCAACCCCCGCGTGCAGCACTGTTATTTGCCCTATGACCTGCCCTGGGCCATGGGGCGGTTCCTGGACCATACGCGCCCACGGCTGGGTATCGTGATGGAAACCGAGTTGTGGCCCAACCTGGTGGCCCAGTGCGCCAAGCGCGGTATACCCCTGGCCCTGGCCAATGGCCGTTTGTCTGCCCGCTCGGCGCGTGGCTATGCCCGTTTCGCCAAGTTGACCGCGCCGATGCTGCGTCAGATGAGCCTGCTGGCGGTGCAGACCGAAGCCGAGGCCCAACGCTTTCTACAACTGGGTGCCCGTGCCGAAACCGTGGAGGTGACCGGGTCCATCAAGTTCGACCTGGCGCCAGATCCTGCGCTACCCGAGCGTGCCCAGCTTCTGCGGCAACACTGGCAGGCAAACCAGCGGCCGGTATGGATCGCTGCCAGCACCCATCAGGGCGAAGACGAAATCATTTTGGCGGCCCATCAACAGCTGCTGCGCACCCATGGCGACGCCTTGCTGATCCTGGTGCCGCGCCACCCCGAGCGTTTCGCTCAGGTGGGCACCGCGGTTGAGCAGGCAGGGTTAAGCCTGGCCTGGCGGGCTAATGACCAGCCGGTAACGAGCCAGGTGCAGGTGGTGTTGGGCAATACCATGGGCGAGCTGATGTTGCTGTATGCCGTAGCGGATATCGCCTTTGTGGGCGGCAGCCTGGTGCCTAATGGTGGCCATAACCTGTTGGAGCCCGCAGCCTTGAGCAAGCCGCTGCTCAGCGGGCCCCATCTGTTCAATTTTCAGGACATCGCCGCGCGCCTGACCGAGGCCCAGGCGCTAACGCTGATCGATAACGCTGAGGGCCTGGCGGACGCTGTGCGCCACCTGATCGAGCTGCCCCAGGACGCTCGCCGCATGGGCGAAGCAGGGTTAGTTGTGATGCGTGCCAATCAGGGAGCATTGGCATGGTTGCTGGCGGCGTTGGAGCGGTTGTAGAGGCGCATGTCCGCGAGCTGCGTTCGCGCTCATTAAAAACTATAACGCTTTGGCCCCAGCTGCTAGGGTTATAGATCATTCGCCAGCTTTGCTGGCTCCCACAGGATGAGCTGCGCTCGCTCAGGCGGGCAGGGCTATTTGTTCGGTTTCAAAAGGGCCTTGGCCTGGCGCTCCAGGTCTGGCGGTAGAAAGTCCTTGTCGGGGTTGTAGTCCGGTTTCAGGTACTGCCCCAGGTCTTGCAGGTCTTGAGGGCTCAGCGTGCCCGCCGCTTGCTTGAGCCGCAGGTTATCCAGAATGTAATCGTAGCGGCTATTGTTGTAATCCCGCACCGAGGCATACAACTGGCGCTGGGCATCGAGCACGTCGACAATGTTGCGGGTGCCCACCTGATAGCCGATTTCAGTAGCCTCCACCGCGCTCTGGTTCGAGATGATCGACTGGTGCCGGGCCTGTACCAGTTCTACGTCGGTATTCACGGCACGGTGCAGGTTACGGGTGTCCTCCACCACCTGCCGCCGTAGGCCTTCACGACGATACCCGCTCTGGCTGAACCGTTGGTAGGCCTCGCGCGCCTGGGAGCTGGTCAAGCCGCCACTGTACAGCGGAATGTCCAAACGCAGGCCAATGGTGCGCCGCTCCACATCGCCACTGTAGGCCAGGCCATTGATGCCCGTAGGGTTGCTTAGCTGGAAGTTGTCGTTGTCGCCTTTTTCGTACTGGGCAATGGCGTCCAGTGTGGGGGCGTGCCCGGCTTTGCGTTGGCGCAGGGTTTGCTCGGCGGCCTCTACCGCGAAATTGCTGGCCAGTAGTTGCAGGTTTTGTTGAATCGCGGTGTCTACCCAGGCGCGAGCGTCATTAGGCAGCGGGGGCAATATGGGCAACGTATGCACCACCCCTTGCAAGGCGTTGTATTCCCGGTTGGTCAGCGTTACCAGGGCTTGGAAGGCGTCATCCACCTGGCGCTCGGCCGTGCTGCGATTAGCCCGGGCGGTGTCATAGCTGGCCTGGGATTGAAGGGTGTCAGTCTTGTCCGTAAGGCCTACGTTGAAGCGCTCGTTGGACTGGTCCAGCTGGCGGCGGAAGGCGTTTTCCTCGGCCCGCGCCGTGGCCAGTGCGTCCTGGGCACGCAACACCGCGAAGTAACGCTCGGCGCTTTGCAAAATCAGGTTTTGCTCGGTCGCCGAGAGCTCCAGGCCTGCCTGCTGGTCACTGGCCTGGGCGGCCTTGAGCTGGAACCAGCGGTCGACGCGGAAAATCGGCTGGCTCAGCGTGGCGCGGTACGAGGTGCCACTGCGGTTGGCCGTCATGGCGGGTTTATCCAGCGACTGTCGAGTGTCGTTCACGTCGGCACCTGCGGACAGGTTCGGCAGCAACCCCGCCCTGGCCTGGGGTACGGCTTCCTGACGCGCGGCAAAATCCGCGCGCGACGCTGCCAGGTCCGCGTTGTTATCCACGGCTTGCTGGTAAACGCTCATCAAGTCGGTTTGGCTTGCCAGGGGCGCGACGGCCGCCTGCGCGCCATTGGCCAGCAGCCCGCCCACGGCAGCAGCCAGCAGTTTGGCGTTAAACATAAGCAATCCCTTGTAATGAATTCTGCCGCCGGAGCTTACCCGGTGGTGCACGCTACTGTCTCAGTGCCACGCTGCGCTGAGCGGCAGGGCAGTATTACCTACGGCAGTTGGCGTTACCACAGGATAAGGCTAGACTCTTGGCTGTTCTTGTCGGGGTGCCCCATGTAAGGGGCTGAGATCGGAAGTTCCGGATCCCGTTGAACCTGATCAGGTTGATGCCTGCGTAGGGAACAAGATTTCTCGCTTCCCGGCGAGTCCTCTTTGTGCTCGGTCCGGGATGTCGTTCGTTCGAACGCCTCTTTGCGTACCGGCACCGCTCGTGCCCCTGCCTATGCTTGCCCTCAGGTTCGCTCCGACGCCCCTTAGCCTGGCTGGAGAACCTGTATGAGCGAACAACAACACGCCACGCCCCACCTGAGCGAATCGGCCCAAGTAGACCTGCAATCGGTGCAGCCCTTCCCACGGTCTCGGAAAATCTACGTACAGGGCTCCCGCCCGGACATCCGCGTGCCTATGCGGGAGATCAGCCTGGATGCCACGCCTACGGATTTTGGAGGTGAAATCAATCTGCCGGTGCTGGTATACGATACCTCCGGCCCGTACACCGACCCGACGGTGGCCATCGACGTGCGCAAGGGGCTGGCGGACGTGCGCTCCAGCTGGATCGACAGCCGTGGAGATACCCAGCGGCTGACCGGGCTAAGCTCCCGCTTCGGCCAAGAGCGCCTGGCAGATCCTTCCCTGGCGGCCCTGCGCTTTGCCCATGTGGGCCAACCGCGCCGGGCCAAGGCCGGGGCCAATGTGACCCAGATGCACTACGCCCGGCAGGGGCTCATTACCGCGGAAATGGAATATGTCGCCATCCGCGAGAACCTCAAGCTGCAGGAAGCGCGCGCCGCCGGCCTGCTGACCGAACAACACGCCGGTCACAGTTTCGGTGCCAGCATTCCCAAGGAAATCACCGCCGAATTCGTGCGTGATGAAGTGGCCCGTGGGCGTGCGATTATCCCGGCCAATATCAACCATCCAGAATTAGAGCCGATGATTATTGGCCGCAACTTCCTGGTGAAGATCAACGGCAATATCGGCAATAGCGCCCTGGGTTCGTCCATCGAAGAGGAAGTGGCCAAGCTCACCTGGGGTATTCGCTGGGGCTCGGACACAGTGATGGACCTGTCCACCGGCAAGCACATCCACGAAACCCGTGAGTGGATCATCCGTAACTCGCCCGTGCCCATCGGTACCGTGCCCATTTACCAGGCGCTGGAAAAAGTCGGCGGGGCCGCCGAAGACCTGACCTGGGAGCTGTTCCGAGACACTTTGATCGAGCAAGCCGAGCAGGGGGTGGATTACTTCACCATTCACGCCGGGGTGCTGCTGCGCTACGTACCGTTGACGGCCAAGCGTGTCACCGGCATCGTCAGCCGGGGCGGCTCGATCATGGCCAAGTGGTGCCTGGCGCACCATCAGGAGAACTTCCTGTATACGCACTTCGATGAGATCTGCGAAATCATGAAGGCCTACGACGTGAGCTTCTCGCTGGGCGATGGCCTGCGCCCGGGGTCAATCGCCGATGCCAACGATGAAGCGCAATTCGGCGAGCTGGAGACCCTCGGCGAATTGACCAAGATTGCCTGGAAGCATGACGTGCAGTGCATGATCGAAGGCCCTGGCCACGTGCCCATGCAGTTGATCAAAGAGAACATGGACAAGCAGCTTGAGTGCTGCGACGAGGCGCCGTTTTACACCTTGGGCCCGCTGACCACGGACATTGCCCCAGGCTACGACCACATCACCTCGGGCATCGGCGCGGCCATGATCGGCTGGTTCGGCTGCGCCATGCTCTGTTACGTTACCCCCAAGGAGCACCTAGGGCTGCCCAACAAGGATGACGTAAAAACCGGGATCATCACCTACAAGATCGCCGCCCATGCCGCGGATTTGGCCAAAGGCCACCCGGGTGCCCAATTGCGCGACAACGCGCTGTCCAAGGCGCGTTTCGAATTCCGCTGGGAAGACCAGTTCAACCTAGGGCTGGACCCAGATACCGCGCGGGCATACCACGATGAAACCTTGCCCAAGGAATCGGCCAAGGTGGCGCATTTCTGCTCTATGTGCGGGCCGAAGTTCTGCTCCATGAAAATCACCCAGGAAGTGCGTGAATACGCTGCCACGCACATCCCTAGCGTGAACGTCAGCGCCGAGAAGGGCATGCGCGAGCAGGCGCAGCGGTTCAGGGAGGCGGGTAGTCAGCTGTACCACAAGCTTTAAGACCGCCAGGTTCCCGGGCGTGATGCCGGCCCAGCCCTGTGGGGCCGGGCAAAGCCCGGGAACAAAACGCCTATTCTCTGACCGAGCACCGAACCTTGACCCAATACTCTCCCGACCTTCCTGTCGCGCCCGAGGGGCGCGTTTTCGGCGCGCGCGACCTGTTCACCCTGTGGTTCTCCCTCGGGGTGGGCTTGATGGTGCTGCAAACCGGGGCCTTGCTGGCTCCGGGCCTGGGCTTGGCCCATGGTGTACTCGCCATTGTGCTGGGCACGGTGGTCGGCGTGCTGTTGCTGGCCGCCGCCGCCGTGGTGGGCACTGACACGGGCTTGTCCGCCATGGCCTCTATGAAAACCAGCCTGGGCCGCCATGGCGCAGCCTTGCCTGCCTTGCTCAACCTGCTGCAACTGGTGGGCTGGGGCGCGTTCGAGCTGATCGTAATGCGAGACGCGGCAAGCCTACTGGCCACTGATCAGTGGGGGGAGGCCAGCACGTGGGCGAACCCATTGCTGTGGACCGGGGTATTCGGTGGGCTGGCGACCCTCTTGGCAGTCAGCGGCCCCTTGGCGTTCGTGCGCAAGGTGTTGCGCAAATGGGGCATCTGGCTGCTGCTGGCAGCTTGCACCTGGCTTACTTGGCACCTGTTTCAGGCAACGGATCTGCCTGCGCTCTGGAATCGCGCCGGTGATGGTTCCCTGACACTGGCTGCCGGTTTTGACGTCGCCATCGCCATGCCGCTGTCCTGGCTGCCGTTGGTGGCGGACTACTCCCGGTTTGGCAGGGCACCAAGCAGGGTATTCAAAGGCACAGCCCTGGGCTTCTTGCTGGGCAATGTGTGGCTAATGGGCCTAGGGGTGGCCTACACCTTAG
This sequence comes from Pseudomonas artemisiae, assembly GCF_057128685.1. Classification (NCBI taxonomy): domain Bacteria; kingdom Pseudomonadati; phylum Pseudomonadota; class Gammaproteobacteria; order Pseudomonadales; family Pseudomonadaceae; genus Pseudomonas; species Pseudomonas artemisiae. The sequence goes on from NZ_JBSKHS010000002.1 coordinate 220,323, forward strand.
CGTTTGCTCCAGCCGGGGAGGCCAACGCCTTGCTGCTAGCGTTGGCAGGGGCGGGCATGGGTATCCCACTGTTACTCATCTTGCTGGATGAGACCGAAAACGCCTTTGCGGATATTCACTCAGCGGCGGTTTCGGTGGGCCTGCTAGTACGGGTGAAGGTCGAACACCTGGCCTTGGTGGTTGGGCTGGTGTGTACCTTGATCGCGGCTTTCGCGCCCCTGGCCCAGTACCAAAATTTCCTGCTGCTGATCGGTTCGGTGTTCGCGCCGCTGTTCGGCGTGGTGCTGGCGGATCATTACCTGTTGCGCCAACGCCGTGCTGTGGTGGCTGGCCCGGCGTGGCGTATTCCCGCGTTGGTGGCCTGGGTAGCGGGGGCCGCCTTGTATCAGGCGCTGGCCCGGTATTGGCCGAATCTGGGCGCTACCTTGCCGTCGCTGCTGCTGGCCGGGGTGTTGCACCTGGCCTTGAGTCGCCTGTTTAGCGCCGCGGGCGCAGCTCCGGCCGGATCACACCGTTGAGCCGTGCATAGGGGATTTTCAGCTCGATGTGCCCCATGGCGTAGGGCGCGATGCTATATACATTGTATTTGAGCACCACCGCGTCGGACGCCAGGGCAATGTTGTCGGTACGCTGGAACGGCCAGTTCTTGACGAATTCCGGGTCTTGGTCCAGCTTCGAGGCAATCATCCAGCCCCGGTGAGCTTCCTGGGCCGCTAGCCAAAAAGTTGACTCCTGGCCTGGCATTACCATGTCGGCCAGGCTCAAGGCTTTATGCCGCGCCTTGGACCACGTAATAAATCCCCGCCCCGGCATGCCGTGCGCACCGCCAGTGTCTAGGTAGCTGGACAGCTCCACGATCACCAGCCCGTCATGCTGTTCCCGTACCTTCGCTTGCAGGTAGGTCGAATTGCCTGTTTGCGCCTGGCCTAGGAATTGTTCCTGGTAGGCCTGCAGGGTCGGGGCAGGGGGAAGGTCTGGGGTGTCCTGGGTCAAGGCCAGCAAACGCTGCTGTACCAAGGTGTCGAGCGTGGGTTCTTCGGGGAAATGCACCGTATCCAGGTTCACCAATGGGCAGTCGGCGGAGGTGCAGCCGGGCTTGATATGTTCCCAGGCTTCGCGCTCGGTTTTGAGCGGTTTGTCGTAATCGGGTTGAAAAAGGCTTTGGCAGGCGCCAAGACTCAACGCGAGAAGCGCCAGCGCGGAAACTTTCAAGGGTGACATGGAATTCCTTGGCGAGTATTAAGTCGGGGTTGGACTATAAACGTAACGTTCGGTTCGTCACCACACATGCGCGACGGCCGTCGGCACAATGGTTGCATCGGCTATCGTTGCCAGTGACCTGAAGATGGGAAAAGAGGATTCGTATGACAGACGCTAACCAATCGGTGCCTACACAGGTGGAAATCACCCGCCGGGAAAACTGCTTCACCGGGTTCTACAAGGTGGACAAACTGTTCCTGCGCCATGAACTGTTCTCCGGTGGCATGGGCAAGGAAATCAGCCGCGAGCTGTTCGTGCGGCACGACGCCGTATGTGTGCTGCCTTATGACCCCATACGAGACGAAGTGGTGCTGATCGAGCAGTTCCGAGTGGGTGCCATGAACAAGGTCAGCAACCCCTGGTTGATCGAGATGGTTGCCGGTCTGATCGACAAGGACGAAACCCCCGAAGAAGTTGCGCACCGCGAAGCGGAAGAGGAAGCTGGGCTCACATTCAAGGGCCTTTGGCCGATTACCAAGTATTTCCCCTCCCCGGGGGGCAGTGATGAGTACGTGCACCTTTACCTGGGCCGTTGCGAAAGCTCGGACGCTGGCGGGTTACACGGGCTAGAAGAGGAAGGGGAGGATATTCGCGTGCGGGTCTGGGCATTCGAGGATGCGCTTCAGGCCGTGCGCGACGGTAGGATCATTAACGCGGCCGCGCTGATCGCCATTCAATGGCTGGCGCTGAACCGCGAAGAAGTCAGGGGGTTGTGGAAGTGAATGTGTTGCGTGAACGCTATCGGGTCGACCTGGCCGCTTTGCAGGCAGCCTGCGAGGCCAACTATGCTCGCCTCATGCGCCTGTTGCCAGGCATGCGTGGAGAGCAGCGTTCGCGCCAGATCGCAATGACCCAGGGCGATCAGATGCTCGGCGTGCTGAACATCGAAGTTATTCAGGCCAGCCCTTACACCACCACGGTAAGCGTTAGCCAGAAGCACAGCCTGCCCTGGCTGCCGGTGCCGCGCATGGAGGTTCAGGTCTATCACGATGCCCGCATGGCTGAAGTGATAGGCGCCCAACATGCGCGGCGCTTTCGAGGTATTTATCCGTACCCCAACGCGGCCATGCACCAGCCCGACGAAAAAGCCCAGCTCAACCTGTTCCTTGGGGAGTGGCTAAGCTACTGCCTGGCCTGTGGGCATGAGTATGAGTATGTGAGGTAAGTCGGCGGTCAATGAGCAGAATAGTTGGAGTGAACAAGGCGCCATAGTTGGAGTGCCTTGTCACATCTGTTCAACATTGCTGCTAGTAGCCATCGTGGCTATTATCCAAAATTATGTATAGTCAATAATTATTGTCAGCTCATAATTTTGGATAAAGTTATGATTTTTCATCGACACACGTTGGCCGAGCAAATGGCTAGCCAGCTCCTTAACCCTGGAGTGCTCGACGAAAATCTGCGCTCTGGTCTGTTTATTTCGGGGCTGCGCAGAACCGGAAAGACAACCTTTCTGATGGCTGATCTGATGCCCGCCTTGGAGTCTCAGGGGGCCCTAGTCATTTATGTGGACCTCTGGACCGATACGCTGACTTCTCCCTCTGCATTGCTGCAGCAGGCCATCACGGACAAGCTTCAGGAGTTGCAACAGCCGGAATCCAAGGCGCTGAGGACGCTCAAGCGTGTCAATGGCCTGGATCTCGGTGGTTTTGGTTTCAAATTCGGGTTCAAATTGCAGGATATAGGCAAGGCAGGAGGCGTACCCCTGGCAGACGCTTTGAAAGCGGTAGTTGATCTTGCTAAAACCGATGTAGTCCTGATCGTAGATGAGGTGCAGCAAGCTATTGCAAGCGAGGAGGGGCAGAACATGATGTTCGCCCTAAAGGCAGCTCGTGATGCTATCAACCCTAGGAACGATATGCCTGGTTACCTGATCTTCATTGGCACAGGCTCGCATCGAGCCCAAGTTGGCGAAATGACCGCTAAGCATAATCAGGCTTTCGCTGGTGCAGAGTCCGCAAGCTTCCCGGTGTTGGGCGAGGACTACGTAGAATTTCTCTTGAACCGCTATGAAGCAGAGATTGGCTCAGACAGGCTTCCGAGCCGAGCAATTGCCATTGAAGCGTTCAATTCATTGGGCAATCGCCCAGAGGAACTCAAACGCGCAATTGGTCATGTGATCCGCCAAGGTGGAAACCCAGACGTGGCAATGCCCATCGTCGCCCAGACGCTACGTTCTGCTATTGCCGACATTGAAATTTCTAAAGTCGAGAACTTGGGGAGCCTGGCCATGGAAGTCTTTGGACGAATTGCGTCTTCTGATAAACCGGTAAAGAAGCTTTACTCTGCTGAAGCGGCCGCGGATTACTCGAAGGCCATTGGCAGGGAAGTAAAGATCGAGGAAATCCAGCCTATCTTGAACGCGCTTGTGGCCGAGAATCTGGTCATGCGCATGGGGCACGGGATCTTTACCCTTTCTGACCCCTATGTTGGCGAGATCTGGAAGGATACTCAACGTCTGATCAACGCTGAGTACGTAGGCGCAGCTGAAGAAAGTGCACCATAATGCTTGCTGTGTTTTCCTTGGAGCCGCGTCTTGCCGAACCGCCATAACACCCGTGATTCATCCATCCTGCTGTTGCAGTTGACCGATAGCCATCTGTTCGCCGAGGCCGAGGGTAACCTGCTGGGGATGAACACCGCTGACAGCTTGGGTCAGGTGGTAAGCCTGGTCATGGCAGAGCAGCCGACGGTGGACCTTATGGTTGCGACCGGGGACCTGTCCCAGGATGGCACGCTGGAGTCGTACGAGCGCTTTCGGCAAATGACCGCGTGCATTGACGCGCCTCATTATTGGATGGCAGGCAATCACGACGAAGCCGCGGTGATGGCCGAGCATTACAGTGACAGCGACCTGATGCGCCAGGTGGTGGACGTAGGGAACTGGCGGATTACCTTACTGGACTCTTCGGTATCAGGGTCGGTCCCCGGTTGGCTTGCCGAGGGTCAACTGCGCACCCTTGAAGCAGCACTGGAAGGCGCGCCGGATCGGCATCACCTGGTGTGCCTGCACCATCACCCGGTGTCCATCGATTGCCCGTGGATGGCGCCCATCGGTTTGCGCAACGCCGAGGCTTTCTGGGCAGTGGTAGACCGCTATCCACAGGTGCGTGGCATACTTTGGGGCCATATTCATCAGCACCTGGACCGTCAGCGCGACGGTGTTCGATTATTGGCCAGCCCGTCGACCTGCGTGCAGTTCAAGCCCTTGAGCGAAGACTTTGCCGTGGACCGTATCGCGCCGGGCTACCGTTGGTTGCGGTTGCAGCCCAATGGCGACATAGAAACAGGCATTTCCCGCGTAACGGATTTTCAGTTCGCGCCCGAGTTTGGTGGCAGCGGTTATTGAACGGGATACACTCGGGTGTCTCGATTCGACCGCAGGAGGCCGTGTGTCCCCTTCTTTGTTGTATATCCACGGGCTTAACAGCGCCCCCAGCTCGCACAAGGCGCGGCAGCTGTCCACCGCCGTGGCCCAGGCAGGGCTGAGCGGCCAGTTGCAGGTGCCCGCCTTGCATCACCATCCCCGCCAGGCCATGGCTCAGCTGGAGGCGGCAATTGTAACCCTGGGCAAACCGCTGCTGGTCGGTAGCTCCCTGGGCGGCTACTATGCGACCCACTTGGCGCACCGGCACGGCCTGAGCGCCGTGCTGATCAACCCCGTGGTAAACCCGCACCGGCTGTTCGACGGGCGCTTGGGTACCCAGCGCAACCTCTATACCCAGGAGGAGTGGCAGCTCACCCACGACCACGTACATGCCCTGGCTGAACTGGAAGTGCCGCCACCGAACGCAGGTGAGCGTATCCGCGTGTGGCTGCAAACCGGGGACAGCATCCTCGACTACCGCTTCGCCCAAGCGTTCTACAAGGGCTGTGCGGTCGAGGTGCGCCAGGGCGGCGACCACAGCTATCAAGGCTTCGCCGAGCGGGTCCCGGAATTGCTACGACTGGCCGGGTTCGAGGCCGCAGGTTGCGCCGCCATCGACCCTGCCACTTTGTGACTTTTTATAACGATTGACGAAGAGAACCCATGGCCACCCCCAGCGCTAGCTCTTATAACGCCGACGCCATCGAAGTCCTCTCGGGCCTCGACCCGGTACGTAAACGCCCGGGCATGTACACCGACACCCAGCGGCCCAACCACCTTGCCCAGGAAGTGATCGACAACAGCGTCGACGAAGCCCTGGCGGGCCATGCCAGCAGCATCCAGGTGATCCTTCATGCCGACCACTCCCTGGAAGTGATCGACGATGGTCGAGGCATGCCGGTGGATATCCACCCCGAAGAGGGTGTGCCGGGCGTAGAGTTGATCCTCACCAAGCTGCATGCCGGCGGCAAGTTCTCCAACAAGAACTACCAGTTCTCCGGCGGCCTGCACGGTGTGGGCATCTCGGTGGTGAACGCGCTGTCCAACCTGGTACGGGTGAGGGTCAAGCGCGACGGCCAGGAATATGAAATGACCTTCGCCGATGGCTTCAAGGCCACGGACCTGAAAGTCATCGGTACCGTGGGCAAGCGCAACACCGGCACCAGCGTGTACTTTGCGCCGGACCCTAAGTATTTCGACTCGCCCAAGTTTTCCATCAGCCGCCTCAAGCACGTGCTCAAGGCCAAGGCCGTATTGTGCCCTGGGTTGTCGGTCACCTTCGAAGACAAAGCCAGCGGCGAGAAAACCGAATGGCATTACCAGGACGGCCTGCGCTCCTACCTGGCCGACGCGGTCAGTGAATTCCAACGCCTGCCCGCCGAGCCGTTCTGCGGCAGCCTGTCAGGCAACAAGGAAGCAGTGGATTGGGCGCTGCTGTGGTTGCCTGAAGGCGGCGACAGCGTGCAGGAGAGCTACGTCAACCTGATCCCTACCGCCCAGGGCGGCACCCATGTGAACGGCTTGCGCCAGGGCCTGCTCGATGCCATGCGCGAATTCTGTGAGTTCCGCAACCTGCTGCCACGGGGCCTGAAGCTTGCACCCGAAGACGTGTGGGAGCGCATCGCTTTCGTGCTGTCCATGAAAATGCAGGATGCGCAGTTCTCTGGCCAAACCAAGGAGCGGCTGTCATCCCGTGAGGCCGCGGCTTTCGTGTCTGGCGTGGTCAAGGATGCCTTCAGCCTGTGGCTCAACGCCCACCCCGAACTGGGCTTGCAGTTGGCCGAGCTGGCCATCAACAACGCCGGGCGGCGCCTGAAGGCCAGCAAGAAGGTCGAGCGCAAGCGCATCACCCAGGGCCCGGCTTTGCCCGGCAAGCTGGCCGACTGCGCGGGGCAGGACCCGGCCCGTGCGGAGCTCTTCTTGGTAGAGGGTGACTCCGCCGGTGGTTCGGCCAAGCAGGCGCGGGATAAAGAATTCCAGGCGATCCTTCCGCTACGCGGGAAAATCCTTAATACCTGGGAAGTGGACGGCAACGAAGTGCTGGCCAGCCAAGAGGTGCATAACATCGCCGTGGCGATCGGTGTGGACCCTGGCGCCGCCGACATGAGCCAGTTGCGTTACGGCAAAATCTGCATTCTGGCCGATGCCGACTCCGACGGCCTGCACATCGCAACCTTGTTGTGCGCGCTGTTCGTGCAGCACTTCCGCCCCTTGGTCGATGCAGGGCATGTGTACGTGGCCATGCCGCCGCTGTACCGCATCGACTTGGGCAAGGAGATTTACTACGCTCTGGATGAAGCCGAGCGTGACGGTATTCTCGACCGCCTGGTGGCGGAGAAGAAGCGGGGCAAGCCCCAGGTCACTCGCTTCAAAGGGCTGGGTGAGATGAACCCACCGCAGCTTCGGGAAACCACCATGGACCCGAACACTCGCCGCCTGGTACAGCTGACCCTGGGCGATTTCGCCCAGGCCAGCGAGGTGATGGACATGCTCCTGGCCAAAAAGCGCGCGGGTGATCGCAAGAGCTGGTTGGAAGCCAAGGGTAACCTGGCCGAGGTGCTTAGTTGATCCGTGCTGGGCTCGTAGCCTTGTTGTTATGGGGCAACCTCGCCATGGCCCAAGGGGAGGCCGGGTTGCCCGAGCTCATGCTGCAAGCGGAATACCCGGTCGAGGGCATGCGTGGCGGTAATCTGTCGGGGCTGGCGCTGTGTGCGGGCCAGCTGTGGGCAGTGTCGGACCGCGATGATGATCAGGTTTACCGCCTGGAACGCTCCGGGCCGGTATGGCAAAGCCAGCCGCTGGTGTTCAGGGCACCGTCCGCGCCGGACATGGGTTTGCCTCCGAGCCTTAGTGTACCCGCTACCGCAGCCAGCCTGGTGCGCGGAGGCAGCCTGGATTTCGAAGGCATTGCCTGTGATGGTCAGCAGCAGCTTTACTTGGTCAGCGAAGCCAAGGCCAGCGTATTACGGGTCAGCCCGAGCGGCGCCGCTCAATGGTTGCCATTGCCTGCAACCATAGTGGCCGAGGCTCGCCAACAGGCCTTGCTGCACCACCTCAATGCTCTGTTCGAAGGCTTGGCCCTAGACCCAGAGGCACACCACCTGTGGCTGGCGGCGGAGCGGGAGCAACGGGGGCTGGTGTACACGCGCCTGGGGCCTGACGGCTGGGTATGCGGCGTGCCTTGTGTGTTGCTCAGCGAAGGCGGTGCCGAGCAGGCGCCGGCCGACATGCGCACTGGCTCGAACTACGTGAAGGACTTTGCCGACCTGACCTACTTCAAAGGCAAGTTGTTCACCTTGGAACGCAATGGCTACCGTGTCTGCAGGCGCGATGCGAACACCGCCCAGGTCGAGCGCTGCTGGTCTTTTGCTCAAGCCGCGCTGCAACCGGCGCGGCGCTATGACCAGCCCTATGGGCTAACGGAAGCGCTGGCCCTGGATGAAACCGGCGCCTGGATCGGTACTGACAATAACGGCGGTGCACGCGCCGACGGTGAGCAGCGGCCTGTGGTATGGCGCTTCACCGCGCCCGCCGGCGGTTGGGAGGCGCCGTGAGTACGCCGCCAAGTTCACCGCCAGGGCGCAAGGCCGGCCGCTGGTTGTTGGTGCTGGCGTGGATCGCCGGGTTGTTTCTGGCTTCACGGTTTTTCGGCGACTGGGAACAGCGCCAGGAAAACCCAAACCGCGAAGTCAGCTCCAGCCATGGCGCAGGCTTTGTAGAGGTACGGCTGCAAGGCAATCGGCAGGGCCATTTCATGGCCGACGGCAAGGTCAATGGCCAAGCGGTGACCTTCATGCTCGACACTGGCGCCACTGAGGTGGCTATCCCCCAAGCGGTAGCCAGCCGCCTGGCTTTGGACAAGGGCCTGCCGGTCACTCTCAATACTGCCAATGGCGCCACTCAGGGCTACCGCACGCGGCTGGCTAGCCTCGCACTCGGCGACATCCACCTGACCCAGGTCAGCGCGGTGGTGGTGCCGGGGTTGCCGGGCGAGCAGATATTACTGGGCATGAGTGCCCTTAAACGTCTTGAATTCACCCTGCGCGACGGCACCATGCTGTTGCGCCAGAACACCACTCGATGAGGCTTGCATGAGCGAATCAACCGATCTCAGCCTGGACGGCGTGGAACGCCGGTCCTTGGCTGACTTCACTGAACAGGCCTACCTCAACTACTCCATGTACGTGATCATGGACCGGGCCCTGCCGCACATCGGCGACGGCCTCAAGCCTGTGCAGCGGCGTATCATCTACGCCATGAGCGAACTGGGCCTGGACGCCGACGCCAAGCACAAGAAGTCGGCCCGTACCGTGGGTGACGTGCTGGGTAAATTCCACCCCCATGGTGACTCGGCCTGTTACGAAGCCATGGTGTTGATGGCCCAGCCCTTCAGCTACCGCTACACCCTGGTGGACGGCCAGGGCAACTGGGGCGCGCCGGATGATCCCAAGTCGTTCGCCGCCATGCGCTATACCGAAGCGCGCCTGTCGCGCTACTCCGAGGTGCTGCTCAGCGAACTGGGCCAGGGCACGGCCGACTGGGTGCCCAACTTCGACGGCACGCTGGACGAACCCGCGGTATTGCCAGCCCGTTTGCCTAATATCCTGCTCAACGGCACCACCGGCATTGCCGTGGGCATGGCCACCGACGTACCTCCCCATAACCTGCGGGAGGTGGCCACCGCCTGTGTGCGCCTGCTGGACGAGCCTGGGGCGAGCATCGAGCAGTTGTGTGAGCACTTGCCTGGGCCGGACTACCCTACCGAGGCTGAAATCGTCACGCCTCGGCATGAACTGCTGAAGATGTACGAAAACGGCCGGGGCTCGGTGCGCATGCGCGCTATCTACCGGCAGGAAGACGGCGACGTGGTGGTGACCGCCTTGCCGCATCAGGTGTCCGGCGCCAAGGTGCTGGAGCAGATCGCCGCGCAGATGCAGGCCAAGAAGCTGCCCATGGTGGCTGATCTGCGGGATGAGTCGGACCACGAAAACCCCTGCCGCATCGTGATCATCCCGCGCTCCAACCGCGTGGACGCGGCCGAGCTGATGCAGCATCTGTTCGCTACCACCGATCTGGAGTCCACTTACCGGGTCAACATGAACATCATTGGCCTGGATGGCAGGCCGCAGCTGAAAAACCTGCGTACCTTGTTAACTGAGTGGCTGGCGTTCCGGGTGCGCACCGTCCGCCGCCGCTTGCAGTTCCGGCTGGACAAGGTCGAACGGCGCCTGCACCTGTTGGAAGGCTTGCTGGTGGCTTTTCTTAACCTAGATGAAGTGATTCATCTCATCCGTACCGAGGACCATCCCAAGGCCAAGCTGATTGAGCGCTTCGGGTTGTCGGATACCCAGGCCGACTACATTCTCGATACTCGGTTGCGTCAGCTGGCGCGCCTGGAAGAGATGAAAATCCGCGACGAGCAGGATGCCCTGGCCAAGGAGCGGGACAAGCTGATGGCCTTGCTGGCCAGTGAAAGCAAGCTCAAGAAACTGGTACGCACCGAGTTGCTGGCCGATGCCAAAACCTACGGCGACGAGCGTCGCTCGCCGATCGTCGAGCGGGCCGAAGCCCGTGCCTTGTCGGAAAACGAGCTGATGCCTACCGAGCCGGTAACGGTAGTGTTGTCGGAAAAAGGCTGGGTGCGCTGCGCCAAGGGCCATGACATCGATGCCACGGCCTTGTCGTACAAAGCCGGTGACGGCTTTAAGGCCGCTGCCCCCGGCCGCTCCAATCAGTACGCGGTGTTTATCGACTCCACCGGGCGCAGCTACTCCTTGCCTGCCCATAGCTTGCCCTCGGCGCGAGGGCAGGGCGAACCCCTGACCGGCCGACTGACCCCGCCGCCTGGGGCGCAGTTCGAGTGCCTACTGCTGCCGGACGACAGCGCCTTGTATGTAATTGCCTCGGATGCCGGCTACGGCTTTGTGGTTAAGGGCGAGGACTTGCAAGCCAAAAACAAGGCCGGCAAGGCCCTGCTCAGCCTGCCCAAGGGAGCCAAGGTCATGGCCCCGCGCCCGCTCACTGACCGTGACCAGGAGTGGGTCGCGGCCGTTACCACTGAAGGTCGCTTGCTGGTATTCAAGGTGGCCGATCTGCCACAGTTGGGCAAAGGCAAGGGTAACAAGATCATTGGCGTGCCGGGGGAACGGGTCGCCAGCCGTGAGGAATACGTCACCGACCTGGCTATTCTTCGGGAAGGCGCTACCTTGGTATTGCAGGCGGGCAAGCGAACGCTGTCGCTCAAGGCCGATGACCTGGATCATTACAAGGGTGAACGTGGGCGGCGCGGCAATAAGCTGCCTAGAGGCTTTCAGCGTGTTGATGCGCTGTTGGTCGAACCCTCCGTCTGATTCCAGCCGGTCCAGTGGTCGTTTCTGCATGGGCGACCACTGGGCACTGGAGTCCTGGGCGGTATTCACGGATGATATGGGCCCTGTGGCGTACACCCGATAAGCGCCCATTGCATCGGTATCACTGCGGCCTGGCCTAAATGGGCCGCCTGGACGGAATCATGAGCTTTCTGCGCATCCCTCTCGCTGCTGTTCTGACTGGTGTGCTAGGCCTGGCGGGCTGCAGCACGCATCAGCCGGTCACGCTGTATCAGCTCGACAGCGGCAACCCCGGTCAACCCAAGCGCGCCAGTGGCATGGCCGTATTGCTGGGGCCTGTGTCGGTCGCGGATTACCTGCATCGTGAAACCTTGCTGCAGCGGCAGAAAGACGGCAGCCTGCGCGCCGCCGCCGATGGCCGTTGGGCGGGCAGCCTCACGGCGGACATCGACCAATTGCTGTTGCGGCAACTGGCCTGGCGGCTCGATAGCCAGCGCGTGATGCTGGCCCCTAGCAAAGCCAGCTTCAGCCCCGATGCTCAGGTACTGCTGTCCATCACCCGGCTGGATTCCGGTGGCAATCAACCCGCGGTACTGGACGCTCAATGGCGCGTGCTGGACAGGCGTGGTCAGGTGCGGGATACCCGCTTGGTTCACTTGGAAGAGAAGCATGCCGGTGGCACCGCCGCCCAGGTGCAAGCCCAAGGCATATTGCTGCAACGCTTGGCTCAGCAGCTGAGCGTGGCGGTCAAGCCGTTGGCCAGCCAACCAGCCCTGGCGGAAGAGTCGCGCAAGGCCAGCGCGGCACAGGCCAAGAAAGAAGTGCCCGACGCCCAGCAAATGCCTCAGGCAACGCCGGTGCGGGGCAATACGGAAGTGTTCAGGTTCTAAGGCTGTGACCGCTGCCTTATACGCCTGCGGGGGTTCTCGCGTAGCAGCCCAGCTTGCTCGCGACCAGCCACGGCACGGTGTTGAACCTAGTCGCGGCCAAGGCCCGTTGCTACAGCACAGGCTGGCGTATATCCGTAGCAGCCGGCCTTGGCCGCGACCGTCTCAGCATTGTGTTGAATCTGGTCGCGAGCAAGCTCGGCTGCTACGGGAACATACAGGCCATACCGTAGCAGCCAGCGAGGTTGCTGTCAGGCCCTATTCGCCAGCTTTGCTGGCTCCTACAGCTAAGCGGGGCTAGCGCCCCCGGCGATCCGCCATACGGCCCAACTGCCGTTCCAGCAGCGAAGGGTAGGGTTCCAGCAAGCGCTCCACACAAGACGCACCTTCAGGGCTAGCGATGGAGCGGATACGCGCGCGCTGGCGAATGAGCATATCTTCGTTCACCTTGCGTTCCACCAACAGCAGGTTGCGACTGTGCTGGGACAGGGCCAATGCGGCGCGAGCGGGCTCGGTACCTACCAGCGCTTCAAGGTCCATGGCCTGTAGGCCGTCCGCCAGGGCCAAGCCCAATTGCAGTTGCAGGGTCACGCCGCTGTCGGCTACTTCGATCTGCAGTTCATGACCCAGGGCCCGTAATAGCTCGCCGCAGCAGATGGCGTTGGTGAGGTAGTCATCACCAGCGTCGTTACTGTGGAAAAGCACCAGATTGCTGCCGTCGGCCAAGGCGTGTACGTGGCCTTGGTATAACGAGGCTGCTTGCCCCAGGTAATCCCGATAGCGCTCGATAAGCTCCAGCAGGCGTGCCCGAGGCAGGCGCCGCAGTTGTTCTTGGGAGCCTAGCTGCACCGCCAGTACCGCGCTGTATTGAGGAATCACAGGCACCACAGGCGCCGCCGTAGTGGGCGCGTGGGCCGCGGGGATCGACAGATCGCCCAGGTCGGCGAAAGCCGCGTCATCCTCTTCGTCTTCATCGGCCATTACCCGGCGCGCGACGGGCGCGGGCTTGGCGGCAGGAGCACCGGTAAAGGGCGCAAAGGCAGGGGCGGGCGCGTCGTCTTCGAGTTCCTCTTCGGGCTCGGGCTCGGGCTCCGGCGGTGGCTCTGGCGCGAACTGGGCGTGCAGGTCACGGGCTACGTCGCCGATTTCGTCCTGACGCTCGATAGCCGGGGTATAGGGCGTGATATCCCGCAGCCATACCCGCAATTGCAGCAAGGGAGTCGTGAGGTTGCGGCCGATGCGCAAGCTGAACGCCAAGGTCAGAACCAACAGAATCAGGCTGAGGATGCCCATGCTCTGCAGGCTGATGGTCATCGGCTGCTGAAATTGCTCCATGTTCAGGCTAACGCGCAAGGTGCCGGTGCTCACGTCTTGGAAGGACAGCCGGCTTTCGTACACGCCGCCGGCCATGGTCAGCATCCCAGCCTTGGGCTTTTGCCCTGCCTCGGCGATTACCCGATTGTCGCCGCTATAGATGGCCGCATGGGCCACCAGCGGGTTTTTCGCCAGGTTGTTGAGCAGCACGTTCAAGCTCAGGATGTCATTGGACACCAGCAGCTCGGTAGCGGACACCGCGGTTTGGCTGGTCAGGCTCTGCCCCAGGGCGTCAGCTTGATCATGCATGGCCTGCTTGAACTGCAGCCCCATCACGCAGGCGTAGATCACCAGCGCGACGGCAACGAGAATCACGTTGTGGGTGGCGATACGCAGGGCGATCGGTACGCGGCGATGACGCAAGGCGCGAAAGATCAGCAGAAAGAAATTATCGTTTTTAACGGGCGTGGGCCGGTTCACTGCGCTCGGCTCTTGAGGCTGGAAGTTGCTGCGCAGTATAACGATCGACCCCTGGGGTTCAAAGCGCCGCCAGGCAAGGAATCTGGTTAGAATGCGCTTTTTTTGCCAATACCGAGGTGGACTTTGCGCGAATTCGTCCTGATCAACATCACAGGCCTCGATCGCCCAGGCTTGAGTGCCAAGCTCGTTGGCGCCTTGGCCGGGTGCGGCGTGAGCCTTTTGGACATCGCGCAGACGGTGGCCCATGGGGCCTTTAGCCTGATGGCGGTGGTAGAGCAGGGCGCCGAGGAATCGCCGGTACAAGACGGGCTGCGCGGGATCTGCGAGCGGCTTGAGCTACACGCGAGCTTTGCGCCGTTGAGTGCCCTGGCCTATCAAGCCTGGGCCGAGGCTCAAGCACAGCCGCGCCACGTATTGAGCCTGTTTGGTGAGGGGTTGACCGCACACCAGTTGCACCGCGTTACCCACATCGCCAGCACCCATGGCCTTGAAGTAGAACGCATCGACCGGTTGTCGGCCCCGGCACGCCTGAATGCGCCTCAGGGCGGGCCAGGTTGCGTGGAGCTCCGCTTGCAGGGCGCCCCCACCGACCCGCAGGTATTGCGTTCGGAATTACTCGCCGCGGCGGGGGAGTTGAACGCCGACGTGACTTTGCAGTTGGACGACCTGTGCCGTCGGCACCGGCGCTTGGCGGTATTCGATATGGACTCTACCTTGATCCAGGCCGAGGTGATCGACGAGTTGGCCAAGGCGGCGGGGGTCGGGGAACGTGTGGCGGCCATTACCGAGCGGGCCATGCGCGGCGAGCTGGATTTTCGCGCCAGCTTCAAGGAGCGCATGGCGTTGCTCAAGGGCCTGGACGTCAGCGTACTGGATGAGATCGGCGCGTCCTTGCGCCTGACCGATGGCGCCGAGGCCTTGTTCGCCGGGCTTAAACGCTTGGGTTACAAAACCGCGATTCTTTCCGGCGGCTTTACGTACTTTGCCCGCCAGGTGCAGGCCCGCCTGGGCATCGACTATGTGTTCGCCAATGAGCTGCAGGTAGAAGACGGTAAATGCACGGGGGTGGCGGTGGAGCCTATCGTGGATGCTGAGCGCAAGGCGCTGCTGCTGCGCGAACTGGCAGCCAAGGAAGGCCTGACGTTGGAGCAGACCATCGCCGTGGGTGATGGCGCTAATGACCTGCCAATGCTGGCGCTGGCCGGCCTGGGGGTGGCATTCCGTGCCAAGCCGTTGGTGAAGGCCTCGGCCCAGCACGCCATCTCAACCCTGGGGCTGGATGGGGTGCTGTATATGCTTGGAATCGAACAGCGTTTGTTGTAACGCTGTTGTCTAGGTAATACCGCTGTTCGCAGGCTTCGCCGGCGCCTACCGTCAGGCGCGGGCTACCTGGCGCGCCGGAGTGCCACGCACGGGTGCGTTACCGGCCACGTAATAGCTGGCGGTGCTGCGTGGCAGCGGTGCTCGGCCGCGAATACGGTCGGCGATCTTTTCCGCGATCATGATGGTTGGCGCGTTCAAATTACCAGTGGTGATGATCGGCATGATAGACGCATCCACTACCCGCAGGCCTTCCATCCCATGCACCCGGCCCTGATCATCGACCACGGCCATGTTGTCCATGCCCATCTTGCAAGAGCAGGACGGGTGGTAGGCGGTTTCGGCGTGCTCACGGATGAACGCATCGAGTTGTTCGTCGGTTTGCACATGGGCGCCAGGGGAGATTTCCCGCCCACGGTACGGGTCCAAGGCCGGCTGGGCCATGATCTCGCGTGTGATGCGAATACCGTCGCGAAATTCTTGCCAGTCCTGCTCGGTGGCCATGTAGTTGAACACAATGCTAGGGTGCTGGCGCGGGTCGCGGGATTTGATCTGCACGCGGCCCCGGCTTGGGGAGCGCATGGAGCCTACGTGGGCCTGGAAGCCGTGCTCCTTCACGCCCTTGCTACCGTTGTAATTAATGGCCACTGGAAGGAAGTGATACTGGATGTTCGGCCACTCGAATTCTTCCCGGCTGCGGATAAACCCACCCGCTTCGAACTGATTGCTGGCACCAATGCCCGTGCCATTGAACAACCATTCGGCGCCGATGGCTGGCTGGTTCCACCACAGCAATGAAGGGTAGAGGGACACCGGCTGGGTGCAGGCGTATTGCAGGTACATTTCCAGGTGGTCTTGCAGGTTTTCACCTACCCCCGGCAGGTCGTGCACCACGGGCACGTCCATGGCCTGGAGCAGCGAAGCGGGGCCCACACCGGAGCGTTGAAGGATCTGCGGCGAGGCAATGGCGCCGGCGCACAACAGCACTTCCTTGCGGGCACGGGCTTGCACGGTAGCGGTGCTGTCGCCTTCTAGCCAGGCCACGCCCAAGGCACGCTTGCCCTCAAACACGATGTGGTCGGTCAAGGCATGGGTGATGATGGTCAGGTTGGCTCGCGCCCGGGCTTGGTCCAGGTAACCGCGCGCGGTACTGGCACGGCGGCCCTTGGGGGTCACGGTGCGGTCCATGGGGCCGAAACCTTCCTGCTGATGGCCGTTCAGGTCGTCAGTCCGGGGGTAACCGGCCTGCACACCCGCCTCTACCATGGCATTGAACAGCGGGTTATTGCCGGCCTTGGGCGTGGTCACGCTCACCGGGCCATCGCCGCCATGGTAATCGTTGGGGCCGATGTCACGGGTTTCGGCCTTGCGGAAGTAAGGCAGGCAGTCCAGGTACGACCAGCTTTCAAGCCCTGGCAGCCTGGCCCAGCCGTCGTAATCCAAGGCGTTGCCGCGGATGTAGCACATGCCGTTGATCAGCGAGGAGCCACCCAGGCCCTTGCCGCGCCCGCATTCCATGCGGCGGTTGTCCATATGGGGCTCTGGCTCGGTTTCGTACGCCCAGTTGTAGCGCTTGCCTTGCAAGGGAAACGCCAGGGCTGCCGGCATTTGGGTACGGAAGTCGGCACGGTAATCCGGGCCGCCTGCTTCGAGCAGCAGCACACTGACATTGGCGTCTTCGGTCAGGCGGGTAGCGAGCACGTTACCCGCGGACCCTGCGCCAATGATGATGTAATCGTATTCTTTACTCATGACCATGCTCCTTCAGGCTCAGAACACCGAGCTGTAATCGCCCAGCTCGACCTGTACGGACTTGACCCGGGTGTACTGAGCCAACGAACTGATGCCGTTCTCGCGGCCAACGCCGGACTGCTTGTAACCCCCTACTGGCATCTGTGCCGGGGACTCGCCCCAGGCGTTGATCCAGCAAATACCGGCTTCAAGCTGATGAATGATGCGGTGAGCGCGGTTCAGGTCTGGCGTGACTACCCCGGCGGCCAGGCCGAAATCAGTGGCATTGGCACGCTGGACAGCTTCGTCTTCGCTGTCGTAGGTCAAAAGGCTCATCACTGGGCCAAAGATCTCTTCACGCACGATGGTCATTTCATCATGGCAGTCGGTGAACACCGTAGGCGCCACGTAAGCGCCCTGGGCCAGGGCACCTTCGCTCAAACGCTCGCCGCCGCACAGCACGCGCGCGCCTTCGGCTTTACCCTTGGCCAGGTAGCCCAGCACGCTTTCCATGTGAGCGAAGCTTACCAATGGGCCGAAATTGGTGTTTTCATCCAGCGGGTCACCGATGCGAATGCGCTGCACGCGCTCCAGCACCTTGGCTTCGAACGCAGCCTTGAGAGAGGCCGGTACGAAGACGCGGGTACCGTTGGTGCACACCTGCCCGGAGCTGTAGAAGTTGGCCATCATGGCGATGTCAGCGGCTTTATCCAGGTCGGCATCAGCGCAGATGATCAACGGCGACTTGCCGCCCAGTTCCATGGTCACTTCTTTGAGCGAAGAGCTCGACGCGCTGGCCATCACGTTCTTGCCAGTGTCCGTGCCGCCGGTGAAGGACACTTTTTCGATGCGTGGGTGCTCGGTCAGCCAGGTGCCCACTTCACGGCCACTGCCGGTCAGCACGTTGAACACACCGTTGGGCAAACCGGCCTCGGTGTAGATTTCCGCCAGCTTCAAGGTGGTCAGGGAGGTGACTTCGCTGGGCTTGAAAATCATGGCATTGCCCGCGGCCAAGGCTGGGGCGGATTTCCACAGGGCGATCTGGATCGGGTAGTTCCAGGCGCCAATGCCCGCGGTCACCCCCAATGGCTCACGGCGGGTATACACGAACGAAGTGTCGCGCAGGGGGATCTGCTCACCTTCGATGGCGGGCACCAGGCCTGCGTAGTACTCCAGCACGTCCGCGCCGGTGACCACGTCCACGTAGCGGGTTTCCGAGTACGCCTTGCCCGTGTCCAGGGTTTCCAGCATGGCCAGTTCGTCGTTGCGCTCGCGCAGCAGGTCCACGGCCCGGCGCAAGATGCGCGAACGCTCCATGGCGGTCATGGCGGCCCATACCTTTTGGCCCTTCTCAGCGCTGGCCACGGCCTTTTCAACATCGGCCTGGGTCGCGCGCTGCACCTGGGCAAGCACTTCGCCAGTGGCTGGGTTAACGGCGTCGAACACGGCGTCACCACTGGCGCTCACGTAGCCACCATCGATGTACAGTTTTTGCAAGCCGAAACGGGACATGTCGTTCCTCATGAAGTTGGTCAGGCGCCCGGCCAAGCCGAGGGCGTGGGGTTAACGGCGAAAACGGCGTGCCAGCTCATGGCTGGGCGAGGGGGTTCGCCAATTGCAGATCCACATATTCATAGGCGATACGCAGCGCTTGCTCGGTATCGAAGGCGTCGCCGGAAAGCGCACCGCGCAGCCATAGGCCGTCGATCAACGCCGCCAGGCCGCGTGCCGCATGGCGCGCTTGGGGCACTGGCAATGCCCGGCGGAATTGACAGCACAGGTTGGAATACAGCCGATGGTCGTTGATGCGCTGCAGGCGGTGCAGCGAAGGCTGGTGCATGCTGGCGGCCCAAAACGCCAGCCAGGTTTTACGGGCGGGGCCGTTGACCTGGCTGGCGTCGAAGTTGCCTTCGATGATTACCCGCAGATGGGCGCGCGGGTTGCTGTCAGTCAAGGCCTGGCGACGGGTAGTTATGTTGGTGCCTAAGGCACGCATAAGGTAGCCCATGGTGGCCTGGATCAGGCCGTTCTTGTCCTGAAAGTAATGGCTGATGATGCCATTGGACACACCGGCGGTTTTGGCGATGACGCCGATACTGGCATCGGCCATGCCGACTTGATCCACCGCCTGCAGCGTGGCCTCGATCAACTGCTGGCGACGTATGGGCTGCATTCCCACCTTTGGCATTGCGTACTCCTATGAGCGGTCCGCGTCATTGGAGAGGCAGTCTAGTTTATTTTGATTGATCGTTCAAATAAGAACGCGGAAGTGCTAGGACCAGGTAAAGCCTGGGAACTGTTCACCTAGAACCGGTGATCAGACCCCGACTTGTTCCCGGGCTTTGCCCAGCTCCACGGCCTGATGTCAATTGACCTTGCGCAGCGGCACTACAGCCTCATGGGTAGGCGCGGCTTCGGCGGGGTGGCCCAGGCTTTTACCCAGCAGCGCGTGGTACAGCTCGGTATCCCCCAGCACGCCTACCACGCGGTTCTGCTCATGCAGCACCAGCTTATGGCCGGTGTGGTAGCGGATCTCCAGCGCCTCGCGCATGCCAATCTGCGCGCCTACCACGGTAGGGCGGCGGCTCAGGGTTTCCACGGGCTGGCCCGGTTGCCAGCTTTGCAGGTCCAGTGGCAGGTCGCCCAGGCGCGCGCTCTTGAGCGTGTCTTGGTCGCCCAACCGCAGCCAGGCTTGGCTGCCAGGGTCCAGGCATACCTCGCCGTCTAGCCGCTTGCACTCGGCCAAGGGGCGCATCAGGCTGCGGCCACAGAGTACGTTCAACGGGTTGGTATGCGCCACGAAGGTGCGCACATAGTCATCTGCCGGGCTGAGCACGATTTGCTCGGGCCGGGAATACTGGATGATCTTGCCGTCTTTCATAATGGCAATACGGCTACCCAGCTTGAGGGCTTCGTCCAGGTCATGGCTGACGAACACGATGGTTTTTTGCAGCTTGCGCTGCAGGTCCAGCAACTCATCCTGCAAGCCTTGGCGGATCAGCGGGTCTAGGGCAGAGAAGGGTTCGTCCATTAGTAGGATGTCCGCGTCCATCGCTAGCGCCCGGGCCAGGCCGACGCGCTGCTGCATGCCACCGCTGAGTTCGCTAGGCTTTTTATTGCGCCACTGGGTCAGGCCCACCAGTTCAAGCTTTTCGTCCACTAGGCGGCGACGCTCATCCGCGGGGCGGCCTTGCATCTCCAGGCCGAAGCTGATGTTTTCCCGCACGGTGAGCCAAGGCATAAGCGCGAACTTCTGGAACACCATGGCAATACGCTTGGTGCGCATCATTTTCAACTCCGCCGGAGTACAGGAAGCGATGTCGATCTGGCTGCCTTCATGTTCCACGAACAACTTGCCACGGCTAACAGTGTTAAGCCCATTGATGCAGCGTAGCAGGCTGGATTTGCCGGACCCAGACAGCCCCATTAGCACGCAAATCTCGCCTTTGTTCACTTCCAGGTTGGCTTTTTCCACCCCCACCACCTGACCGGTACGCTTGAGGATTTCCGGGCGGCTTAGGCCTTCGTCCAATAAGCGTAAGGCTTCCTTGGGCTGGCGGCTGAACACCACGTCCACGTCTTCGAAACGAATGATGCTCATGCGTCACCTCTAAGCTTGGCATCTGGCTGTTTGCAGATGCGATCGAGCATGATTGCCAGCAGCACGATTGCCAGGCCTGCTTCGAAACCCAGTGCGATATCGGCCGTGTTCAAGGCATTGACCACCGGTTTGCCCAAGCCATCGGCGCCTACCAGGGCGGCGATCACCACCATCGACAGCGACAGCATGATGCATTGGGTCACCCCGGCGGCGATACTTGGCATGGCGTGCGGCAATTCGATGCGCGCCAGCAGCTGGCGCCGCGAGCAGCCGAACGCTTTGCCAGCGTCCATCAATTCCTCGGGAACGTCGCAAATGCCCAGGTAGGTCAGGCGGATAGGGGCGGCGATGGCAAACACTACGGTGGAGATCAACCCTGGCACCACACCCAGGCCGAACAGCGTAAGGGTAGGGATCAAGTACACGAAGGTAGGGACCGTTTGCATCAGGTCCAGTATTGGCCGCAGGCAGGTATAGAAGAACGGTTTGTGCGCGGCCACGATGCCCAAGGGTACCCCCAAGGCGACGCACACCACGGTGGCGAAGGTGACCTGGGCCAGGGTTTCCATGGTTTCCTGCCAATACCCCAGGTTAAGGATCAGCAGAAACGACAACGCCACAAATATCGCCAGGCTGACCTTGCGTTGGATGACATAGGCCAGCCCGGCAAAGATCACCACCAGGGCCAGCGGCGGGAACCAGGTGAGGGCAGCGGTAAGGCCGTGGATCATTGCTTCGAGGGTGGAGGCGATCCAGTCGAATACCCCGGCGCCGTGCTGGGTCAACCAGTCGACGAAGGCGGCGATGTGTTCGCCAAGGGGAAGTTTATGGTCTGTCAGCATGGTATTGGCACCCATCTGCGTGGAGTAAGGGCGGTACCCGGCAAGCGAGCCCGTCGAGGGTCGGCAGTTATTGCGAAAGCTTGGCCTTGGCCGCTTCAAGCCCGGGCTCGCCACTTAGCGTGGTTACGCCAGCCAGCCAGGTGTCCAGCACCTGCGGGTTGTTTTTTAGCCAGGCCTTGGCGGCCACCTCTGGCTTGATCTTGTCGTCGAGCACCTTGCCCATCAGCTCGCTTTCCATGTTCAGCGTGAACACCAGGTTTTTCAGCAACTGCCCAACGTTTGGGCACTCCTGGGCGTAGCCCTTGCGGGTGTTGGTGTAAATAGTGGCCTGGCCGAAGTTGGGGCCGAAGACGTCATCGCCACCGGTGAGGTACTTAAGCTTGAAGCGGGTATTCATCGGGTGGGGCTCCCAACCTAGGAATACGATACCGGTGTGGCGCTTCTGCGCGCGGTCCACTTGCGCCAGCATGCCGGCCTCGCTGGATTCCACCATCTTGAAACCGGCGTCCTTCAGGCCAAAAGTGTTTTTGTCGATCATCGACTGGATCAGCCGATTGCCGTCGTTGCCGGGCTCGATGCCATAGATCTTGCCGTCGAGCTGGCTTTTAAATTTAGGTAGGTCGGCAAAGTCCTTCAACCCTTGGTCCCACAGCGCCTCAGGCACCGCCAGGGTGTATTTAGCGTTTTCCAGGTTGGCCCGCACCGTGTCCACGGTGCCTGCCTCGCGGTAGGGCTTGATGTCGTTCTCCATGGTGGGCATCCAGTTGCCCAGAAACACATCCATGTTCTTGCCATCGGCCAAGGACTTGTAGGTCACCGGCACGGAAATCATCGTTGTACGGGTGGTGTAGCCCAGTGATTGCAGCACCGCGCTGGTAACCGCGGTGGTCACGGTAATGTCCGTCCAGCCCACATCCGAGAAATTGACCTTGGCGCATTGGGGCGGGTCCGCGGCCTGGGTGGCCAAGGGTAAACACAGCGCGGCGGCCAGCAGTAACGAGGGTGCAGCTCTCATCGGGTGGACTCCTTGGTGTTTTCTGCGGCGAATGCCTTCTTTTTTAGCCCTAGGCGCAATGGCTTGCAGGAGGGCGCGAAGCGCTCGGCCGCACCGCCGCATAAGCGGGGCGCTTTTGATCATCCAACAGCGCCGGGCAAACGCCTACTGGGTGAGTCGCAACCAGTACAGGGAGGGTCGTATCCAGTACCAGTGGGGTCGTATCTGGCCTGCCGGCTGGGCAAAAGGGCCCTATTCGCTGGGGTTTGCGGCAAAACCGACCTGTCCACCGGCTCGACGCTGGCGAACAAGGGCGGGTCGGTTGCAGACTCTCGGGCCTTGGGCAAAAGGCGAATGATGCCTCGCAAGCGAAGGCCACCCCGCACGCTGCGGGCGGTCACCAGAGGGTTTGCGATAATGGCTATCAGCGTGTTCGACCTGTTCAAGATCGGCATCGGGCCTTCGAGCTCACACACCGTGGGGCCTATGCGTGCCGCGGCCTTGTTCACTGAGCACTTGCGCCAGCAACAGGTCATGGCTCGGGTCAAGCGTATTGAGGTACGGCTGTATGGCTCGCTGGCGGCTACCGGTATTGGTCACGGCAGCGACAACGCGGTGATCATGGGCCTGACGGGGGCCTGGCCCGACACGGTAGACCCTCACACCATCATCCCCACCGTCGCTGGCGTGAAGAAAACCGGCCAATTATGGCTGGGCGGCCAGTTCACGGTGGCTTTCGATTGGCAACGGGACATGCGATTGCTGGACGAAAACCTGCCTTACCACCCCAATGCCATGACCCTGGTGGCCGAAAGTGCCGACGGGCCCCTGCTGGAAGATACCTATTACTCGGTGGGCGGTGGCTTTGTAGTGGATGCCGCTCAAGCCGCGGCCGGTACGCTGGACGCCGACACCGCTGAGTTGCCGTATACTTTCGACACTGCCGCGCAATTGCTCGAGCTGTGTGAGCGGCATAATCTGCGGGTGTCCGCGTTGATGCTGGAGAACGAAAAAGTCTGGCGCAGCGAGGCGCAGATCCGTGCTGGGCTGCTGGAGCTGTGGCAAGCCATGCAGGCCTGCGTGCGCCAAGGCTTGGCCGAGGAGGGCATACTGCCTGGCGGGTTGAATGTACGGCGCCGGGCCGCTCGCTTGCACCGTAGCCTGCTGGAGCTTGGCAAACCCAATGTAATTGGGTCTACCTTGACGGCCATGGAGTGGGTAAACCTGTTCGCACTGGCCGTAAACGAAGAAAACGCCGCAGGCGGCCGTATGGTCACAGCCCCCACCAATGGCGCGGCGGGCATCATCCCGGCGGTACTGCATTACTATATGAAGTTCAGCGAGCAGCCCAGCGACGACGACGTGGTCAATTTCTTCCTGGCCGCTGCCGCCGTGGGCATTTTATGCAAGAAAAACGCGTCCATTTCCGGGGCCGAGGTGGGCTGCCAAGGTGAAGTAGGCTCAGCCTGCGCCATGGCCGCCGCCGGCCTTGCGGATGTCCTCGGTGCTACCCCTGCGCAATTGGAAAATGCTGCCGAAATTGGCCTGGAACACAACCTGGGCCTGACCTGCGACCCCGTTGGCGGGCTGGTGCAAGTGCCTTGCATCGAACGCAACGCCATTGCCGCCGTTAAAGCCATCAACGCTGCCCAGATGGCACTGCGTGGGGACGGCACCCATTTTATTTCCCTGGACCGAGTGATCCGCACCATGCGCGATACCGGTGCCGATATGCACGATAAGTACAAAGAGACCTCAAGGGGTGGCTTGGCGGTGAGCGCGGTGGAATGTTAACGCCCATCGACCTGGATGCACACCAGCTTGTTGCCTTCGTTTCTGCAGGGCCAGTTGTCGTTGATATATTCATCGGGTTTAAAACAGACACGTTCGTCGTTGACCCAGAAGACTTGCCAGCCTGAGCCTGACGGCCTTAGATCTCGGCACGTCCAGTAACCTTTGGCCTTGAGGGTAAAGGTTGTTAGGGTGGCGACGGTGGGTACAACATAGATAAGCGTATAGCCTGAAATGGAAAGCATCAGTACGGAAAAGCGATAGACCCATGTGTTTTTTGGTGGTTCGAATACTTTTCCTGTTATTGCTGCTGTTATTGCGCCAAAAACAGCAATGATTGCACCCGTAGGAGCCATTAAAAGCCCGAACGCCATGTAAGGTGTCTCTACTACTGGCGCATCTCGATATAGCCTCCCGTAAATAGAAAATACCATAGTCCATATCCAGTAAGTCGAGATCACGCCTACAAATAACATCATAACTGCGCTAAGCACAGCTACTAGCCTGAGTCGTGGAGTGAGTGTGTTAGTTTTCGGTCCGTAGAATTTAGAAGCCATGTTTCAAGGCTCTGAATGTTTTAGGTTAAAAAATCTCGGCAGCCGGGGCGCATGGGGCCAGCCAGATGTGCCGTGCCATTGTTGGTTAAGCCGGCGTAATATCCGGTTTTTGGGATCTTCGTATTGACTGTCAGCTATTGCCGTAGCAACGCCAATAAGTTTATTTTCCAAGTAATTTTTCAGTTCTGATAAGTCTATCTTGGAGAGCTTTTGAACAAGATTTTTTAAGTTGGCAATAGCATAACGTGCGCTAGCCTTAACCGAGTCTTTTATGTCAAGACGGCTATCAGCGTAGTTCAGACCTACTCCTACAAAGAAAACCAAGATTGCGCCTAAAGCAACCGGCGCAGCTGCAAACCCTAGCGCCGTTCCGAGCATTACCGCACCCGCATACCCCACCGCCGAAGCAATCCCTGCCTTGATCAACTCCACCCCCATCCCGGCAAATAAATCCGTCATTACGGCATGGTCATTGAAAATCCATTCCAGTACTTCGATACCCACCGCCACATAGCAGGACAGTTTGAAGCCTGAAATGGAGGTACCTCGCACGCCGTACTTGCCGATGCCCATTTCAACCAGTTGAGGGTTACGCAGGGCGTAGCGGGTGCCCTTGAGGCGGTTACGCAGGCCAGGGTAGCCGGTGAGTACAAGGTACTGCTTGCCATGCACGGTGGAGATACGCACTTGGGTGCCGAAGCCGCCGATGTCACGCAGCAGCCGGTTGATGTTGTAAAGGTCGTACCCGGCCAGGGCCACGGGTACGCCCCAGGGGGTACTCACGAACGCATGCACGGTGGCGTTGTAATCGGCCTGGGCCTGCCGCCATAACACATTCATTAACCCCGGGTAGGGCCGGGTGCACATTTGTGGGGGGCGAACCGGGGCTGAAAACGAACCGGCATTGGCCGTCGGGGTGGTGACTACATTTAGGGGGAGGACGACCATTTCCCGCTGGTTGTGGTCCAGCTCGCGATCCAACTGAGCCAGCTGGGCAGAGGTTAGACTCATGACGCGCGTCCTTGTCGGCATGGTTGATAGCCAGGGGCTTGATAGCAGGCGCTGGTAAGGCCCATCCCAGGCCGGTCAGCAGCTAAGTTGGAAGCAAGTCTGCGCCCTTGGGCGAATGGGCGATATCGGGGGATTCAGTAGTAAGGAGGGTTAAGTTCGCCGGTATAGGTAGGAAATTCGGCAGGTCCAAGCCACCTATAAGCCTTAAATGGGCGATGGGGTCTGTAGGCGCTCACACCCGCACGTTTTTCGCCCATGGCTAGCAAAGTCGCCACCTTTTAGCGCGTAGCAGCAAGCTATGCTGGTGGTAGAAGGGCATTACCGCCACAGGTGACAGCTGTGGCGGTGGCGCCCGTTTTTGGCCGTAACATGCTACCGAAGTGCTCACCCATTGGGGCTTGTAGCGGCATGTGGTGGCCAGGCGAATACCTGCCGAACGCTTATTCCAGACCGATTGCGACGTCGCTTTTAGGACTTGCCCCGGTTGGATTCAAATTGCGGCATGGCAATTGCTCCATTTTCATTACAAAAAAGAGCCCTGTCCCTGGGGCCGTCCTTGCGCTGATTCAAAGGAGAGACCGTGATGACATCGTCCAACACCGGGGCCCAGCCTCAAATCCGCACGCCGCAATCCATTGGCTTCCTGTTGTTGGATAATTTCACACTTATTTCCCTGGCCTCGGCGGTAGAACCGCTGCGCATGGCAAACCAGTTATCCGGGCGCGAGCTGTACCGCTGGACCACCCTCAGCGCCGACGGTGGCCAGGTATGGGCCAGCGATGGCCTGCAGATCACCCCAGACTCGGCCATGCACAAGGCACCGGCCATGGACACAGTGATCGTATGCGGCGGGGTAGGTATCCAACGTACCGTGACCCGCGAACATGTGGGTTGGCTTCAGGCGCAGGCCCGGCAATCCCGGCGCCTCGGCGCTGTATGCACAGGCAGTTGGGCCTTGGCTTGCGCGGGCCTGCTGGATGGCTTCGATTGTAGCGTGCACTGGGAGTGCCTGGCTGCGATGCAGGAAGCCTTCCCTCGGGCCACGATCAGCACTCGGCTGTTTACCCTCGATCGCAACCGCTTCACCAGTTCGGGAGGCACCGCGCCCTTGGACATGATGCTGCACCTGATCAGCCGAGATCATGGTCGTGAGCTGTCGGCCGCCATCTCGGAAATGTTCGTATACGAGCGCATTCGCAACGAGCAGGACCATCAGCGGGTGCCGCTCAAGCACATGCTCGGCACCAACCAGCCCAAGCTGCAGGAAATCGTGGCCCTGATGGAAGCCAACCTGGAAGAGCCCATCGACTTGGACGAACTGGCAGTGTATGTGGCGGTTTCACGCAGGCAGCTGGAGCGGTTGTTCCAGAAGTACCTGCACTGCTCGCCCTCGCGCTATTACCTCAAGCTGCGGCTGATCCGCGCCCGACAACTGCTCAAGCAAACCCCCATGTCCATCATCGAGGTGGCCTCGGTATGCGGTTTCGTTTCTACTCCACACTTCTCCAAGTGCTATCGCGAGTACTTTGGCATCCCGCCGCGGGATGAGCGCGCCGGTTCCAATACCACCCAGCAAGTGGCGATGGTGCCTATTTCTCAAACCATGGTACTGCCGCAATTGTCTGGCCCGCTGGCGGCGTTGGGGCAAGCGCGGAACGAGTCTACCTTTGCCAGTGTGAGGGTGTAGGGTTGGCGGTACCAGCGAGCACTGGCTACCAAAAGCCCAGAATTACCTTCTGTCGACAAAAGCACCTATGCATACTTGGCGAAATAATCGGTATGGGTAGGATGCTTTTGCTTCATCCGTGGGACTGAAATGCTACCGATCCCGCTCAGGGAACGTTTGTCTCGTCTTGCCAATAACCGTCCATGCCCTGTTTGCTGATGTGTAGTGCTTGTTTGAAATTAGAGGCGCTCTTCCGGTTCATGAAGTGCCATCGCCAGCTGAACGGGCTTGAGCTATCAGCTCAATCGGCGAGAAGCTTTTTCAGGAATACCTGACAGATCTGCTAGCTAGTAAATGCCTAATGCGCATGTTCAGCTGGATTCACAAATGTCAGCTTACATAAGGTATTCGAAATGTCTTCCAGTGATTCGGAGCAACAACCGCAGCCCTTGATGACCTATCATGATAACAAAGTCAAATTAGATGTTGGTGGAGGATACCGCCTGCTTAGCGGTACCTTTGTTGTTGATGGCTATAAGATAACCAGCGGGCAGGACCCCGAGAACCGTAATTGGATAGGCATGGAAAAAGAGTTTGGCGCAGATGGGGAGATTAATTTCCGCGTGGGCAGGAAAAGCTCCGAGGAGGTTGCACTGTGGTTTAAGGGCAAAGCGCCGGGCAGAAAGAATACATTTGGCGACCTGCCTGAGGAGCTTAATTGTGTTCAAAGGAACCTTGGTGTTATTGCTAAAGAAGGAGCAAGATGGCAAGAACTACGCTTATGTATTTCCCGAAATAGTTTTTGCTCAGGGGCATACTGGAACTGCTAATAACTGGTGGTTCGGTGGTCAAGACTCATATTACTTGGGGGATCATAAGGTCACTTGCGGTGGAACAAATATGGTTGGAGGGGGCGTCAGCATGGAGGCGCGTCGAGGGGGTAATGAAGTAAATGTTATCCAAATAAGAAACGTCCTTGACGTTAACCTGACCAATTGGATGAGACCTTTTAAAGATGCAAGGTTAGGTGCTCTTACGCTGCCAGGAAGCCATGACGCCGGCATGGGGGTGACTCACAATTGTACATTTCCCATTGACGTTCCTGAGTACGCTAAAACTCAGGACCTGACAGTGCGCGGGCAATTGTTGAGTGGTGTCCGCTATCTGGATCTTCGAATAGATTACGATCACGATAGCTTAGTCACTTATCACCGTGAGGGAGCCTGGGGATGTAACGGTCAATCGCTGATTGGGGTATTATCGGACGTTGCCCTATTCCTCGCTGACCATGATACTGAAGTTGTTATCTTGAAGTTTTCTCATATCCGTGACTATGGCGATCACAATCCTCGGGATATCAAGGAGCGCATTAACGCATTAATTGATTTTTATAATTCCTTTTTTCCAGCAGTTATATATAGATCTCCGTCGGGAGATCTTCTGAATTTGAAGGTGGGTGACGCCGCTGGAAAAGCTATACTTGTGTTTGACTATGATGAATACATAAGCCCCGCACAGGGTAAATTCCGCTATGGTGGCCCAAGTCATTCGGGTGCACACCTGAAGGTATATGATAGTTATTCCAATACGCAAAACTTCTCAAGCATGAAAGCTGACCAGATCAAGAAGTGGAGAGAAAACAATAATCCTGGGGTCAATCACATTTTCCTGTTGTCATGGACGCTTACTCCAATGCTCGAGTACGCCGCTATCGAGGCAAATGAGAAACTGGAGTCTGTGCTCAGGGAGTATTCACCAACGTTAAAGCGCCCCGGTATTGTGTTCCTGGACAAGGTTTCCTCGGTATTCTGCGCAGGAGTAGTGCAACTGAACTGGTCGAGTTAAAAGCTGAGCGCAACACAGGGCCGTTAGGTTAAGGATGGGCTCTTGTAACGCTTGGCCGTCATCGCAACCAGACGTTTGCTTGGTTGCAAGCGCTGGCGCACATGCAACTTGGCGCGCCGGCGGGGCGAGAGTGTTCGCGAGCTAGCGCCTACGCGGCCCGGCCGCTTCTCACAGGCATAGCAACTTCTGGGGTGCACCCCAGAATACCAAGCGTTGCTACGCACGGCCAAACTGCGCCAGGGCAGGCAAGAGGTTTTTGTCGAGGGCCTGGCGCACGGCTGGGAGGATGGCCGCGCGGCCGGTCAGCATTTGCTCGACCATCCCCCGCAGCGCTCTGGCCTTGGCGGGGTCAAGCCCTCGCACCGCACAGTCGCACGCCTGTTCAGCGCTGGCCCCGGCGGGCATTTCGAAGCCCAGGGCACGCAGTTGGCTTAGCAGGTCCTCCTGGTCGATCAGGTCGGCATGCATCATGGTCAATGTCCTCTTGCTTGAGTTTTCAGGATTCTGGCCAAGCTGAGCCGGCGCCACAACAAGCGGCTCGCCGGTTGGCAGCGACGGGCATGAACAGGTCGTTTTCAGCCTTGTCCTGGCTGCCGGGGCAGGGTCATGACGCGCCCTATCCAGACAGGCGGCTCAAGCTTCGATTGCCGGCTGGCTATCTGTTGCACATCCTTGAGCGTGGCCGCTGCAAAGGGCGTTGACTTCGGCCCCTCCAGTGTCACATGCAACAGCATCTGCTCAGACGCAGCCAACTCAGTGTCGGCACCGCCTCGGTGAAGGCTGTGGTACAGGTGCACGCGCTTGTGATCATGGCTGAGCACACGGGTGCGCACCCTCACCTGCTCGCCCTGTTTCACTTCATACAGGAAATTCAGATGGCACTCCAGGGTGAACAGCGAGTGGCCGCTGGCCTCGCGCTTTGTGGCATCGAGGCCAATACAATCCATGAAACCGTCAGTGGCATAACTGAATATCAGTAGGTAGAAGGCATCACGCAGGTGGCCGTTGTAGTCGACCCATTCGCCGAGTACTTCGCCTTGATAGGTGATCAGCGGCTCACTCATCGGCCGCGATCCTATGCGCCTGTTGGGCCTGGCGAACGGCAGCCAGCACGCCAAGCAGGGCGTCGTCTCGGTAACGCTCCAGTGCGCCGATGCTGTGCTGGCCCAGTTGCACAGTGGTGCCGTCGACCACATCCTCGATCAGCTTGTCCGTCAAAGGCGGCGCCGGTAGGTACGTCCATGGCAGTTGCAGTGACGGGCCGAATTGCTGCATGAAGTGCCGCATGCCAGCGTCGCCACCCGCCAGGGTGTAGGTCAGGAAGGTGCCCATGAATGACCAGCGCAGGCCCGCGCCAAAGCGTATGGCATCGTCTATCTCACCCGTGGTGGCCACGCCGTCATTCACCAAGTGCAGGGCCTCGCGCCAGAGCGCTTCGAGCAGGCGGTCGGCGATAAACCCGGGCACTTCCTTGCGCACATGCAGCGGCCGCATACCTAGCCGTTGATAAACAGCCTTGGCTGCGTCTATCGCCTCAGGCGTGGTGTGCTGGCCACCTACAACCTCTACCAAGGGCAGCAGGTAGACTGGGTTGAACGGGTGACCCACCACGCAGCGCTGCGGGCGAAGCGCGTTGGCGTAAAAGTCACTGGGCAACAGGCCGGAGGTACTGGAGGCAATGATCGTCTCGGGCCGGGCCGCGGCGCTGATGGCAGCATGAAGCTCCAGTTTCAGGGCCAGGCGTTCCGGCGCGCTTTCCTGGATAAAATCGGCATCGACCACGCAGGCTTCGAGGCTGCTGGCGATGCGCAGCCGGTCCTGGCTGGCCCCTTCGGCCAACCCCTGTTTTTGCAGTGCCGGCCAGGCATTGGCAACGCGCTGGCGCAGGTTGAGTTCCGCATCCGGGGCAGGGTCCCAGGCAACCACGTCCAGCCCACGGGCCAATGCGCGCGCCACCCAGCCGCTGCCTATCACGCCGCCACCCAAGGCTGCGAAGGTCTTTACATCAGTGATATAGCTCATGTGCAGGCTCCGTTAACGACGGCTGAGGTTCATGCGGGCACGGCCTTCGGCAGGGGTGAGGATGCGCGCGCCAAGGCGCGTGAGGATCTCTCCAGCCCGTTCAACCAGTTGCCCGTTAGTGGCCAGTACGCCTTTTTCCAGCCACAGATTGTCTTCCAGACCTACCCGTACGTTGCCGCCGAGCAGCACCGCCTGGGCCGCCATGGGCATCTGCATGCGGCCGATGCCAAAGCCGGCCCAAGTGGCACCGGTTGGGAGGTTGTCCACCATGGCCTTCATGGTGGTGGTATCTGCTGGCGCCCCCCATGGAATCCCCAGGCACAACTGGAACAGCGGGTCCTCCAGCAGCCCTTCCTGGATCATCTGCTTGGCAAACCACAGGTGCCCGGTGTCGAAGATCTCCAGCTCTGCCTTCACCCCAAGTTCGGTGATGCGGCGGGCGCCAGCTCGCAACTGGGCTGGGGTAGACACGTAAATGCCATTGCTGTCGCCAAAGTTGAGGGTGCCGCAGTCCAGGGTGCAGATTTCAGGCAGCAGGGCCTCTATGTGGGCCAGGCGTGCCAAGGGGCCTACCAAGTCGGTGCCAGGGCCAAAGGCCATGGGCCGCTCGGCCGGGCCGATCTCCAGATCGCCCCCCATGCCAGCGGTAAGGTTGACGATCACATCTACGTTAGCTTCCCGGATGCGTGTCATCACCTCTCTGTACAGCGCTGCTTCGCGGCTGAAACGGCCGGTGTCTGGGTCGCGCACATGGCAATGCACCACGGTGGCCCCTGCTTTGGCGGCCTCTACTGCCGCTTCGGCGATTTGCTTGGGGGTAATGGGCACGTGAGGGCTTTTGCCTGTGGTATCACCAGCCCCGGTCAGGGCACAGGTGAGTATTACATCGCGGTTCATGGCTTTTCCTTGGGCGAGCTTGCCCGTGCGCCGGGTACGGCGCGGGACAGGGCGAGGGTCAGTGGGTGGTCAGGCGAAGGTTGGTGTCAGCGGGCTGGCCCTCTAGTGTGGTCACGCCTTCGAGCCAGCGAGTGCGGTCCTGGGGATGGTCCTTGAGCCATTGGCGAGCGGCGTC
Organism: Pseudomonas artemisiae; assembly: GCF_057128685.1. NCBI lineage: Bacteria > Pseudomonadati > Pseudomonadota > Gammaproteobacteria > Pseudomonadales > Pseudomonadaceae > Pseudomonas > Pseudomonas artemisiae. The sequence continues at coordinate 252,412 of NZ_JBSKHS010000002.1, forward strand.
GAGGGGGGGCGTATGGTCGAGGATCGGCTGCATCATTCGGCTCTCGTCCGCGGCGGTGAAGGTCAGGTTGTTCAACAGCCGATCTACATTGGGGCAGCGGCTGGCGTAGTCGGGTGCAGTGACCGTCCACACGGTGGCTTTGCCCTCATCAGGGCCAAGCGCGCCTTCGCTGCCACTGAGATACGTCATTTGCAGGTTGACGTTCATGGGGTGGGGTGCCCAGCCAAAGAACACCACGGCTTCCTTGCGCTTTACCGCGCGGCTGACCGCCGACAACATGCCCGCCTCGCTTGATTCCACCAATTGAAAGCCACCCAGCCCAAATTGGTTTTTGGCGATCATCTCTTTGATTTGAGTGTTGGCGCCGGAGCCTGGCTCGATACCGTAGATCTTCCCACCCAACTGGGTCTTGAAGCGGGCAATGTCGGCGAAAGTCTTCAGGCCCTGGTCGGCCAGGTAAGTGGGCACCGCAAGGGTGGCCCGGGCGTCGGCCAGGCTTGGCGCTTCCAGTACGCGCACCTGCTTCTGGTGGACGAAGGGGGTCAGGGTAGCGGTCATCAGCGGGTTCCAGTAACCCAGGAACAGGTCAAGGCGCTGATCACGAATGCCCGCAAAAATGATCTGCTGCGACGCACTGGTTTGGCGTGTTTCATAGCCCAGGCCATCGAGCAGCACTTGGGCCAGGCTGCTGGTGGCAATTACGTCGGTCCAGTTCACCACACCCAGACGCACGCTTTTACAACTGGCGGGGTCTGCGGCGTGAGCCAAGGGCGCGGTAATAGCGAGCGCGAGTAAACAGCAGCGGGTTAACCTGAACATGGCGGTGCTCCTGCGGCAGGGCAATATTGTGAGGAGGGTGTCTATGCACCTTGGCCACTAAGGTACGCCGGCAAACGGGGTGGCAAGCGCACTGTGGCGACGGGGACTTGCACCCCGGCGACCGCCGCGTTATTACAACCCATTGCCGCGGAGCCCATGCCATGCCTGAGGTGTTCCACTTTCTGTTATTACCAGGTTTTTCCGCGCTGGGGTTTATCAGCGCCATCGAGCCCCTGCGCGTGGCGAACCGCTTTCATGCCGGGCTGTATGAGTGGCGGGTACTTAGCCTGGATGGGGGCCCGGTAGCGGCTAGCAATGGGATGTCGGTCAATACGGACGCAGGGCTGCAGGCGTTACCTAAAGGCGCCTGGGTATTTGTAGTCGCAGGGTTTGACCCTCTTAAAGCCTGTGGCCCGGTATTACGTGGGTGGTTGCGGCAAGTATCGGCCGGGGCGGGCACCCTAGGCGGCATCGACACCGGCGCGTTCGTACTGGCGCATGCCGGGTTACTAGAGCACGCGCAAGTCACCTTGCACTGGGAGGCCGTGGAGGCCTTCAAGGAGCGGTGGCCAAAGGTGGCGGTAACTCAAGAATTGTTCGAGATCAGCGGGCGGCGCATTACCTGCGCAGGCGGTACGGCGTCTATCGATCTGATGCTGGATCTGATCGGCCAAGCCCATGGTACCGAGCTAGCCATTCAGGTATCGGAGCAGTTTGTGCTGAGTCGGATCCGCCCCCGCCAAGACCATCAACGCATGGCCGTGGCGTCGCGGTGTGGCACCCGCAACAAGAAGTTGGCCCAGGTCATCGGCACCATGGAACAACACACCGAATCGCCACTGAGCACCGCGGCGCTGGCTGAACTGATACACGTCACCCGGCGCCAACTTGAGCGATTGTTTCGCGAGCATTTGCAGGTCACGCCCAGCCATTTCTATCTTGCCCTGCGGCTGGACAAAGCCCGCCAGCTGTTGCGCCAGACGGATCTGAGCGTTACGGAGATCAGTATCGCCTGTGGCTTTGAACTGCCCTCTTATTTTGCCCGCCGCTATAGGGGGCGTTTTGGCCGCTCGCCACGGGAAGATCGTCAGTGACTATCACTATAATAAGCCTTATAGCTCACTCAAAATGTGCTCGGACGTAATAAGCGTAGCTTCGAACTGCGATCGCTGGGCCTCGAAGCGCTGAGCATCGAAGGTGGCCTCCCAATGGGTTCTGGCCAACGGTAGCCGGGTTTTAGGCGCTTCGGGGGCCGGGGTTCCGGCTAACTGCACAAGCCGGAACCGAGGGCGGCCCGCGGTGGGCAATTGCAGTTCGGTCCGTAAGTGCGCGAAGTTGTTACCATCGCTGATGCTAGGCGGCAAGGGTTGGGAGCCGTCGGCCTTCGCATCGAGCACATGCCTGACGAGCGTACGAAACCGGGTATTGGGTGCTTGCGCAGGTGGCAGCTGCCCGTTGAATACATCTACCCATAACCCAGGCGCCGGGGTATAGAGGTGTTCGGTTCGCTGGCGATCGATCGTGACCCAGCCAAATCGCTGCATGCAACTGATAAACAGATCCAGCCACGATTGTGGCGAGTGTTCAGGATGATGCTGGAGCCGCGCAAGCAAGGCGGCCATGCGCACAGTGGCCAACAGGTCCTCGTACAGGCTGGCTTCAGGTAGGGGGGTTGGTGTGCTCATAGGGCATTCCTGGCTGGCGGGGCAACAGGCGAGCATAGGGAAAGCGCCGGCTACCAGGGCAGCCGGCACTCGTGCCGATGGTCAGATGTCCAGGTCTAGAATGTCATCAGCCTGGGAGGCCAGTTTCTTAGTCACGGCATCACGCAGCACGCGGAACTGACGCGTGCTGAAGGTGCCTTGTTGCGAAGCGCGATAAACCCGAGTAGAGGCTTTTTCGAACTCACGATTGATGGCGTCACCGGTAGAAACGGCTCGATCGTAGGCAATCTGGAAGCTCTTCATATGCATGATAGGCATGCCTTGAGGGCTGATCTCGCAATCCACCGCCTGGAAGGTACTGGATTTGCCCGTAGTGCTGGTAGTGCTGCGTTCGAACAGGTTGTGGGCCGCTGGTTGTTGGGCAATGGCAACGAAGCTGCGGCCCAGGCACCGAGCCATGCGGTGATTGGGGCCCAAATCACGAGCGATGAGGGTCACGGCAACGTCAGCCAGGGTGGTTCTTTCCTGCTCCATGGCTTCCTCGGCGTGCGCCGCACCGGTCATGGTCCAGCCTAGTTTTGCCAGGCCATTGGTGTAGTGGTTGTACCATTGGCGTTGCTGGGTTTCCTTGTTGAAGGCTTTTTCAGACGACAGGCCAATCAGGCGCATGCTTGCGGCTACGTCTTCAGCCAGGTCCGCCGGTACATTTTCGGCAAAGATGCAGACAGTGTTGCCAATCAGCAGTACTCGCTCCTCACCTTCTTTTTTCAGCGCTTCGATAGCCTGCTCTACAGGCGATTTGGGCATTGGCAATTGGCTTACAAAGGCTTCGGTAGTCATGGTGTCCATTCCTTGAGAGGTGGGGCAGAGGGCGCCCCGAGTGTGTTCCGGCCGGTCAATAGGCCGGCGGCCACTATGGCAAGGAGGGATAAAAGCGATAACTGGCAAGCAGTTCCACCCTTCCAGGGCACACGTGTAGGGGATGGATAGGGAGAGCGCCCGGCTATCCAGGGCAACTGACTGATGTAATGGAACCGTCACAGGCATGGCGTCACTCACCCCTGTCATCACGCTCAACGGTTGCCTATAGGGAGATACCCATGCCGCCCCACATCACTCGCCATGCAATGCCGGTTTCGGCCACCCTTTCAAGCGGGTTGCCTGAGCCTGAGCGTCGAGACACCTCGCCACAGCAGGCGCAAACGCTCGCATTTGTCGCGTCAGGGGAGCTGGGCCCGCTGTTAGGTCGCACCGCCGTGGCTCCCCGGCACGCAACTGGCGAGGTACTGGAACAGCTTAAGCAGCACTTAAGCCGCGCCCAGCCATCCTTGGCTAACCTCGCGCAGCTTAGTCAGAGCCTTGCGCAGGCTGCTGGCACAGACAAAGGCGGGCAGGCACTGGCTGCTCCTGAACAGCAACAGGCCCTGCAATCGTTATTGGAACAATGTAAAGCCAGGCTTAAGCAAACCCCTACCCGGCACCCAAGCCATGAGCCGTTGTTGTACGCCCACGGCCAGCTACGCCGGGCGCGGTTTCACCAGGCAGTCAACCAGTGGGGGGCTGAAACGAACATGCCGGTGCGTTGCCTGCCGGATCTGTTCGCTCTGGCCCGGCTGGATGCGCAGGCATTGGTCGAGCGCCCAGAAGGCGCCGCGCCTTATATGTTATTTGGCAACTTCATTCGCATGGCCAAGCACCGCAGCGTGGAATTGGCCGATACCCTGCGTCGCCGCCCCGAGCAGGTGGAGCCGCTGCTTTGGCCTCACGTAGATACCCTCGAAGGGTTAAGCACCGTACCCCTAGCTCTTGAGGCACTGAAGCACGCTTGCCCAGATTTAGCCATTAAGCAGGACCTGAGCGACCTGCTCGGCGTGGTGGATACCCTGTTGCAGCAGCTGGGCGCCAGCCATTTGCTTCCGGCCCTGGATGAACCTGACCACGGTTCGTTGCAGGCTGCCCCTGAACCTAGGCCAAAGGTGACCGCGGGCCAAGGCCTGCGTAACGCCGGCTCCAACCTGATGCATAAGTTTGACGGTTACGGGGCGGTTGCGCCTATGGACGACCGATCGTTATTGGCCCTTATGCGCCGCCCGGCCCCGCATTTAACGCCCGAGCAGATGCATGCATTTTTGAATAAGCATGTAATTGAGTTTAGCGATGAGCAACTGAGCGTGATTGATAACACTCAGCTGCCGCTGGCCCAGAGCAGCGACCCGGAAGCAGGGTCTGCTGCTTCTTTCGATGAAAGACTGCGCGTGGCGCTGGCCAGCGGGGCGTTGGTATTGAGCCAAGGGCAATTGGAAAGCTTAAAAGCGCAGCCAGCGTCGAACGGGACCAACGCCCCTGGCTTGAAAGCGTTGATGGACAGGCCCACCGCGGCATTAAGCGAAACCGACCGGCAAATGCTGGACTCGATTCTCCACGCCAACGCAGCCGGTCAAATCGATACCTGGCTAGCGCACAACAAGCAGCTGCCAAGCGTGCTGGGCCGTTCTGGCTTGCCTGAGCCAGTGCGCAAAGAACTATTAAGCCTCAACCAAGCAATGGACAGTGAACTCAACACCCTAAAGCAGGGGGCGTCTTTGATCGGCCGCTTGACCGACAGCCCTGCCATGCTGCTGGCGCTGGCGCCGCTGCCCCTGGCCGGAGCCTTTGTGAGTGGGGATAAACCCTGTAGCGCCTCACTGATTGCACACTTTTCCAAGAACGCTGTGTTCATGGCGGGCTTGATGATGAACGAGCTGACCAACAACCGCGCTAACCTCGATCACGCCCTGAACCGCTACTTTGTGACGGTGTTGGCCAACGTGCTGGTGGTGCAACCAACCTTCGCCCACAACGAGCACCTGCTGGAAAAAGTGGGCTTTGGCATGGCCACGGCGGTGGTGTCCGGTGGTGTGACGTTAGGGGTGTTCAACCAAGACGCCATCTGGTTGGCGATCAAAACCGCCAAGAACACGCTCTTTAAGACAGAGCCGGGTGAACCGGGCATCAGTGAGCAAAACCGTGCCGCCGTGGCTCAACACTTCGACAAGGGCGGGCACATTGCCCAGCAGGTGAAGGTGGCGGCCGAGGTGTTCAAGAAAGACAAGGCCGTGCCGGATATCCTTAACTCCAGCCTCACGTTTCTGGGCAGTAAAAGCCGCGAAATCAAAGCAGTCTATGAAACAGGCGAGGCTCAGCGTGTAGGCGTGGGGCTGCCCAGTACCCTGCTCAAGGACGACCCGGACTTTTATCCCAAAATGGGCCTGGTGGTACTGACGGGTAGCATCAGTGCCGCCTTGGTGGTGTTGATGGAGAGCCTGGTGGGCAAAGCGGACTACGCCGCCGACGGCATGTGGTGTACGTCCGAGATGCTCAAGCTGGCGCTCAACCCAGAGGCCGATATGCAAAAAGCCGTACAAACCTTCAAGGAAATCGTGGGGCTGAACCTGGTGCTGACCGCATTCCTGGGCGTGAACAAGGCCTGGGACTTTCTCGATAAAGGCGCCAAGGGTTACATCGGTGGAGCCGCTGTGCTCAGTGCCGCTAACCTCACCTTGCCGGGCATGGTCGGCGAAGCCGCCGGTAGCGCCGCGGGAAAGGGTTTGAGCTACTTGGTGGACAAAGGCAAAGCCGCCCATCAGGCGAGTCAGTCAGCTATCACCCAGGGGGGAGACTATGCCAGTGCTCGCCTAGGCGGTATGACGCGCACGGTTCGCCAACAGGGAGCGGCATTGAGGGCGCGCAACCCAGGCACGCTGGTGCCCGGCCTTTACCAACAATGGCACGAGCTGAGCCAAAAGGCGGGCGCCACGCGTACTAACCGGCCTACGACCGCTGCCGAGGCCGAGGAAGGCCAAGGCGAGCCTTCGGCTTCTTAAGGTTAACGGCTACTGATCCGGGGCGTCGTTTTCGTCGCCCTGGGTGCCGATGGTCTGCAGGTATTCACTGCGCTCGTCGCTGCGCTGGGCCATGCAGTCGTTGAGGGCGGTTTGGTTGGCGTTACCGTCCTTGTCGGCTTCGAGCATTTCCACCGAGCAGTCCGCATCGCGCAGCTTACGCCATAGCTCCTGAGCGGCCTTGACCTTGCCGAGGTAGTCTTTCAACACCGCTGGCTGGTCGCCGTACTGGGCGCTAACGCGAGCGTTGAGGCCGTTGTAGGCATCGTTGAGCTCGCTTTCAGCGGTTTTGCGGTTGTACACCGAACAGTCCAGGCTTTGCTGGCTAGTCTCCACGTTGTCGCAAGGGGTAGGGCCGTCGTCATCAGCGGCCTGTGCGCCAACGGCGATGAACGCCAGTATCCATAACCATGATTTCATCGCCACGCCCCTAGGCCTGCCTCCAAAGATTGCTGGATTCTGGCGCAAGGGCAGGCGTATGAACAGCGGGGCGCGTGGATTTCATCTTCGTCCACAGAATTACCCCGCGTTTCCCCAAAAGGTGCTTTGACGCTTTCGGTAATACCCCTGTCGTTTTTGCATCCGGGCGCATAGCCGCGGGGGCATATGCTGGCCCCAAAGCGCCGGCGAACGATTCGGCGCACCGCTGAATAGGGGACTGCCTGATGAGCCCAGCTTCAAGCCCGGCCGAACTGCACGCCGACAGCATCGTCATTGACGGGCTGATCATTGCCAAATGGAACCGTGAGCTGTTCGAGGACATGCGCAAGGGTGGGCTGACGGCGGCCAACTGCACCGTGTCGGTGTGGGAGGGCTTCAAAGCCACGGTCGACACCATCGCTGCCAGCCAGAAGCTTATCCGCGAGAACAGCGACCTGGTGATGCCGGTACGCACCACTGCCGACATTCGCCGGGCCAAGGAGCAGGGCAAGACCGGCATTCTGTTCGGCTTCCAGAATGCCCACGCGTTCGAAGACCAGTTGGGTTATGTGGACATCTTCAAGCAACTGGGCGTGGGCATCGTGCAGCTGTGCTACAACACCCAGAACCTGGTAGGCACCGGCTGTTATGAACGGGACGGCGGGCTGTCTGGCTTTGGCCGGGAGGTGGTGGCCGAGATGAGCCGGGTAGGGATCATGTGTGACCTCTCTCATGTGGGCTCTAAAACGTCAGAGGAAGTCATCCTCGAATCGAAAAAACCCGTGACTTACTCCCACTGCCTGCCTTCGGGCCTGAAAGAACACCCGCGCAACAAGTCCGATGCGGAGCTTAAGTTCATTGCCGACCATGGCGGCTTCGTGGGCGTGACCATGTTTGCGCCTTTTTTGGCCAAGGGGATCGATTCCACCATCGACGACTACGCCGAAGCCATCGAATACGTGATGAATATCGTCGGCGAAGACGCCATTGGCATCGGCACCGACTTTACCCAGGGCCATGGGCAGGAATTCTTCGAATACCTTACTCACGACAAGGGCTATGCCCGTCGTTTGACCCGCTTCGGCAAGATCATCAACCCGCTGGGCATCCGTACCGTGGGCGAATTCCCCAACCTTACCGAGACGCTGCTCAAGCGCGGCCACTCCGAGCGGGTAGTGCGCAAGATCATGGGTGAGAACTGGTTGGGCGTCCTTAAGGACGTTTGGGGTGAGTAATGCCCCCCTACCTAAATACCTGTAGGCGCGGGCTATGCCCGCGAATAACGCCTCAGGCATGCGTCCGCAGGTTTGGCCCATCGCGGGCAAAGCCCGCTCTTACACCCAATGCGATTACTTATTTTCGGAGCCCCGAACCATGGCCAAGCACGCCCCCGAATTGCCGATCGAAGTGGACAGCGAGACCGGTATCTGGACGTCCGATGCCCTGCCCATGCTGTATGTACCGCGGCATTTCTTTGTGAACAACCACATGGGTATCGAAGAGGTGCTAGGCGCGGACGCTTACGCCGAGATTCTTTACAAGGCCGGTTACAAGTCTGCCTGGCACTGGTGCGAGAAAGAAGCCGAGTGCCACGGATTGGAAGGTGTAGCGGTGTTCGAGCACTACATGAAGCGTTTATCCCAGCGCGGCTGGGGCCTGTTCAAGATCCAGGACATCGACCTTGACCGAGGCACGGCCAGCGTGAAGCTGGAGCACTCGGCCTTCGTGTACGTGTACGGCAAAGTGGGGCGCAAGGTGGACTACATGTTCACCGGCTGGTTTGCCGGAGCCATGGACCAGATTCTCGAAGCGCGTGGCAGCGACATTCGCACGGTGGCCGAACAGGTGTACAGCGGCGCCGAGCAAGGGCATGACGATGGGCTATTCGTGGTCAAGCCACGTTAATCGATTGGCCTTGAGGATCGGAGAAAAACAATGGCGTTCGAAGCGATGTTCCAGCCGATCCAGATCGGCAAATTGACGGTCCGTAACCGCGTGCTCAGCACCGCCCACGCCGAGGTGTATGCCACCGACGGTGGCATGACCACCGACCGGTACGTGAAGTACTACGAAGAAAAAGCCAAGGGCGGTATTGGCCTGGCCATCTGTGGTGGCTCATCCAGCGTGGCCATTGACAGCCCTCAAGGCTGGTGGAAGTCGGTGAACCTGGCCACCGACAAGATCATCCCGCACTTCCAGAACCTGGCCGATGCCATGCACAAGCACGGCGCCAAGATCATGATTCAGATTACCCACATGGGCCGCCGTTCGCGCTGGGATGGCGAGCACTGGCCTACCTTGATGTCACCGTCTGGCATCCGCGAGCCGGTGCATCGCGCTACGTGCAAGACCATCGAGCCGGAAGAAATCCAGCGGGTGATCGACAACTATGCCCAGGCCGCGCGGCGGGCCATGGAAGGTGGCTTGGACGGGGTAGAGCTGTCTGCCGTGCACCAGCACATGATCGACCAGTTTTGGAGCCCACGGGTCAACAAGCGTACCGATGAATGGGGTGGCAGTTTCGAAAACCGCATGCGCTTTGGGCTAGAGGTGATCAAAGCGGTGCGCGCGGCGGTGGGCAGGGACTTTTGCGTAGGCTTGCGCATCTGTGGTGATGAGTTCCACCCCGATGGCCTGAGCCATGAGGATATGAAACAGATCGCCGCCTACTACGATGCCACCGGCTTGTTGGATTTCTTTGGCGTGGTGGGCTCGGGCTGCGATACCCACAACACCCTGGCCAATGTAATCCCCAACATGAGTTACCCGCCGGAACCCTTCCTGCACCTGGCGGCCGGGATCAAAGAAGTAGTCAAGGTGCCGGTGCTGCACGCGCAGAACATCAAGGACCCGAACCAGGCCACGCGTATCCTCGAAGGCGGTTATGTGGACATGGTAGGCATGACCCGCGCGCACATCGCCGACCCGCATTTGATCGCCAAGATCAAGATGGGCCAGGTGGACCAGATCAAGCAATGCGTGGGCGCCAACTATTGCATCGACCGCCAGTACCAAGGGCTGGATGTGCTGTGCATCCAGAACGCGGCCACCTCGCGGGAATACATGGGCGTGCCCCATCTCATCGAAAAAAGCACCGGCCCCCAGCGCAAGGTGGTGGTGATTGGCGCCGGTCCTGCGGGTATGGAGGCGGCGCGGGTATCGGCCGAGCGCGGCCACTCGGTAACCCTGTTCGAGAAAAAAGAGCAGATTGGCGGGCAGATCAGCATCGCCGCCAAAGCCCCACAACGGGACCAGATCGCGGGTATTACCCGTTGGTTCCAGCTAGAGCTGGCGCGGCTGAGCGTGGATTTGCGCCTGGGTACCGCCGCCGATGTGGACACCATCATGGACCTGCGCCCGGACGTCATCGTGCTGGCCAATGGCGGCCATCCCTTTATGGAACAGAACGAACACTGGGGGGCGGACGAAGACCTGGTGGTCAGCAGCTGGGACATCCTCGACGGCAAGGTGGCACCGGGCAAGAACGTGCTGGTGTACGACACCATCTGTGAGTTCACCGGCATGAGCGCGGCGGACTTCCTTGCCGATAAGGGCAGCCAGGTGGAAATCGTCACCGACGATATCAAGCCGGGCGTGGCCATGGGCGGCACGACCTTCCCGACCTACTACCGCAGCCTTTACCCCAAGGAAGTGATCATGACCGGGGACCTGATGCTGGAAAAGGTCTACCGCGAGGGGGACAAGCTCGTTGCGTTGCTGGAGAACGAGTACACCGGTGCCAAGGAAGAACGGGTAGTGGATCAGGTGGTGATCGAGAACGGCGTACGCCCGGACGAAACCCTGTACTACGCGCTCAAGCAGGGTTCTCGCAACAAGGGGCAGATCGATATAGACGCGCTCTTTGCCATCGAGCCCCAGCCTGCCCTTAGCCAACCCGGGGAAGGTTACCTGCTGTTCCGGATCGGCGACTGCGTGGCCCAGCGCAATATCCATGCGGCCATCTATGACGGGCTGCGGTTGTGCAAGGATTTTTAATAAACAGCCCGTAGGCGCTGGCGCCAGCCTGCGAACCGGGTGCAGCCCACCCTTCGCGAGCTGACGCTCACTCCTACAGGGGCACGCGTTCGGAGCCTCAGGCCCATGCTAAACACGATCCTTCCGATGCTGCTGCTGGCTGCCGTGGCGCTTACCTTACTGGGCGCTGTTCGGCGCGTAGGGTTATGGCGCCAGGGGCGCCAGGCTAAGGTCAACCTGTTGGGTGGGTTATTGGCCATGCCCCGGCGTTACCTGGTAGACCTTCACCATGTGGTTGCGCGGGACCGTTATATCTCCAATACCCACGTGGCGACCGCTGGCGGCTTTGCTGTGGCGGCGCTACTGGCCATCGCCGTACATGGGTTCGGGCTGCATAACCAGGTGCTAGGTTATGCCTTGCTGCTGGCCACGACGGTAATGTGCTGCGGCGCGTTGTTCGTTTACAAGCGCCGTATCAACCCGCCGGCGCGCCTGTCCAAAGGGCCCTGGATGCGGTTGCCCAAAAGCCTGCTGATGTTCTCGGCCAGCTTCTTTATCGCAACCTTGCCGGTTGCCGGTGTGTTGCCAGCGGACTTTGGCGGTTGGGTGCTGGCTGTGGTACTCACCTTGGGTGTGCTGTGGGGAGTGAGTGAGCTCTTCCTGGGCATGACTTGGGGTGGCCCGCTCAAGCATGCCTTCGCTGGCGCATTGCACCTGGCCTGGCATCGTCGACCCGAGCGGTTTGGCGGCGGGCGCTCCAGCGGCTTGAAGGCCCTGGACCTGACCGACCGTACCTTGCCCCTGGGCGTAGAGAAGCCCGAAGATTTTACCTGGAATCAACTGCTGGGCTTTGATGCCTGTGTGCAATGCGGCCGCTGTGAAGCCATGTGCCCCGCGTTCGCTGCTGGCCAGCCGTTGAACCCGAAAAAACTTATTCAGGACATGGTCGTAGGCCTGGCCGGCGGTACCGATGCACGCTTTGCCGGCAGCCCTTATCCCGGGAAGCCCATTGGCGAGCACGGTGGTAATGCCCATCAGCCCATCGTCAGCGGCCTGGTGGAAGCCGACACCCTCTGGGCCTGCACCACGTGCCGGGCCTGCGTGGAAGAGTGCCCGATGATGATCGAACACGTGGACGCCATCGTCGACATGCGTCGCCATCTCACCCTGGAAAAAGGCGCCACCCCCAACAAGGGCGCCGAGGTGCTGGAAAACCTGATCGCCACCGACAACCCCGGTGGCTTTGCGCCGGGTGGCCGGCTGAACTGGGCCGCCGACTTGGACCTGCCCGTGTTGGCTCAGGTCAAGCAGGCCGAGGTGGTGTTCTGGGTAGGCGATGGCGCCTTCGACATGCGTAACCAGCGCACCCTGCGCGCGTTCGTGAAGATTCTCAAAGCCGCTGCGGTCGACTTCGCCGTGCTGGGCCTGGAAGAACGCGACAGCGGCGACGTGGCGCGGCGGCTGGGTGATGAGGCCACCTTCCAACAGCTGGCCAAGCGCAACATTGACAGCCTGGCGCAGTACCGCTTCAGCCGCATCGTGACCTGCGACCCCCACAGCTTCCATGTGCTCAAGAACGAATACGGCGCCTTGGGCGGCCATTATCACGTGACCCACCACAGCGGGTATATCGCCGAACTGATGGCCGCCGGGCGCTTGAACACCGAAGCGCACCAAGGCGCTAGCGTGACCTACCACGACCCCTGCTACCTGGGCCGTTACAACGGCGAGTACGAGGCGCCTCGGCAGGTATTGCGCGGGCTGGGCATCGAGGTGAAAGAGATGCAGCGTTCCGGCTTTCGGGCTCGCTGCTGTGGCGGCGGGGGTGGCGCGCCCATTACTGACATTCCCGGCAAACAGCGAATTCCCGATATGCGTATGAATGACATCCGTGAAACCGGAGCTGAAGTGGTGGCCGTGGGCTGCCCTCAATGCACCGCCATGCTCGAAGGCGTGGTGGCGCCGCGCCCGGTAATCAAAGACATCGCCGAACTGGTGGCCGAAGCATTGATAGAGGCACCCGCGCCTGCCGCCAAGACGCAACGCCCGGCGCCACAGCGTGAACTGGAGCAGGTAAGCGAATGAGCGACATTACTCGCAAAGACCCCCACGCGGCGTGGATCGCTCGTAACCGCCTGCATCCGCTACATGCCACGTTGCAAACGCAACAGGCACGTTGGACCGGCCCTTCTGGGATTACCCGGAAAAACCCCCATGCGGTGGGGTTTATCGGCCCTGCCGGCATTCGCCGCATCGATCGCAGCGGCGCTGAGCAGGGCGGCAGCGTCAAACGCTTGGCCACTGCCGAAGCACCTAAGCCCCTGCATCGGGTAATGGAGCCGGCGTTCTACCTGGCGGTAGTGCCAGATATGATCGGCGGCCGGCTGACGGCTCATGACCGTGACTTATTGGGCCTGGCTCACCAGTTAGCCGGCAGCGAGGGTGCGGTGCTGGCGGTGGTATTCGGGGAACATAAGGAAACGGCATTCGATACCGCAGGCGTGGACCGCTTGCTGCTGCTAGACGGCCAGGAGTATGCAGGCTACGCGCCAGAGCAGCGCACCCAAGCCTTGCAGGCGGTGCATCAGGCCTTCAGCCCTCGGCATTGGTTGTTTCCGGACAGCCGTGACAGCGGCGCGGAAACCGGCCGACGCTTGGCGGCGCGCTTGGGCGAACGCCCGGCCACGCGAGTATGGCAAGTGAAGGACGGCCTGTGCACCCGGCGCGCCGGTGCGGGCCAGCAAGACCTCATCCAGCCTTTGCCACGGCTGATCTTGGCAGTGGCCGAATGTGCCGAGCCTGTGGACGACACTCGCCATGAAGCCTTGCCGGTAAGCCTGACAGGCGCGGTGGCGCGCATGTTGCCGCGTATCGAGGATGGCGGCGCGGTAGCGGTAGACCCGGCCGCGGTGCCCATGGCGGAGTCTGAATTTATTGTGTCTGGCGGCAACGGCGTAAAGGATTGGCCGTTGTTTCACCGGGCGGCACTTATCTTGGGCGCCACCGAAGGCGCGTCGCGGGTAGCGGTAGACGATGGCTTTATGACCCGAGACCGCCAGGTGGGCGCCAGTGGTACCTGGATCACGGCCAGGGTGTATGTGGCGGTGGGGATCTCGGGCGCTATCCAGCACCTGCAAGGCATCGCCACCTGCGACAAGGTGATCGCGGTCAACATGGACCCGAGTTGCGACATGATCAAACGCGCGGACCTAGCCATCGTGGGCGACAGCGGCCAGATACTGCAGGCGCTAATCGAGGCCGTGAACGCCTGGCGCAATGGCGCTAACCGTAATGCTGCCTGAGGCCTGCCCTATGAACAGCAAGATCGTCACGCTGGTATCGGTCGGGGCCCACCCCAGCTCGGGCCGGCCCCGTCGCGCCGAACAGGATGCACGCGCCGTGGAGTTGGGCTTGGCCCTGGCTGGCGATGCCCTGGAGGTACTGCATGTGGGTGATATCGCCGAACCCGCGCTGAGGGATTACCTAGGCATGGGCTTGCTCAGCCTGCAGGTGCTTGAGCAACCCCAAGGCGCGGATGCCTTGCCTGCGCTGGTGGAGTACCTGCAAGACGCAGGCGTACAGATGGTGCTCACCGGCAGCCAAGCCGAGACCGGGGAGGGCTCGGGCTTGTTGCCTTACCTGCTGGGGGAGCGCCTGGGCTGGCCAGTGGTAACGGGGTTGGCTCAAATAGAGCGCATTGAGAACGGCATGGCTCAGGTGCTGCAAGCGCTGCCTAGGGGCCAGCGTCGACGGCTCAGTGTACGGCTGCCCTTGGTGGCCACCGTGGACAACGCCGCGCCCAAGGCCCGGCAAAGTGCCTACGGCCCCGCCCAGCGTGGTGCGTTGCAACTCCATGAGGTCGAGGTAGTAGCCGACCCATTGCTACAAGAGGCCACGCTGCAACCGGCCAAACCTCGCCCCAAGCGCCTTAAGGTGATCAAGGCTAAAAGCGGCGCCGACCGTATGAAGGCAGCCACCGCCAAGGCCTCCGGCGGCGGGGGGCAGGTGCTCAAGGGCGTAAGTGCCCAAGAAGGCGCCCAAGCGATCCTCAAGCTATTGGTGGAGGAGGGTGTAGTGCGCTAAAGCGGGTGTGGGCCCGGGCAAAGCCCAGAACTTAAAAGCTCATGCTAGCCGTAAGCCTCATGGTGCGCGGCGCTCCAACATTCACCTGCAAATCGCTGCTGCCAGTGCTGGAGGGGTAATACTCACGGTTGAACAGGTTGTCCACGTTCAACTGTAGCCTGGTCTGGTACCCGGTGGTGGGCAGGTCCCAGCGCAGGAAGGCATCAGCCACGGTGTAGCTGCTCATCCAATAACTGTTGGCGTTATCGCCGGCCCGCTCGCCCACATAGCGCGCGCCAGCGCCTGCGTGCCATTGGCCGGTGCGTTCAGGGGCCGCCACGTGGTGGCTCAGGTACAGGCTGGCGGTGTGTTTGGGCGCGTTGTTCAGGCGATGCCCTTCGTTGGTACGGTCTTCAAGGATTCGCGTGTGGGTATAGGCGTAGGTACCGATCATCTCCCAGCGCGGCGCCAGTTGGCCGGTGATATCCAGTTCGAGCCCTCGAGAACCCACCTTGCCCGCTGCGTCTGCGGGTGTATCCGTACCCGTTACGGCGGGATTTACCACATTGGTCTTCTCGATATTGAACAGCGCCAGGTTCATATTGAGCGCCTTCGATGGGGTGTACTTCGCACCCACCTCATAGCTGCGGCCTTCTTCAGGGTCGAAGGTTTTTCCGCTGTCGTCAACCGTGTCATTGGGCACGAACGAGCGGCTGTAGTTGCCATACAAGGCCCAAGCCTCATTGGGCTGATACACCAAGCCGGCAAAGGGGATAAACGCGTCGCCGTTATCGTCGCGGTTCAGTGCCCGCTTTGCGCCTAGCCCCTGGTCGCTGAACTGGTCGTAATGTTGCTGGCGCGCGCCGAACACGGCGATCCAGCGCTCGTTCAAGTGCCAGTTATCCTTGAAGTACACCGAGGTGGACGTTAGCTGGTTGCGCAGGTTGCTGGTGGTATCGCTCACCGCGCTGGGTTCGGCCAGGTTGCCGTAGGTAGGGTAGTAAATATCAAAGCCCGCCCTGGCACTGTTGCGGTAGGTCTTGCCGCGGTATTTGTCACTGGCTTCGTTGTCGATGCCTACCAATAGATCGTGGCGCTGGCCCAATAGCCGCTGTTCGCCGATGAAGTCCAAGCTGGTGTAGCGAGTCTCGTAATCGTAATGGCCGCCGTTCGCCTGGCGCGTCAGGGTGCTGCCGGCCAGTTTCGTGGGCTGGGCGATGGCCAGGCTATAGCGGTCGTTGTTCCAGCCGTAGGTGGCGCGAGCTTTCCAGTCATCGGTGAGTTGGTACTCAAAACGCGCCTGGGCGGATTGTGAAATGCCTACGGTTTTCGCCCATTTTTCATCCAGGCGTTTGTGGTAGCTGACGTTCGCTGGGTGCCCACTCACGAATACCGTGCCGCGGTCAAAAGGGCTGCTGTAATCGTTGTACTCATAAGCCAACGTCAAGCTAGCGCGGTCCCCCGTCCAGGTCAGCGAAGGTGCTACCAGGGTGTGTTCGTTAGCGCCGTAGTTACGCCAGTAATCCTCATGGCCTCGTTCGGCAATCAAGCGATAGGCCAGGCCAGTTTCGCCCAGGGAGCCTGTGGTATCCACGCCCAGGCTGCCGCCGCCCTCGCTGAAGGCGGAGCCGGTGAGGGTGGTGCTTTGCACATACTCAGGCTGCTTGCTAATGATATTGATCAGCCCGCCGGGGTCCAGCGCGCCATACAACAAAGAGGCCGGGCCTTTGAGTACTTCAACGTGGTCCGTGGTGGCGCTGAGGTTATGCCCCACCACCGAGCGCACGCCATCATGCAGGATGGAGCCGTCGTCGTTGGTACCAAAACCGCGCTTGACCAAGGCGTCCTTGGTGTTGCCCAGGGTATTGCCCTGGGACACGCCGCTAACGAACTTCAAGGCGTCGTCCAGGGACTGGGCGCGGTAATCCTGCAAGGTTTGTTGAGTGACTACGCTGATGCTTTGCGCTTCGTCGCGAATGGGCACCTCGGCTTTGCTGGCCGTGCTGGCCTGGTTGCGTGCATAACCGCTGGGCTCTGTGACGGCGCTGTCCTGGATCTGAATCGTACCTAGCTCTACCGTAGCGGCGTCTGCTTGAGCAAACGTTGCGAAAGTAGCGAGAGCTAGCGCACACAATGCGAATGGGGATTTCGAGGAGGGAAAGAACATAAAAGCAAGGTGCCCGATAAAAATCTGTCAATGCGAACGATTCTAATTTGAATATCGCACGCAGCCTAGATAAATCCCACCGAAAACAGCTGCCACCTGACAAAACTGCCAGCTTGTACGCACTCTTAATACCCTTCAGGCTCTGGAAAGTCTTTGTAGGAATTGCCATGACCACCTTGTTACTGGGCGTAGAGTTAAACGGCAGCGTGCACAAACGGTTACAAGGCGCCATGGCGCGCCCTATAGCGTATTTACCCTTTGGCCATTGCGCCGAGGCTGGCATCGGCGCCTCTGCCTTTACTGGGCAGTGGCTGGAGCCAGCGAGCAGGGTATACCTGACAGGTAACGGGTATCGTGCTTACCTTCCGCGCCTGGCACGGTTCATTCAACCCGATAGGTACAGCCCCTTCCTGAAAGGGGGGTTGAATGCTTACGCTTATTGCGCGGCAGACCCCGTGAACCGCATTGACAAATCGGGGGCCAGTTTCACGGCGTTGATAATCGGTACACTGATTGGGGCTCTTGGAACGACCACCCTGCATGCTGCCACCTTGGGTAGTAAGAGCACAAAGGCTACGCCCCGAGCCACGGCGGCAGGTCTTCGCTTGGGGCTGGTCGCAGGCTTGGTGTCAATCGCATCTACTATCGCCGCTGGCACTCTGCCCGATAACCAGTGGCCACAAAACGTATTGAAATGGATCAGCATAGGCCTTGTTGCTACCTCGGCATCTTTGAGGTTTTACGCCCTTGCACCTGCGCTCCACGAAGCAGGTGCTAGAAGGGTACTCGGTAGGGTAGTAGGCTGGCGAAGCGATAGACATGCCCCAGCCACTGCCAATACCTATAGGGCCCGGGTAGAGGGTCGCCCCTAGGCCGCCCGGCTGTACGTGTACGGTGTCGAGATAGCGGCTATTCGTGAGCCACAACACCCTTTAAATAAGGCGCTGCTTCCGCACCCAGGTTATTGAGCATCCGCTCGCTGTACCAGTCGATGAAATTCACCACCCCAAATTCATAGGTTTGGGAGTAGGGCCCAGGCTGGTAAGCGGTCGAGTTGATGCCGCGCTGGTTTTCCTCGGCCAGGCGGCGGTCCTGGTCATTGGTGGCGTCCCACACTTGGCGCAGGCGGGCAGGGTCATAATCCACGCCTTCCACGGCATCCTTGTGCACCAGCCATTTGGTGGTGACGATGCTTTCCTGGGCGCTGATGGGCCACACCGTAAACACGATTACATGGTCGCCCATGCAGTGGTTCCAGGCATGGGGCAGGTGCAAGATGCGCATGGAACCCAGGTCCGGGTTCTTGATACGGCCCATCAGCTTGTTGCAGCCAGGCTTGCCGTCCATGGTCATGGAAACCGTGCCTTTGAGCAGCGGCATGCGCACGATGCGGTTACGCAGGCCGAAACTGGCATGCAGGTAAGGGATTTTTTCCGCGTCCCAGGCCGCCGCGGATTCGGCCACATGGTCCTTGAAGGCCTGGCTGGCGCGGGGATCGTTGGTGTCGTCCCACTCCAGCAGGCTATTGAGCAACTCGGGGTGCGAGCCGTTGCAGTGGTAGCACTCGCGGTTGTTCTCGATCACCAGTTTCCAGTTGGCTTTCTCACGCAAGGTGGTTTGTACCGCTACCTTGGTGTTTTCCATGTCGTAGGGCTCCATGTAATGGCCCAGGGTGTGGAGAAATTCATCGATGGCCGGTGGAGTGACGGCCAGGCTGATAAAAATGTAACCGCCCGCGCTTTTCACATGCACCGGCTTCAGGCCATACGCTTTCATGTCGAACTCGCTGCCCATTTCACTGCCAGCGAACAGCAAGCGGCCGTCCAGTTCATAGGTCCACTGGTGGTAAGGGCACACCAACTTGGCCACCTTGCCCTTTTCACCCGTGCACAGCCGCGAACCGCGGTGGCGACACACGTTATGGAAAGCATGAATAGCGTCATTCGCACCGCGCACTACCACGATAGGGTTCTTGCCGATTTCCAGCGTAAGGTAATTGCCCTTCTTTGGGATCTCACAGGTCATGCCCGCGATCAGCCACTCCTTGTGGAAAATTTCCTGCATATCGATTTCGAACACACGCTCGTCGCTGTAAAACGGCTGTGGTAACGAAAATGTGCGCTCCCGGGTTTGCAGCATATGTGCCGTGGCGTTGCGCGCCGGCTCTAGCGGATCGCCGAGGCTCAAGGTCTGGGTAACATCCATCGTGTTCATCCTCTAGGCCGGCGCGCCGGCGAACATAGGCTGTAGGGGAGCGCGTAGCGCTTTACGGGGCGAGGCAACCTTATCCAAAAGCTGCGCCGCAATGGGGTGGAGTGTGCTTGGGCGGCGCGCCAGAACCTTATCCATGGGCGACATAGCCCGATCCGTTTCCGACGGCGCAACCCAGCCCTGGCAAGGCTGGTCGCCATAAGCATGCCGATGTCGCGAACAGGTAAGACCCGCCCCATGGCGCCCCGCAGAATCCCCGCAAAGGCCGGTGGTCGGCTGTGGAGGAACATGCATGTCCAGTAGCTTCCTAAACCCGGTGAACACCCAGACGTGGGCCAACGGTCGTCATGTAGTGCGGTGCGTCAAGGTGATTCAGGAAACCTGGGATGTGCGGACCTTCTGTTTCATGGCCGACCAGCCGGTGATGTTCTTCTTCAAGCCGGGGCAGTTCGTCACCCTGGAGCTGGAAATCGATGGGCAGGCGGTGATGCGTTCCTACACCATCTCCAGCGCGCCCTCGGTGCCTTACAGTTTCTCCATTACCATCAAGCGTGTGCCGGGTGGGCGGGTATCCAACTGGCTACACGACACCCTCCATGAGGGCCAAGAGCTGGCGGTGCATGGGCCGGTGGGGCTGTTCAATGCCATCGACTACCCCTCGGAAAAAGTCCTCTACCTCAGTGGAGGGGTTGGCATCACGCCGGTGATGTCCATGGCCCGTTGGTTCTATGACACCAATGCCAACGTGGACATGATTTTCGTACACAGCGCCCGTTCCCCCAAGGACATCATTTACCAGCGCGAACTGGAGCATATGGCGGCGCGCATCCCTAACTTCGCATTGCACGTGATTTGCGAGAAACACGGCTTGGGTGAGCCGTGGGCGGGCTATCGTGGCTACCTTAACCTACCCATGCTGGAGCTGATGGCCGCGGACTTTCGTGAGCGCGAAGTGTTCTGTTGTGGGCCCACGCCCTATATGCAAGCGGTCAAGCGCCTGTTGGAACAAAGCGGCTTCGATATGCGCCGCTACCACGAAGAATCCTTCGGCGCCACGCCGGCCGATGCCCGCGCCGACGCTGTGGAGCAGGCCGAGCAAGCCGCCGATGCGCCTGAGGTGCCAGCCTCGGAACTGCACCAGGTGGAATTCGTGGACACCGGCAAGAGCATCCGGGTCAGCCCCGGCGAAACCGTGCACGCCGCTGCCGCCAAGCTTGGGCTGACCATTCCCAAGGCCTGTGGCATGGGCATCTGCGGTACCTGCAAGGTGCTCAAGCTCAGTGGCGAGGTAGAGATGGAACACAATGGCGGCATCACCGAGGACGACGAAGCCGAAGGCTACATTCTGGCGTGCTGCAGCGTGCCGAAAGGGGATGTGCAAATCGAGTACTGAACCACCTGGCAAGACCGTCCGTCCAGTGCGAGGTTTTGTGGGGAACCTCACACTTTTCTGCCAGTCCATCGCCCAACGCGCAGTGTTGAACCCTTTTCATTTACCTGGTTACCTGTCTTCGCGCTGGCGAGGCGCGCGCTTTTTTCTTATCGTACGCGCCATTCATATTTACCCCTGGTTTCGAGTACCCCCCCATGTTGGAAGCATCCCTTAACAAACTAGAAGCACTGGTTGGTCAACTGCTGGAGCAAAACCGTCAATTGGTAGAGGTGAACGGCAAGCTGAGCGCGGAATTGGCTCAGGCGCGGGATGAGAACGATAGCCTGCAGCTCAGCCTGCTGGAGCAAGAAGAACAGCAAGGCGCCACCGCGGCCCGTATCCAGGCGTTGATCGAACGGGTCAGCCCCGAGCCGGTTGGCGCATGAGCCAGAACACGACCCGGGTGGTCGAGATCCTCGGCAACGACTACACCTTGCGCGCCCCAGCCGATCAGGAAGAAACCCTGTTCGAAGCGGCCATGATGCTCAAGGCAAGCTTGGCGGACACCAAGAAAAAGCACCCCACTTTGTTAGGTGATCGGCTGCTGGTGCTTACGGCCATGAACATCTGCTCCCAACTGCTCGAAGCCCGTCGTGAGCACCGTCAGGCCATTGCTGAGTACGAACAAAAAGTGGACGCCACCGTGGCGCATTTGGAGCGCACCGTGGGCCGCGCGGCGGACTGATCGGGTAAGGGTTTAGGGCGCTGCTTTACGGTGCCTTGGCTACACGGTGGTATTGGACCCGGTCGCGGCCAAGGCCGGCTGCTACGGGGCCCTGGTCATACCAGGGTATTGAACCTGATCGCGGCCAAGGCCGGCTGCTACGGGGCCCTGGTCATACCAGGGTATTGAACCCGATCGCGGCCAAGGTCGGCTGCTACGATCATTACAGCTTCACCCTTACCGCGTAGACGCGCCGACTACTTCCCTGATCGCCTCCGCCAATTCCCGCACACGGGTTTCACGGGTGTCCCACGAGCACATAAAGCGCGCCCCGCCGCCAATGAAGGTATAAAACCGCCAGCCTTGGTTGCGCAGGGCTGCGATGGCAGGCTCCGGCATGGTCAGGAACACCCCGTTGGCCTCCACCGGGAACATCAGGCTCACCCCTGGGATGCCCTGTACCAGGTCGGCCAGCAGGCGCGCGCAGGCATTGGCATGTTGCGCATGGCGTAGCCAGGCGTCGTTCTCCAGCAGGCCAACCCAAGGGGCGGACAAAAAGCGCATCTTCGACGCCAGTTGCCCGGCCTGCTTGCAGCGGTAGTCGAAGTCCTCGGCCAGCGCCTTGCGGAAGAACAGAATCGCTTCACCCACTGCCATGCCGTTCTTGGTACCGCCAAAGCACAGCACATCCACGCCGGACTTCCAGGTCAACTGCGCCGGGCTGCAACCTAGGGACGCACAGGCGTTGGCGAAACGGGCGCCATCCATATGCAGGCTCAGGCCCAGTTCCTTGCAGGTGGCGCTGATGGCTTGCAGCTCGGTCGGGTGATACAGCGTACCCACCTCGGTAGCTTGGGTAAGGGTGACGACCCGCGGCTTGGGGTAGTGGATGTCCTGGCGCTTTAGGGCCACCTCGCGGATGGCCTCGGGCGTGAGCTTGCCGGCCTCGCTGCGGGCGGTCAGCAACTTGGAGCCGTTGGAGAAAAACTCCGGCGCGCCGCATTCATCGGTTTCCACATGGGCCGTGTCCGAGCAGATTACGCTGTGATAGCTCTGGCACAACGCCGACAGCGCCAACGAGTTCGCCGCCGTGCCGTTGAAGGCAAAGAACACTTCACACTCAGTCTCGAACAGGCGCCGAAAATGGTCCGACGCTCGCGCCGTCCAGTCATCTTCGCCATAGGCGCGCTGATGGCCTTGGTTGGCGGCCTCCATCGCTGCCCACGCTTCGGGGCAGATGCCCGAGTAGTTATCGCTGGCGAACTGTTGGGTTTTGTCGTGCATGAGATTTCCCTAATCGTTGACCCGGCTACTGTACGCCGGGTGGGGGGATAGGGGTATGGGTGAGGGCAGCGAAGCGTTAGCTAACGTCACCCGGACTACATTCGTTTGAGCTCAGGTAATGGCGAAGGCAGACTTTGGGAAAATTCCCCAGTCTTCTTGGGAAACGCCCTACAGCGTTTCCGCCGTCCATTGGTTAGCGGTTAGCGTTGATAAAACCTAAAAGTAGCCTCCCATGAGCACGACGCTTTCCACACTGTTATTCCTAGTGCTCACTGCCGACGCGCTGCTCGTATTTCTTATCCCCGTGATGATCTATGCCCTCACCGGCAGCTTGGCACTGTCAGGCCTTACATTTGCTATGGCCTGGCTACCGCGTATTGTCATTTCGCCTTTGGTCGGCGCAGCCATTGACCGCTGGGGCGTGAGATTGGTTTCTGTCGTATCTGACGCGGCCAAGCTAAGTGGGTGCGTGGGGGCGATAGCTGTACTCTTGAGTGAACCCAAGCCCCTTGTAGTGACCTTGGCAGGTGGGGTTTTGAGTGGGCTGGTAGCCATCGGCAATGCGCAAAGTTTGATTGCCTACGAAAAGATGATCGCCCTGGCGAGCAAGGCCATAGACCGCGACTTCAATTTACTGTGCCGGGTCGACCAATTAGCGATGGTGGCAGGGCCGCTACTGGGTTTTATTGGGTTCACGGCAGGTGCTGTGAGTTTGTTGAGCGTGGCTGCGGTGATGTACGCCATCAATGGAGGTTGTTATTTCTTTAGCCGTTCCATACCCAAAAACCCGCACATTGAGCCCATAAGTGGCGAACCAGCCAGCGTCGGCAATGTAAGGCTGATTTTGCTTACGCCCTTGCTGTTGGCTTCGGTGATGTTGGCGGTCGGCAACAATGCCTTTGATGGGTTGGTGGAGGCCAGCGCGGTAGCCTTGATCGACCGTGCCATGCAACTGCCTGTCGAGTATTTCGCCTTTGTAGATATCTGTGCGGGATTGTGTGGCGTGGCAGCGACGTTGCTGTACCCACGCTTTGCCCAGGCCGCTACCCCCGTGCGGTTGTTTGTAAGTGCTGCGCTGATTACCAGTACGGCTAGTGCCTTGATGATTGCCGCACAGGGCCATTTGGTAGGTTTTCTAGCGCTTCATGCCATAAACGTGGGCGGGAAGGTATTTGTCTTCAACTTCACTCGCAACCTGCGCATCCGCCTTGTGCCAACCCACCGTCTGGCTGGGGTGTCCTCGTTGATGACGCTAATGAATCAAGCCGTACTCCCAATGGTAGGGCTGGCCCTGTATGCCATGGGTGAGCGCACTTCCATGGTCTCGATGCTGATGGCCCTGGCGATTGGTATCAGTGTGTTGGCGACCTATCGTATTTATCGGTTGATGCAGGCAAGCCCCCCTTTGTCGTAATCGCGCCGCTGCGTGGCGCCCATAGGCATCTGGCGCATTGGGCCCGGCCCTACCATCGTTGTCATTGCACCGACAACAAGGCGCCGCTCGCGCTGGGAGATCCGCGATGTTCAGCAAGCAAGACCAGATTCAGGGATATGACGATGCACTGCTGGCGGCGATCAATGCCGAGGAGCAGCGGCAGGAAGACCATATCGAGCTGATCGCGTCGGAGAACTACACCAGCAAGCGGGTGATGCAAGCCCAGGGCAGCGGCCTGACCAACAAGTACGCCGAAGGCTACCCCGGCAAGCGTTACTACGGTGGTTGCGAATACGTAGACCAAGTAGAGCAACTGGCCATCGACCGCGCCAAGGAATTGTTCGGCGCAGGCTATGCCAATGTGCAGCCCCACTCGGGTTCCCAGGCCAATGCCGCCGTGTACCTGGCGCTGTTGCAGGCGGGCGACACCGTGTTGGGCATGAGCCTGGCCCATGGCGGGCACCTGACCCACGGTGCCAAGGTGAGCTTCTCGGGCAAGCTGTACAACGCCGTGCAATATGGTATCGACACGGCCACCGGGCTGATCGACTACGACGAAGTCGAGCGCCTGGCGGTGGAGTGCAAGCCAAAGATGATCATCGCGGGCTTTTCTGCCTACTCCAAAACCTTGGATTTCCCACGCTTTAGGGCGATTGCCGACAAGGTAGGGGCGTACCTGTTCGTGGACATGGCCCATGTGGCCGGCCTGGTGGCGGCAGGGCTGTACCCCAACCCCTTGCCCTATGCCGACGTGGTGACCACCACCACCCACAAAACCCTGCGCGGGCCTCGGGGTGGGCTGATCCTGGCGCGAGCCAACGAAGCGCTGGAAAAGAAACTCAACGCCGCGGTATTCCCTGGTGGCCAGGGCGGCCCGCTGATGCATGTGATCGCCGCCAAGGCCGTGTGCTTCAAGGAAGCGCTGGAGCCAGGCTTTAAGGCCTACCAGCAGCAGGTGATCGACAACGCTCAGGCTATGGCCGGGGTCTTTATCGAGCGCGGCTACGATGTCATTTCGGGTGGCACCGATAACCATTTGTTCCTGGTCAGCCTGATCCGCCAGGGGCTCACCGGCAAGGCCGCCGACGCCGCCTTGGGGCGTGCCCATATCACCGTGAACAAGAACGCCGTGCCTAATGACCCGCAGTCACCGTTCGTGACGTCTGGCCTGCGCATCGGCACCCCAGCGGTGACCACCCGTGGCTTCAAGGTGGAACAGTGCCAAAGGCTGGCAGGCTGGATATGCGACCTTCTCGACAACCTCGGCAACACTGACCTGGAGGCCACCATCGCCGCCGAGGTCACCCAACTGTGCGCCGAATTCCCGGTTTACCGCTGAGCTGGAGTACCGATCATGCAGCGCTATTCAGGCTTTGGCCTTCTCAAGCACTCCCTCAGCCACCACGAAAACTGGCAGCGCATGTGGCGCACGCCCACGCCCAAACCCGTCTACGACGTGGTGATCGTGGGCGGTGGCGGCCACGGGCTGGCCACGGCTTACTACCTGGCCAAGGAGCACGGCATCACCAATGTGGCCGTGATCGAAAAAGGCTGGCTGGGTGGCGGTAACACCGCCCGCAACACCACCATTGTGCGCTCCAACTACCTGTGGGATGAATCCGCCCGCTTGTACGAACACGCCATGAAGCTCTGGGAAGGGCTGTCTCAAGACATCAACTACAACGTGATGTTTTCCCAGCGCGGGGTCTACAACCTGTGCCACACCTTGCAGGACATTCGCGATTCGGAGCGACGGGTAAGCGCCAACCGCCTTAATGGCGTGGATGGCGAATTGCTTAACACCGCTCAAGTGGCTGAAGAAATTCCTTACCTGGATTGTTCGAAAAACACCCGCTATCCTGTGCTGGGCGCGACAGTGCAGCGCCGTGGCGGCGTGGCCCGACATGACGCCGTGGCCTGGGGTTATGCCCGGGCCGCCGATGCCTTGGGTGTGCACTTGATTCAAGAAACCGAAGTGATCGGTTTTCGCAAAGAGAACAACACCGTCACTGGCGTGGAGACCAATAAAGGCTTTATCGGCGCCAAGCGTGTGGGTGTGGTTACCGCAGGCAACTCCGGGCATATGGCCCGCCTGGCGGGCTTCCGCCTGCCGCTCGAATCCCACCCGTTGCAGGCGCTGGTGTCCGAACCCCTCAAGCCGATCATCGACAGCGTGATCATGAGTAATGCCGTACACGGCTACATCAGCCAGTCCGACAAAGGCGACCTGGTCATAGGCGCGGGGATCGACAGCTGGCTCGGTTATGGCCAGCGCGGTTCATATCCGGTGATCGAACACACCTTGCAGGCCATTGTGGAGATGTTCCCAGTGTTGTCGCGGGTGCGCATGAACCGCCAATGGGGCGGCATCGTCGACACCTGCCCCGACGCCTGCCCGATCATTTCCAAAACCCCTGTGACCAACCTGTTCTTCAACTGCGGTTGGGGCACCGGCGGGTTCAAGGCCACGCCGGGCTCGGGTAACGTGTTCGCCGCCAGCTTGGCCAAGGGCGAAATGCACCCGCTGGCCAAGCCGTTTTCCATCGACCGCTTCCACACCGGGGCGCTGATCGACGAGCACGGCGCCGCCGCTGTCGCCCACTAACAGGAGGCCCACCCTATGTTGCAGATCTTCTGTCCCCATTGCGGCGAACTGCGCTCCGAAGAAGAGTTTCATCCTGCTGGCCAGGCGCACATTCCCCGGCCCCTGGACCCTGCTGCCTGCTCGGATGCCGAGTGGGGCGAGTACATGTTCTTCCGCGACAACCCCCGAGGCATTCACCACGAACTGTGGGACCACACCGCCGGCTGCCGCCAATACTTCAACGTAACCCGCGACACCGTGACCTACGAGATTTTCGAAACCTACAAGATTGGCGAGCAGCCACAGGTCACCGCCAAGCCAATGGCGGCCGTACCTGAAAGCGCGGCGCGGGAGGAATAGCATGAGCCAAGTCAATCGCTTGCCCACGGGCGGCCGCATCGATCGCGCCAAAACACTCTCGTTCACCTTCAACGGGCAAACCTACGCAGGCTTCGAGGGCGATACCCTGGCGTCGGCCCTGCTGGCCAATGGGGTGGACATTCTCGGCCGTAGCTTCAAGTACTCAAGGCCGCGCGGCATCGTGGCCGCGGGCGCCGAAGAGCCCAATGCCGTGCTGCAGATCGGCTCTACCGAAGCGACCCAGATCCCTAACGTGCGGGCCACCCAGCAGGCGCTGTACAACGGCCTGGTGGCCACCAGCACCAACGGCTGGCCGAACGTCAACAGCGACATGATGGGCATACTGGGCAAGGTAGGCGGCAAGCTGATGCCGCCAGGCTTCTACTACAAGACCTTTATGTACCCTAAGTCTTTCTGGATGACGTACGAAAAGTACATTCGCAAGGCGGCGGGCCTGGGCCGTTCACCCACCGAGAACGACCCCGACAGCTACGACTACATGAACCAGCATTGCGATGTGCTGGTGGTAGGCGCGGGGCCTGCTGGCCTGGCCGCTGCCTTGGCCGCCGCGCGCAGTGGTGCCCGGGTGATCGTGGCGGACGAGCAGGAAGAGTTCGGCGGTTGCCTGCTGGACACCCGGGAAACCCTCGATGGCCAACCGGCCAGCGAATGGGTAGCCAAGGTTGTTGCCGAGTTGGCCGAGCTGCCTGGGGTGACCTTGCTGCCGCGGGCCACGGTCAACGGCTACCACGATCATAACTTCCTCACCATTCACCAGCGCCTGACTGACCACCTGGGTGACCGTGCGCCGATCAGCCTGGTGCGCCAGCGGGTGCATCGGGTGCGCGCGGGCCGGGTAGTACTGGCCACCGGCACCCACGAGCGCCCCTTGGTGTATGGCAATAACGACGTACCGGGCAATATGCTCGCCGGTGCCGTGTCGGTATACCTGCGCCGTTACGGTGTAGCGCCGGGCAAGAAACTGGTGCTCTCTACCAACAACGACCATGCCTACCGCGTGGTGCTGGACTGGATCGACGCAGGCCTCATCGTTGTAGGGGTGGCTGATGCCCGGCCTAACCCACGTGGCGCGCTGGTGGAAGAAGCCCGCGCCCGGGGCGTGCGCATTCTGACCGGCAGCGCGGTCATCGAGGCCCGTGGCATCAAGCGTGTGAGTGGTGCCCGGGTAGCGGCCATCGATACCAAGGCCATGAAGGTATTGAGCAACGGCGAGTGGCTCGATTGCGACCTGATCGTCAGCTCCGGTGGCTATAGCCCAGTAGTGCACCTGGCCTCGCACTTGGGTGGGCGGCCTGTATGGCGTGAAGACATTCTCGGCTTCGTGCCTAGCGAAGCGCCCCAGAAGCGCGTGTGCGTAGGTGGCATCAACGGCGTGTTCAGCCTGGCCGATGCCTTGGCCGATGGCTTCGAAGGTGGGGCGCGGGCAGCGGCAGAAGGGGGGTTCAAGATCGTCGAGGGTGTGGTGCCAGCCGTGCGCACCGTTGCCGAAGAAGCGACCCTAGCGCTCTTCCAAGTGCCCCACGACCGGCCCAGCGCTCGTGCGCCTAAACAGTTCGTGGACATGCAAAACGACGTGACCGCCGCGGGTATCGAGCTAGCGACCCGCGAAGGTTTCGAGTCGGTGGAGCACGTGAAGCGCTACACCGCCTTGGGCTTCGGCACCGATCAGGGCAAGCTGGGCAATATCAACGGGCTAGCTATCGCCGCGCGCAGCCGGGGTATCAGCATTCCCGAGATGGGCACCACGATGTTCCGCCCCAATTACACCCCGGTGACCTTTGGCGCCGTGGCCGGGCGCCATTGTGGCCACCTGTTCGAGCCGGTGCGCTTTACCGCGCTGCATGCCTGGCATGTGAAGCAAGGCGCCGAATTCGAAGACGTAGGCCAATGGAAGCGGCCCTGGTATTTCCCCCGCACCGGCGAGAGCCTGCATACGGCGGTACTGCGCGAATGCAAAGCCGTGCGCGAAAGCGTGGGCCTGCTGGATGCCTCCACCCTGGGCAAGATCGACATCCAAGGGCCGGATGCCCGGGAATTCCTCAACCGCGTGTACACCAACGCCTGGACCAAGCTGGACGTGGGCAAGGCGCGCTATGGGCTGATGTGCAAGGAAGACGGCATGGTCTTCGACGACGGTGTGACCGCCTGCCTTGCCGATAATCACTTCCTGATGACCACCACCACCGGCGGCGCTGCCCGCGTGCTGCAGTGGCTGGAGCTGTACCACCAGACCGAATGGCCAGACCTAAAGGTGTATTTCACGTCGGTTACGGATCACTGGGCCACGCTCACGCTCTCAGGCCCTAATAGCCGCAGACTGTTGAGCCAGGTCACCGATATCAACCTGGATAAAGACGCCTTCCCCTTTATGACCTGGCAGGAAGGCACGGTGGCAGGCGTTCCAGCGCGGGTGTTCCGGATTTCCTTCACCGGCGAGCTTTCCTACGAGGTGAACATCCAGGCCGATTACGCCATGGGCGTACTCGAAGCCATCGCCGAGGCCGGTAAAGCTTACAACCTCACCCCTTACGGCACCGAGACCATGCACGTTCTGCGCGCCGAGAAGGGCTTTATCATCGTGGGCCAGGACACTGACGGTTCGGTGACCCCGGACGACCTCAACATGGGCTGGTGCGTGGGCCGTAGCAAAGCCTTCTCTTGGATCGGCTGGCGCGGCATGAACCGCGAAGACTCCTTGCGGGAGAACCGCAAGCAACTGGTAGGGCTCAAGCCGGTGGACCCGAACCGCGTACTACCCGAAGGCGCGCAACTGGTATTCGACCCCAAGCAGCCCATCCCCATGGACATGGTTGGCCATGTGACCTCCAGCTACATGAGCCCCACCCTGGGCCGTTCCTTCGCCATGGCGGTGGTCAAGGGCGGGCTTAAGCGCATGGGTGAGAAGGTGTGGGCGCCCATGGCCGACGGCAGCGCCATCGAGGCAGAGATTTGCGCCTCGGTATTCGTGGACCCTAAAGGCGAGCGCCAGAACCTATGACCGACCGCGGCCACCATTCCTGTTTTGAAGGGCGATGACATGAGCACAGCCAACGTTTACCAACAGCGCCCCCAGGGCGCGGTACCCGCTGAGTCCCCGCTGCACCATGCCGGCTTGTCGAGCTTGGCTGGCAGAGGCCCCGCGGGTGCCGGCATTACCTTGCGTGAGAAAGCCTTGCTGGGCCACCTCACGCTGCGCGGCGATGGCCATGACGCGGCCTTTGCTGGCGGCGTGCATAAGGTGCTGGGTTTGGAGTTGCCCACGGCACTGACCGTGGTGGGCAGTGGCGATACCACACTGCAATGGCTGGGCCCGGATGAGTGGCTGTTTATCTGCCCCCGTGGCGAAGAATTCGAAGCCGAACAGCGCCTGCGCGAAGCCCTGGCCGGGCAGCACATTCAGGTGGTCAACGTCAGTGGCGGGCAAAGCGTGCTGGAGCTTAGGGGCCCTAAGGTGCGCGAGTTGCTGATGAAGTCCACCAGCTACGACGTACACCCCGATAACTTCCCCGTGGGTAAGGCCGTTGGCACCGTGTTCGCCAAGTCTCAGCTGGTCATTCGGCACATGGCCGAAGACACCTGGGAGCTGGTGATCCGCCGCAGCTTTGCCGATTACTGGTGGCTGTGGTTGCAGGACGCCAGTGCTGAGTATGGGCTAGCTGTGGTGGAATGACTGGCTTATGCCTCTGTAGGAGCGAGCGCCAGCTCGCGAACAACTGATCTACCCAATTCGCGAGCTATCGCTCGCTCCTACGGGTTTTTAATTGGAGAACACCATGAGCCGTGCCCTTGATACCTGGATTCTCGCTGCCGACTGCCCCAGCCGGCTTGGCACGGTGGATGCGGTGACCCGCTACCTGTTCGAGCAGGGTTGTTACGTTACCGAGCATCATTCTTTCGATGACAGGCTCTCGGCGCGGTTTTTCATTCGCGTGGAGTTTCGCCAGCCAGAGGGTTTCGACGAGCAAGGCTTCAGGGCAGGGTTGGCCGAGCGGGTAGAGGGCTTTGGCATGCGCTTCGAGCTTACCGCCCCGCAATACCGGCCCAAGGTAGTGATCATGGTGTCCAAAGCCGATCACTGCCTAAACGACTTGCTCTACCGCCAGCGCATTGGCCAGTTGCCCATGGACGTGATGGCGGTGGTTTCCAACCACCCAAACCTCGAACCCCTGGCGCGCTGGCACGGCATTGATTACCACCATTTCCCCCTCGACCCTGCCGACAAGCCGGCGCAAGAGCGCAAGGTGATGGACGTGGTCGACGCCACAGGCGCAGAGCTGGTTATCCTCGCCCGCTATATGCAGGTGCTGTCACCGGAACTGTGCCGCCGCCTGGATGGCTGGGCCATCAATATTCACCACTCCCTGCTGCCAGGGTTCAAGGGCGCCAAGCCCTATCACCAGGCCTATAACAAGGGCGTGAAACTGGTGGGCGCCACGGCGCACTACATTAACAACGACCTGGACGAAGGGCCCATCATCGCCCAGGGCGTGGAAGCGGTAGACCATGCCCACTATGCCGAAGACCTGGTTGCCAAAGGCCGCGACATCGAATGCCTGACCCTGGCCCGCGCGGTGGGCTACCACATCGAGCGGAGGGTATTTCTCAACGCAAACCGCACGGTCGTGCTTTAGCGTCAAACCGTAGGCGCGAACACAGCTCGCGAACCGACTACCACGCGGTAAAGGGTGGTAGCCGATTCGCAGGCTTCGCCAGCACCTACCGCTAAAAACAACAACAACTAGAGGTGAACGAACATGGCTGACAATCGTGGCGTGGTGTACCTAGGGGCCGGTAAGGTCGAGGTGCGGAACATTGCTTACCCGAAGATGCAGGACCCGCGCGGGCGCAAGATCGAGCACGGGGTGATTCTACGGGTGGTGTCTACCAACATCTGTGGCTCGGACCAGCACATGGTCCGTGGCCGTACCACCGCCCAAGTGGGGCTGGTGCTGGGCCATGAAATCACCGGCGAGGTGATCGAAAAGGGCAGCGACGTGGAGCACCTGCAAATCGGCGACCTGGTGTCCGTGCCCTTTAACGTGGCTTGCGGGCGCTGCCGCTCGTGCAAGGAGCAACACACCGGCGTGTGCCTGACCGTGAACCCTGCGCGAGCCGGTGGCGCCTATGGCTATGTGGACATGGGCGACTGGACCGGTGGCCAAGCCGAGTACGTGCTGGTGCCTTATGCAGACTTCAACCTGCTCAAGCTACCCAATCGTGACAAAGCCATGGAGAAAATCCGAGACCTTACCTGCCTGTCGGACATTCTGCCCACCGGCTACCACGGCGCCGTCACGGCAGGTGTAGGCCCCGGCAGCACTGTGTACGTGGCAGGCGCTGGCCCCGTCGGCCTGGCGGCCGCTGCCTCGGCACGCCTCTTGGGCGCGGCCGTGGTGATCGTAGGTGACGTAAACCCCACCCGGTTAGCGCATGCCAAATCAGTAGGCTTTGAGATCGCCGACCTGTCCCAGGACACCCCGCTGCATGAACAGATCGCCAGCCTGTTGGGCGAGCCAGAAGTGGATTGCGCCGTCGACGCCGTTGGCTTCGAAGCCCGCGGCCACGGCCACTCCGGCGCCCAACACGAGGCGCCCGCCACCGTGCTCAACTCCCTGATGCAAGTGACCCGCGTGGCTGGGAAAATTGGCATCCCAGGGCTGTATGTCACCGAAGACCCCGGCGCCAAGGACGCCGCCGCCAAGGTCGGTGCGCTGAGCATCCGCTTCGGCCTGGGCTGGGCCAAGTCCCACAGCTTCCACACCGGCCAAACCCCGGTCATGAAATACAACCGTCAGTTGATGCAGGCCATTATGTGGGACCGCATCAATATCGCCGAGGTAGTAGGGGTACAGGTAATTAACCTGGATCAGGCGCCCCAAGGGTATGGGGAATTCGATGCGGGCGTGCCGAAGAAGTTTGTGATTGATCCGCATAAGTTGTTTAGCGCGGCGTAGGGACTATAAGCGCCAATAGCAAGCGACCCGACCTAGGCAAAGCAACAACATGTTGGCTCGGTCGGGTTTAACCCCTATTAATTACATAATAATTGTTGAAGCCTTCGTAGTGATCACGACCACCTCGGCCAGTTTGCAGAATGCCGTCAGAGCACTGTTGATGAGACGCGCCAAATAAATAGTGGTTTGTTTGCATAATTACTTCATGCGTATAGCTAATAATTTTTCACGGTGCTTCCTTATGGTGTTTCCGACGTTAACGAGGCGTAAAATAAACGGGCTGATATGAAATATCAGGAAGTCCATCCTCGGCGTAAGATTTTTTGATTACAAAAATTTTTTTCCGCTGAGCTCTGCTGGAAAATCTGCTACCTATATCAGGTGCTATCTTCCTAAGCTTCTGAGGGTTCAGATGTACGCTATCAACTGTTCCGATGTATGATTTGGTTTTCAGTCTGGTCAGGTCTGCTATCGTTTGTCCTATTGAATTTCCCGAAGCTGAAGTCTGACCGGAGTAACATATTATGGTTCTTGCTGAGCTGTAATGGTTGAACTCAATGCCTGAGTTCACCAGTAAACCATGTAATGCCTGGGCGTCGGTGCGTTTTTTATTAATCCTTATGTATGTTTCGCCATTGCGTAATCCGCCATGTGCCTGAATATTGAGTACGGGGCCTCCTTTGCTAGGAGTAGTAAATATGGTGACACCTTGAGAAACTACCTTCTTGTCGTAGATATTCCCGGCTTTTGGACTTAGGAACTTCGGAAAGTCATCAAGCATGGAAGCCAATAATTTGAAAGGCTGGGGTGTTTCGCCTGTCCTGTCATGATAATTTATCGGGTCCATTAATGCATAGTTATAACTATTTGAGCAATTGGGTTCGAAGGGGCTAAGTCCATCTGGTTGTATGAAGCGCATCAATGTTGGAGAGTAGGTTCGTTTACCATTGCCCAGGCAGTAGTATCCGTTGCCGTATTCCCTATGTTCACCTGTAAAGGCCATTTTTCGAGCCATGGCAGGCAGGAAGCCAAATGGGGAGTAGTTGTGCGTGAAAATTTTTTTAGCTGATGGCAGCGAATAAGTCACAGAGGAATCATGGTTGCACGCAAGAAGCTGGGCTTTCATAGTGGTTCATCCGGCGGGAGTAAGGCTTTGAGTAGGTATCAAGGAGTTGAAGTGTTGAAAGGTGGGGCACCGATATTAAGTCAGAAATCGGCTGTCAGAAAAGCAAGCTTATTGATTTTTGTAAACCTATTAAAACGCTAGGGCGCAACAGGCTGACGATCTAGGCCTTGACCAGGAAAACTGACCTCGTCTGGTTGTTAAGACGTTTCACCCCAAGTTTGGATTGTTTCTCCACAGGTTGAACCCTTCGGCCCGGCCGCGTCCAATGCAGAACGTTTATTTGCTGGAGCAGTACCGATGCGCATCTCCCCAAGCCTGCTGGCCCTGTCGTTCACCCTGATGGCCGGGCAGGCCATGGCGTTCAACCTTAACGACGCGGTAAACGCCGCGGCGACCTTGCAGAATGGTAAACAAAATGGCGCGCCAGTCACTGCAGCGCCTCAGGCAGCAGGGTTGCTCAATACCTTGGGCAAGCAGCTGAACATCACCCCTGAGCAGGCCATCGGCGGCACCGGGGCCATGCTGGGGCTGGCCAAGCACCAGTTGCCCCAGGCGCAATACACCGAGCTGAGCAAATCCGTGCCGGGGTTGGACAAACTCTCTGGCAGCAATGCCCTGGGCGGGCTGGTAGGCTTGAGTGGGCTGATGGGCAAGGCGGATAGCAACAAGGTGAACGCCTTGAACAATGCCCTGAGCAATGTAAAAACCACCCAGGACATGAACAGCGCCTTTAGCCAGCTGGGCATGAACAGCGGCATGGTCAGCCAGTTCGCGCCCATCATTCTTCAGTACCTGGGCCAACAAGGCGCCACGGGCTCGGCCCTTTCAAGCCTGGCCTCGGTGTGGGGCACTGGCAAGTAAACGGCTTTAGCCGTGCTGCGCCCGCAAGGCCTCAATGCGGGCGTCCTTTTCGGCCCATAGCTGGTTAACCCAGGCCTGCACCTGTTGGCGAAAGGCCGGGTCGTTTTCATAGTCACCCTGTACCAGCGCCGGGTCGATAGGGCGAGATTGAATATCCACGA
Source organism: Pseudomonas artemisiae (assembly GCF_057128685.1). NCBI lineage: Bacteria > Pseudomonadati > Pseudomonadota > Gammaproteobacteria > Pseudomonadales > Pseudomonadaceae > Pseudomonas > Pseudomonas artemisiae. The sequence continues at coordinate 287,493 of NZ_JBSKHS010000002.1, forward strand.
TCACCGTGCTTACCCGGCCACAGAGCAAATCCCAGAACCCAGGTATGCGTTTACCTGGGTACACCACGGTCACATCCAGCAGCTGATTGAGCTGCGCGCCCATGGCCGCCAGCACGAAGGCCACACCGCCGGCCTTGGGCTTAAGCAGGTGGCGGAAAGGCGAGGCTTGCTGGTCATGCTTGGCCTGGGTAAAGCGTGTGCCTTCCAGGTAGTTCACCACGGTGACCGGCTGGCGCTTGAACAGCTCACAGGCTTTGCGGGTGATTTCCAGATCCTTCCCCCGCAGGTGCGGGTGTTTTTCCAAAAAGGCTTTGCTGTAGCGCTTCATAAAGGGGTAATCCAGCCCCCACCAGGCCAGGCCCAGCAAGGGCACCCAGATCAGCTCTTTTTTGAGGAAGAACTTAAAGAAGGGCGCGCGCCGGTTGAACGCCTGGATCAGCGCCGGAATGTCCACCCACGATTGGTGATTGCTCACCACCAGGTAAGAGGCGTCCAGGTGCAAGGCTTCGAGCCCGCGGATGTCCCAGCGGGTAGGGGTACAGAGGGCAAAAATGGCCTTGTCTATTTCCGCCCAGGTTTCGGCGATCCACATCACCGCGCGCGAGGCACGGTCTCGCAGGCGTATAGGCGCTACCAGCTTGAGCAAGGCCAACAGAATCAGCGGGCCCACAAGCACCAGCGTATTGAGCAGCAGCAGCGAGCCAGTGAGGCAGCCGTTAAGCAGGCGAAGCATGGAAACACTCATATGCAGGGTTGGGCTGGCAATGATAAAGCCCCAGGGTACCTGCGCCAAATTTGGCCGGCTGAGCGGGACTTCACGAAAGTTTTATGCTTTTCCCGGTAGCTTGGCCTTACCTTAGGTTTGGCGAACTCATCTGGGCGCCGGCCTCTAATGCGGGTGCCCCCAACAAGGAACCCTCCTACGTGAAAGCTGTTCTTGCGCTCTTGTCATTGTTGTCGATTCCCGCCCTGGCGGCCGAGCCTACCCTGTATGGCCGGTACGAGTACTTCAAGCTCCCGGAGATCGGCCAAACCCTCAAGGCCAAGATGGACACCGGTGCCCTGACTGCGTCGCTGTCAGCCCGTAATATTCAAACCTTTACGCGCAATGGCGAGGATTGGGTGCGCTTCGAGCTGGCCACGCGGGACGCCGACGGCAAGGTGTTCGAGCATAAGGTATCGCGCATGAGCCGGATCAAAAGCCGCGCCGATGAAAACGACGGTGAAGAAGAGAACGTAGAAGTGGCTCATCGCCCGGTGATCGACCTGGACATGTGCCTAGGGGAAGTAAAGCGCACCATCGAGGTTAACCTGACCGACCGCAGCAGCTTTAACTACCCGCTGCTGATCGGGGCCAAAGGGTTGCGTGAGTTTGGCGCGTCGGTGAACCCGGCCCGGCGCTATACAGCCGGCCAGCCTGAGTGCTGAGTCACCTATACGCGTAATGCTTTTTCAACGATCGCCTACTAAGGTGTGAAGGGTGGCTCCCCAACTTGCCCTTGACCCGTCGCCTGAGCCGTATCGGTTATTTGCGTTGGCAACTCTGGAACTATGATGCACCTTAGAGAGCCAACCGCGTAGCCATGGCATCTCACCGATGCCCACGGCGCATGTGTTCGACGGTAAAGGATGGCCATTACCATGTCTGACCTGGATATCCTCAGCGACGAGGAACGCGAGGCGCTAAACGAGTTACTACTGGTGCCCAGTTTGGCGCCTTTGCGGGTGTTGGTGGTCGACGATGACCCCGACTGCCGGGCGCTGATCGCCGAAGTGTTGAAGCTGCATGGCCTCGGCTGCCGCACGGCTAGCGACGGTGATACGGCGTTCGACCTGTTGCTTGAGGATCGCACACTGGGGCTGTTGATTACTGACCTGCGTATGACGCCGGCCTCGGGGCTGGACCTGATTCGGCGGATACGAGGGTCGGTACGGGCAGCGCTGCCGATCGTCATTATCTCCGGCGATGCCGGGGTAAGGGACGCCATAGAAGCCATGCACCTGAGCGTAGTGGACTTTCTACTCAAGCCCATTGATGCCTATCAACTGGTTGAGTTGGCACGTAAAGAGCTTGGCATACGCTAATGAAAGGCTATTTTGGTTCAACATTTCTAGAATAAATTGAATTTTTTTTAGACTGTTTAGTTATAGACTCTGCCATGATTAATTCGCTAAAAACTTGCGCTCAATGCGATGGATTTCGTGAAAAAATAGTGAAAATTCAGGCCGTTACTAAGGGTTAAAGCTTAAGGGCCGGCATTGGTGACGTAAAAACGGCTCAAAAAATGGCAAATTTGTTACGGAACTTTTATTACCGCCCCTGTAACGCACCGTTGCAAGGGCGTGTCGCTACTGATATCTATGCTCCCGCAAAAATTAGAAACACAAATGGGGAGCACCAAATGACCGTTACTACCAAGGCCACTCTTGGCGCGCTGGCTGCTTTAAGCGCCGGCTTGTGCCTGCCTTCGCTGGCCTATGCTGACTTCATCAAGGACAGCAAAGCCACGTTGTCTACGCGTAATTTTTACTTCAATAATGATTACCGTGACCAAGTTTCTAACGCTGGAAGCAAGGTGGAAGAGTGGGGCCAGGGCTTTATTCTGGACTACAAGTCTGGCTTCACCGAGGGTACCGTAGGCTTTGGCCTCGATGCTCAGGCGTTGGTGGGTGTGACCTTGGACAGCGGCTCGGGCCGCCATCAGGGCAGCGGCATGATCCCGTCGGAAAGCAACGGTGACCCGGTTGATTCCTGGACCCGTGCCGGTGCTACCGCCAAGGCGCGCTTCTCCAAAACCGAATTCCGCTACGGCAATCTGCAGCCCAAGCTGCCGATTCTGGTGTCCAACGACGGTCGTCTGCTGCCCCAGACCTTCGAAGGCGGCATGATCAACTTCAACGAAATCGACCACCTTAAAGTGGTTGCCGGCCGCCTTGAGCATGCCGTGGGCCGTGCCTCCAGCAACCGGACCGGCCTGTCCGTGAATGGTGCTACTCAAGAAAGCAACGAGTTTTGGTTCGGCGGCGCGGACTATCAGGTCAACGACCAGCTGACCGTGCAGTACTACTACGCCAACTTGGAAGACTATTACAAGCAGCACTTCGCCGGCCTGGTACACGTGTACCCGATCAGCAAGGACCAGTCCTTCAAGACTGACCTGCGCTACTTCAAAACCGACGCTGACGGCGCCAACGACTCGGTCTATGGCCGTGCCCACGGTTACGGTACCAGCGGCTATACCAGCACCAAGGGTAAGATCGATAACGATACCTGGAGCGCGATCTTCACCTATAGCCTGGGTGGCCATGCGTTTACCGCCGGTTACCAGAGCGTATCGGATGACAGCAACTTCATTCAGTTGAACCAAGGCAGTCTGCCGAACGAAGGTGCTGGTGGCGCAAGCTACTACCTGTTCACCGACCGTTTAGTCAGCAGCTTCATTCGGGCCGGGGAGAAAACCCGCTTCGCGCAGTACGCTTATAACTTCAGCACCATCGGCGTACCTGGCCTGACCGCTTCGGTCACCTACCTCAAAGGTTCTGGTTTCGAAGCCGCTAGCGTTGGTAGCAGCACCGAATGGGAACGTGACTTCGCTTTGGACTATGTGGTTCAGGGCGGTACCTTTAAGGGCGTCGGCCTGGGCTGGCGCAACGGCAGCTTCCGCACCAACGCCGCGGGCACGACTGAAGCCGACCAGGACCAAAACCGCCTGATCGTAAGCTACACCCTGCCGCTGTTGTAAGCATTACAGGCAATAAAAAACGGGGCCCTTGGGCCCCGTTTTTTATTGCCTGGCGTAAAGCCTGCGGCTTGCACACCTTGCCCGTAGCAGCCGGCCTTGGCCGCGACCGCCTCGGCATCGTGTTGAGTCTGGTCGCGAGCAAGCTCGGCTGCTACGGGAATATATAGGCCACACCGTAGCAGCCGGCCTTGGCCGCGACCGCCTTAGCACCGTGCTGAATCTGGTCGCGAGCAAGCTCGGCTGCTACGGGACATACAGGTCACACCGTAGCAGCCGGCCTTGGCCGCGACCGCCTTAGCACCGTGTTGATCTGGCCGCGAGCAAGCTCGGCTGCTACGGGAACATACACCGTAGCAGCCGGCCTTGGCCGCGACCGGGCTTAACACGGTAGCGTGGTCGGTCGCGAGCAAGCCAGCGTGGCCCGGCTCGGCGGCTACGGTGGGGTACAAGCGCAGCCAATTGACGTACAGCGCCTATACTCGTTGTTTACTCAATAGGGAGCGTACCCGTGGAACAACTGGTGCTGACAGTGCTGGCCCAAGACAAAGCCGGGCAAGTGGAGCGAATCGCCAACTGCGTGGCAGAGCATCACGGCAATTGGCTGGAAAGCCGCATGGCGCGCATGGCAGGGCAGTTCGCGGGGATCCTGCGTGTGGAAGTACCAGTGGTTTCCCGGCCAGCCCTGGTGGGCGCCTTGGAGCGTTTGGGCGAGTTGGGCATCCGCATATTGGTGGAACACAGTGAAAACCCTCAGGGTGACCCGCGCAAGCGGGTGGTACTTACGCTGACAGCCAATGACCGGCCTGGCATTGTGCGAGATATCTCCCGGGTGCTTGCCAGCCAGGGCGTGAACGTAGAGCAGTTATCCACCGACGTATGCCCCGCGCCTATGAGCAGTGGGTTGTTATTTCGTGCTGAGGCCCAACTGGCCGTCCCCGACGCTTTGCATCTAGAAGTGCTACAAGATGCCTTCGAAGCCCTGGCCGATGAATTAGTAGTGGATCTACAGCTTCAGGCCCAGCTGTGAGTTGTTCATCTAAAACTTGAACGTGCCTGTGGATAAGCTGGGGGCCATCGCCGCGAGCCCAGGAGGGCCGTGGCTTACAAGCGGATGATCAAAAAATGATCAGCTTTTCGAGCTTGTGCACAACCGGCGTGGACCAGCCTGTGGATAACCTTGGGAAAGCCTGCCGTAGGCCCCGTTGGGTATGGCTTACGGCAGGTTGATCAAAAAATGCTCAGGCGCTACGACGCAGCACGCGCCAGACGTCCACGCTGTACACAGCCAGCGCAGCCCAGATGAAACCAAAGGCCGTGAGATTGGCAACGCTCAAGTGTTCATCGTAGAAGGTCACTGCGAGGATAAGTACCAACGTGGGCGCCACATACTGCAAGAACCCCAAGGTGGCATAGGGCAGGTTGCGTGCCGCAGCGGTAAAGCACAGCAATGGCAGCAAGGTCACCGGCCCTGCGGCGATCAGCAAGAAGCTCACAGGCGTGCCCCAGAAGGATGGTTGTGCCGTGACCGCGCTACCGTGAAGCAATAGCCAGCCCAGTGCTAAAGGCAGCAGCAGCCAGGTTTCCACCAGCAAACCTGGCAAGGCCGGTACCGGAGCTTGCTTGCGGATGATTCCGTAGAAGGCAAAGGTCAGCGCCAGAACGAGCGATACCCACGGCAAGCTGCCCACCAGCCACAGTTGCTGTACCACGCCAATCACCGCCAGCCCTACCGCGACCCACTGCAGGCGCCGCAAGCGTTCGCCCAACAGCAGCATGCCCAGCAATACGTTCACCAAGGGGTTGATGTAATACCCAAGGCTGGCTTCGAGCATGCGCCCGTTGTTTACCGCCCATACATACACCAGCCAATTGCAGGCAATGAGCGAACCGCTGACCATCAGGATCAAGAACCGCTTGGGGTTATCCACAAGTGCCCGCCACCAGCCTGGATGCTTCCAGACCAAAATGGTGAGCCCTGCGAACAGGGCCGACCACAGCACCCGCTGGACAATGATCTCCATGGCGGGAACGCTTTGCAGGGTTTTAAAGTAAATGGGGAACAACCCCCAGGTGATATAGGCAATAAGGCCCAATACATACCCTCGCCGCGGGTTGGCGGTTTGCATGACATTTCCTTTTTAGTTTTGGGTTTAACCAACAGCACCGCACACCAGGCGACCATGATCACAGGCTTCATGCCTTGGCCTGTTCGCCTATTTGAGTCAAGGCCTGATGCCCGTGGAATATTAGCCGTACAGGCGCAGCGGCTCTTCATCGAGGGCGGCGGTTTGCTCACGCAAGGTCAGGATCTGGTCCCCCCAATAACGCTCGCTGCCGAACCAAGGGAAGCTATGGGGAAACGCAGGGTCGTCCCAGCGGCGCGCCAACCAGGCGCTGTAGTGTAATTGACGCAGGGCACGCAAGGGTTCGATCAGGCCCAACTCGCGGGGGTCGAAGTCGTGAAACTCGTGATAGCCCTCCATAAGCTCAGCCAACTGGCCCAGGCGTTCTTGTCGATCACCGGCCAACATCATCCACAGGTCCTGGACCGCCGGGCCCGTTCGGCAGTCATCCAAGTCCACCAGGTGGAACACTTCATCCCGGCACATGATGTTGCCGGGGTGGCAGTCGCCATGCAGGCGAATGCTATTAAAGCGGGTAGTGGCGAACGCCGCCTGGATCTTATCCAGCAAATGGCGGGCTACGGACGAATACGCCGGCAACAGGCTCTTGGGGATAAAATCGCCATCAAGCAGTGTGGCCAAAGAGGCAATGCCGAAGTTATCCACCGTCAGTGCTTCGCGGGCCACGAATGCGCGACTAGCGCCAACCCCATGCAAACGCCCCAGCAACTGGCCCAAGCGGTAGAGTTGGTCCAGGTTTCCCGGCTCGGGCGCCCGCCCACCGCGCCGAGGAAATACCGCAAAGCGAAATTCCCCATGGCGGAACAGGCTCACCCCATCGCGTACCAGGGGTGCGACCACGGGCACCTCGCAACTCGCCAGTTCGGCAGTGAAGGCGTGTTCCTCCAGAATGGCTTCGTCGGTCCAGCGGCCTGGGCGGTAGAACTTGGCGATCAGGGGCTCGGCGTCGTCGATCCCCACTTGATACACGCGGTTTTCATAGCTATTAAGGGCCAGCACGCGCGCATCGCTCAGGTACCCGATGCTTTCGATGGCATCGAGTACCCGGTCAGGGGTGAGGGTGTCGAAGGGGTGGGACATGCAAGCTCCTGGGCGCGTATGGCGTCACATGGTAACGCACGCGCGCCTGGCTCACGCGCCTATCACGCCCCCATCCTCACGGGTAATGGCCATGACCGACGAGCGCGGCTTGCCGTTGGGCAGGTGTTCGGGGAAGGTCGAACCGCCGTTTTCCCCAGGGTGCTGAATGCCCACGAACAACGTGCGGTAGTCTGGCGCGAAGGCGATGCCTGTGACCTCACAGCCCACCGGCCCTACCATGAAGCGGCGGATTTCCCCGGTAGCAGGGTTGGCCGTGAGCATCTGGTTGTTGCCCATGCCGGCAAAGTCCCCGGTGTTGCTGGTATCACCGTCGGTCAGTATCCATAGGCGGCCGGCGGCATCGAAGCCTAAGCCATCGGGGCTGTTGAACATGTTCTGCGCCGTGACGTTGGCCGAACCACGCTTGGCGCCTTCTGGGTAGCTGGTGGGGTTGCCCGCGATCACGAACAGGTCCCACTCAAAGGCCATGGCGCCATGGTCGTTGGCCTGCTCGGCCCAGCGCAGCACCTGCCCGTATACGTTTTTCTCACGGGGGTTAGGGCCACCCACCGGCTGGCCGTCTTCGCCACGCTTGCTGTTGTTGGTCAGGGTGCAATACACCCGACCATCCAGCGGGCTGACCACAATCCACTCAGGGCGGTCCATGCGCGTGGCCTTGAGGGCGCTGGCGGCCAGGCGAGCGTGCACCAGTACCTGCGCCTGGCTGGTAAAGCCACTGGCGGCATCCAGCCCAGGCTGGCCGTGCACCAAAGGCACCCATTGGCCGGTGCCTTTGGGGTGGTCTGGGTTACCGTCGCCGGCGTCGAAGCGGGCCACATACAAGGTGCCATGGTCCAGCAGGTCGCGGTTGGCTTTGGGGTTGGCGTGGTCGATGCGGTCACGGCTGATGAACTTGTAGATAAACTCACCGCGTTCATCGTCCCCCATATACACCACGGCGCGGCCGTCGGCGGTTTCGGCCAGGGCGGCGTTTTCGTGCTTGAAGCGGCCCAGGGCCGTACGCTTGACGGGCACGGATCTAGGGTCGAAGGGGTCGATTTCCACTACCCAACCGTGGCGGTTCAGTTCGTTGGGGTTGCGGCTAATGTCGAAGCGCTCATCGTGCGGGTGCCAGCCCACTTCTTTGCTGGCGGGGGTTACGCCGTAGCGTTTTTGTACCGCGTCCAGGGCTTGGTCCGGCTTGCTGCTGCCGAAGCAGTCCGTGAAGTTTTCTTCGCAGGTCAGGTAGGTGCCCCAGGGGGTCTTGCCATTGGCGCAGTTCTGGAAGGTGCCCAGTACCTTGAGCCCGCTGGCATCCGCGCTGGTTTTAAGCAAGGCATCACCCGCCGCCGGGCCGCTGAAGCGCAGTGGGCTGTTGCCATGGATGCGGCGGTTGTAGCGCGAGCCTTGTACAAACTGCCACTGGCCATCCTGTTGGCGCACTTCGATCACCGACACCCCTTCATTGGCCAAGGCCTTTTGCACCTCGGCCTTGGAAACAGGCTGGCCGCCATGCTCGAACAGGTAACGGTAATTGGTGTATTCGTTGTTGATGGCCATCAGCGCCCGGCCCGGCTCGCCCGGGAAAGGGAAGAAGCTCATACCGTCGTTGTTATCCCCGAACTGCTGCTCGTGAACCTCGGCACTGGCCCGGCCGCTAGGGTCGAAGGCCGGCCCCTTGGCCTGCAGGGGCTGGCCCCAACTGATCAACACCTTGGCCTTGTAGCCCGGTGGCAGCGTTAGGGTATCGCTAGTGGCCGCGGCGATGCCGTCAAAGCCTAGTAGCTCGCTATGGGCGGCCTCCACGGCTTGCGCCAGGGTACTGCGGGCCAGCAGCCCACCACCGAGAAACATGGCCGCGCCGCACAGGGCGCCGGCACCTATAAACCTGCGCCGGCTCAAGCCTGCGTAACGTTCCAGGTCGGTGGGCTGATCGTTGTCTTGATGCTGTTGCATGGTGAGGGGTCCCTGCGGTTCAGTGGAGTTACCCTAAACAGCCCCCATGACGTTTTTGTTACCTTCGAATGCAGTAGAACCTTGATCAACGCTTTCCTAGGCCAGGCTCACTCCACTGGCCCTACCCCTGGGGTACGCGCCAGGCAGTAAACGTCCACTCGGCGGGCGCCAGCTTTAAGCAGAAGTGCCGCCAGCGCCCGAGTGGTGGCGCCTGTGGTGAGTACGTCGTCCACCAGCGCTACATGCTGGTCGGCCACCTTGGCGCCTGGGCCCAGCTCAAACGCGGCTTGTAAGTTTTGCTGGCGCGCGGCCAACCCCAGGCCTTGTTGAGAGGGCGTGTGCTTGGTGCGAACCAGCGTACGATCGCACAGGGGAATGGCTAGCCGTTTGGACAGCCACTGCCCCAGCATCTGCGCCTGATTGAACCCGCGCTTGCGCTGCCGCGCGGCGGCGAGGGGCACTGGCAGCAATTGCTGGGCGGGCACCAGGCCGTCTTCGAATCGATACGCCAACCAGGCAGCCAGGCGCTCGGCCAGCAAATGCCCCATGGGCCAGTCTTGTCGGTGCTTGAAGCGCTTGATGGCGGCGTCCAAGGGAAAGTCATAGGCCCAAGGGGCTTCTACCCGTTCGAAGGGTGGTGGAGAGCCCTGGCATTGACTGCAACAAAGGCCGTCGAAGGTCAGTGGTAGCGCGCAGCGTTCACAAGCAGCCGTTACCCACGGCAGCTCGTTTTCACAGCTACTGCATAGCGGATAAGCGTTATCCCCAGGCCCTAGGCATAGATAACAACGCTGGTTAAACTTTGAGCATATGTTGACCATAAAATCGCATAACGGTTGACAGTGCATAGGCCTTCCCTGACCATTTGTTACATCCCGTGACCCGCTGCGCGTTCGCGCTAGCAGCCCTGCATAGAACAAGGAACCCCCGATGAGCGCCAGCCTGCAAAGCCCGCTGCGTCATGATTGGACCCTGGCCGAAGTAAAGGCTCTTTTTACTCAGCCCTTCAACGACCTGTTGTTTCAGGCCATGACGGTACACCGCGCCCATTTCAACCCTAACCAGGTGCAGGTCTCTACACTGCTGTCTATCAAAACCGGGGCTTGCCCCGAGGACTGCAAGTACTGCCCGCAGTCGGGGCACTACAACACCGGCCTTGAGAAAGAAAAACTGCTGGAAGTGCAGAAGGTGCTCGAAGAGGCCGCGCGGGCCAAGGCCATTGGCTCTACGCGCTTCTGCATGGGTGCTGCCTGGAAGCACCCCTCTGCCAAGGACATGCCCTATGTGCTGGAAATGGTCCGTGGCGTTAAAGCGTTGGGGATGGAAACCTGCATGACCCTGGGCCGCCTGGACCGTGACCAGACCACCGCCCTGGCCGAGGCCGGGCTGGACTACTACAACCACAATCTGGACACCTCGCCAGAGTTCTACGGCAGCATCATCACTACCCGCACCTACGGCGAGCGCTTGCAAACCCTGGCTTATGTGCGCGACGCGGGCATGAAAATCTGCTCCGGCGGCATCCTGGGCATGGGAGAGTCCCTGGACGACCGCGCCGGGTTGTTGATTCAGCTGGCCAACCTGCCGGAGCATCCAGAGTCCGTACCGATCAACATGTTGGTGAAGGTGGCCGGTACGCCCCTGGCCAATGCCGAAGACATCGACCCCTTCGATTTCATCCGCATGCTGGCGGTGGCGCGCATTCTAATGCCGCAGTCCCATGTGCGGCTGTCCGCCGGGCGTGAGCAGATGAACGAGCAGATGCAGGCGCTGGCCTTTATGGCCGGGGCCAACTCGATCTTCTATGGCGAGAAGCTGTTGACCACCGGCAACCCCCAGGCCGATAAAGACATGCTGCTGTTCGCGCGCCTGGGTATCGCTCCGGAGGCCCGTGAAGAACATGACGACGAAGTGCACCAGGCCGCTATCGAGCAGGCCTTGGTAGAGCAGCGCGATAGCGAGTTGTTCGTTAATGCGGCGCCCGCTTAAGGCCATGGCGTTTGACCTTCAGGCGCGCCTGGCCGAACGGCGCGCCGCCAGCTTGTATCGCCAGCGGCCCTTGCTGGAGAGCCCCCAAGGCCCGAATGTAGTGGTAGACGGCCAGCCGTTGTTGGCCTTCTGTAATAACGACTATCTGGGCCTGGCTAACCACCCCGAGGTTATCGCCGCCTGGCGGGCGGGTGCAGAACGGTGGGGGGTAGGCGGTGGCGCGTCACACTTGGTGATCGGCCACAGCACGCCCCATCATGCCCTGGAAGAGGCCCTGGCGGACCTTACCCAGCGGCCCAAGGCACTACTGTTCTCCACCGGCTACATGGCCAACCTCGGCGCGGTCACTGCCTTGCTGGGCAAGGGCGATAGCGTGGTGCAAGACCGCCTTAATCACGCCTCTTTGCTGGACGCTGGACTGTTAAGCGGCGCGCGGTTCTCTCGTTACCTGCATAACGACCCGGCCAGCCTGCGCACGCGGCTGGCCAAGAGCACGGGCGATACCCTAGTGGTCACCGACGGCGTGTTCAGCATGGACGGCGACCTGGCGGACCTGCCGGCATTGGCGCAAGCAACCAAGGGCCATGGCGCCTGGCTGATGGTGGACGACGCCCATGGCGTTGGCGTGCTGGGCGCCCAGGGTGGTGGCGTGGTCGAGCATTTCGGCCTGGGCATCGATGACGTGCCTGTGCTGGTAGGTACCCTGGGCAAGGCCTTCGGTACGGCCGGTGCATTCGTTGCCGGAAGCGAGGCGTTGATCGACTGCCTGGTGCAGTTCGCTCGCCCCTATATCTACACCACCAGCCAGCCTCCGGCCCTCGCCTGCGCCACCCTCAAGAGCCTGGAGCTGTCACGGGCGGAAGGTTGGCGGCGCGGGCATCTTGCGGCGTTGGTGAAGCAGTTTCGCCACGGTGCCCAGGCCTTAGGCCTGGCGTTGATGAACAGCGGTACCCCCATCCAGCCCATTCTGCTGGGCGATAGCGCCCGGGCCTTGGCATGGTCTCAGCGCCTGCGTGAGCTGGGCCTGCTGGTCACCGCCATTCGCCCACCCACGGTACCGGCGGGCAGTGCGCGGTTACGGGTGACCTTGTCCGCGGCCCATACCGACACGCAGGTGGCGCGGCTGCTGGAGGGCCTGGCGGCCTGCCTGGCAATGGAGCCCGCCCATGGCTGACAGCTTATTAGTGCTATTGCCGGGGTGGGGCCTTGGCCCGGCCGCCCTGGTGCCCTTGAAGCATGCGCTCCAAGGCGCTTTACCCAGCCTGCCCGTTAGGATTGAGCCGTTACCTTTGGCCGACAGCGCACAACAGGCATTGGATGCACTGGATGCTGCCCTGCCAGTAGGTGCCTGGTTGCTGGGCTGGTCCCTGGGCGGGATGTTGGCGGTGGCCCTGGCGGCACGGCGTGGCGCGGGTTGCCCTGGCGTGATCACGCTGGCCAGCAATGCGTGCTTCGTCGCCCGGGAGGGATGGCCCACGGCGATGGCCCACGCCACCTTTGAAGGGTTTTCAGCCCTGTGCGCAACGGATCGCGCCGCTACCCTTAAACGGTTTGCCCTGCTCTGTGCTCAAGGCAGCTACGAATACCCGGATCTCGCAAACGAAGCCATAGATCCCGTAGCAGCCAGCCTTGGCCGCGACCGGGTTCAACACCGTCGCGCGGCCGCCCGCGCCCTGGCCAAGCAGTTGCTGCCCGTCAACGACCAGTACGCAGACCCTGCCAGCCTTGCCCTGTTAGGCGCCTTGGATAACCGCGCCGTGCTGGCTGAGCTAGGCATGCCCCAGCTTCACCTATTCGCCCAAGGGGATGCCTTGGTGCCCGAGCAGGCAGCGCTGGCATTGGAGCACGCTGTACCCCAGGCGCGCGTGAGCCGGCTGGCAGGCAGCCATGCCTTGCCCATGGAGGCGCCTTCGCAGGTAGCGGCGCACGTCATCGCGTTTATCGAGGAATGCAATCATGCGTGAGGCCCCCGTGGGGTTGCCCCACAAGCTTCAGGTCGCGGCGTCGTTCTCCAAGGCGGCCCCTACCTACGACAGCGTGGCCGCGTTCCAGCGAGCCGTGGGCGAGCGCTTGCTGGCATTGTTAGGCACCGAGGTAGCGCCTGAGCGCTGGTTAGACCTGGGCAGCGGCACCGGCCACTTTAGCCGCCACTTGGCGCAACGCTGGCCAGATGCCCAAGGGCTGGCGGTGGACATCGCTGAAGGCATGCTCAGCCACGCCCGCGACCAGGGTGGAGCCACCTGGCACATAGCAGGCGACGCGGAACACCTGCCTATCGCCAGCGCCAGTGTAGACCTGCTATTCACCAGCCTGGCGGTGCAGTGGTGTGAGCACTTTACCCAGGTGTTGGCCGAAGCGCGCCGCGTGCTACGGCCTGGCGGGCGCATGGCGTTTGCCAGCCTCTGCACCGGCACCCTGGCCGAGCTGCGTGCCAGTTGGGAGGCCGCCGACGGTGAGGTGCATGTAAACCGCTTTCGTAGCCTGGAGCAGTACCAGCAGCAGTGCGCCGCCAGTGGCTTACGCGTGAACCACGTGCTACGCGAGCCCCATGTGCTGCATTACCCAGACGTTCGTGGCTTGACCCATGCGTTGAAAGCCCTAGGCGCCCACAACCTTAACCCTGGGCGGCCGGGCGGCTTGACCGGGCGCGCGCGTATCGCCGCCATGGTCGCCGCCTATGAACACTACCGTCAGCCTGCGGGGCTGCCTGCCACCTATCAAGTGGTCTACGGGCTACTGAGCAAAGACCGATGACACTCGTGAAACAACAGGCTTACTTCATCGCCGGCACAGATACCGAAGTCGGCAAAACCACGATTTGCGCAGGCCTCTTGCACGCCGCAAGCAGGGCAGGGCTCAGCACCCTCGGAGCCAAACCGATCGCCTCGGGCTGTGAGCGTACGCCCGAAGGGCTGCGCAACAGCGATGCTTTGGCGCTGATGGCCGAAAGCAGCGTGCAGCTTGCTTACGAGGCCATTAACCCCTTGGCCTTCGAGCCTGCCATCGCGCCCCATATCGCAGCACATGAAAGCGGTATCGCCCTCACGGTAGAAGCCTTGCGGCTCCCCATGCAGCAAGTGCTCGAACACAAGGCTGACTTTACCTTGGTCGAAGGCGCTGGCGGCTGGCGCGTGCCCTTAAGCGGGGAGGGCAACCTCTCCGACCTAGCCATAGTCTTGGGCCTGCCGGTAATACTTGTCGTAGGGGTAAGGCTTGGCTGCATTAACCACGCCGTGCTTACCGCCGAAGCCATCGCCCGGGACGGCCTACAGCTCGCAGGCTGGGTGGCCAATATCGTAGACCCGCATACCGCTCGGCTGGAAGACAACCTGGCCACCCTGACGCAAAGGCTGCCAGCCCCGTGCCTCGGGCATGTGCCCTACCTGACTAACCCCAGCGCCGCGGCCGTGGCCGATACCCTCTGCCTCAGCGCGCTGGGCATATAAGCCTCGCCGAGCATTGTCTTTAGCTGACCAACGTCCCTTTACGGGCCCAGCCAAGGGCGTACACTGATGGCACATAGCCAATGAGGTGCAGTATGCAGATTTCCTCGCTTACATCCGGGCTTAGCCCCATCCAAGCCGCCGCCGCCCGCTTCGACAACGCCGCCACCCGCGTGGCCGGTATCGCCAATGACAGCAGCGCCCTGAACCAGTCCACCGGCTACCAGGCCCAGCGCCTAAACGCCGTAGACCCCAGCCAGCAAAACGACCTCGCTGCCGCTACCGTGGAGATGACCCAGGCGTTATTGCAGGTGCAAGCCGGGGCCAAGGTAGAGAAGGCGTCGGACCGGGCGTTGGGGATGATGATTGATACTTACGCCTGACCTACGCCACCCGTCGCTTGAGCCCGAGCTGACGTCCACGCCCCGCCCGCGCAGTCCCGCTGGCGGGGCGTTTGCTATTTATGACGCGTTATTTGCTTGAGGTAGGCCCCTTGACAACCCAGTTGGCATAAACGTATGTTTCAAACACCTGTTTGACGCGTCCGCCGCGGGTGGATGAGTCGATTATGCGGTTCTTCCCCTTACCGGATTCAGCACAGAGGTTTTCGTTATGCCCGATTACAAGGCCCCCTTGCGTGATATTCGCTTCGTACGCGACGAGCTGCTCGGCTACGAAGCCCATTACCAAAGCCTGCCGGGTTGCGAAGATGCGACGCCAGACATGGTCGATGCCATCCTGGAGGAAGGCGCGAAGTTCGCTGAGCAGGTGCTGGCGCCGTTGAACCGTGTAGGCGATCTGGAAGGCTGCACCTGGTCACCGGAGGGCGTAAAAACCCCGACGGGTTTCAAAGAGGCTTATAAGCAGTTCGTGGAAGGCGGCTGGCCAAGCCTGGCCCATGACGTGGCCCACGGCGGCCAAGGCCTGCCAGAATCGCTCGGGCTGGTGATCAGCGAACTGGTCGGTACCGCCAACTGGTCCTGGGGCATGTACCCTGGCCTGTCCCATGGCGCTATGAATACCATCTCCGCCCACGGCACCGAAGAGCAGCAGCACCAGTACCTGACCAAGCTGGTGTCCGGCGAATGGACCGGCACCATGTGCCTGACCGAACCACACTGCGGCACTGACCTGGGCATGTTGCGCACCAAGGCCGAGCCCCAGGCCGATGGCAGCTTCAAGATCAGCGGCACCAAGATCTTCATTTCCGCTGGCGAACACGACATGGCCGATAACATCGTGCATATCGTGTTGGCACGCCTGCCCGATGCACCGGCCGGCACCAAGGGCATTTCGCTGTTTATCGTGCCTAAATTCCAGCCCAACGCCGAAGGCGGCGTAGGTGAGCGCAACGGTGTGGCCTGTGGTTCCCTGGAGCACAAGATGGGTATCCACGGTAATGCCACCTGCGTGATGAACTTCGACGGTGCTACCGGGTTTTTGATCGGCCCGGCCAACAAGGGCCTGAACTGCATGTTCACCTTTATGAACACCGCGCGCCTGGGCACTGCCTTGCAAGGCCTGGCCCATGCGGAGCTGGCGTTCCAGGGCGGCTTGAAATACGCCCGCGACCGCCTGCAAATGCGCTCGCTCACCGGCCCCAAGGCACCGGACAAAGCCGCTGACCCGATCATCGTGCACCCGGACGTACGGCGCATGCTGCTGACCATGAAAGCCTTCTCCGAAGGCAACCGGGCCATGGTGTACTTCACCGCCAAGCTGGTGGATATCGTTAAGTTCAGCCAGGACGAAGACGAGAAAAAACGCGCCGATGGTTTGTTGGCCTTTATGACGCCCATCGCCAAGGCTTTTATGACCGAGGTGGGCTTCGAAGCCGCCAACCACGGTGTGCAAGTGTACGGGGGCCACGGCTTTATCGCCGAGTGGGGCATGGAGCAGAACGTGCGTGATGCACGGATTGCCATGCTGTACGAAGGCACCACCGGCGTGCAGGCCTTGGACTTGTTAGGCCGTAAAGTGCTGATGACCCAGGGTGAAGCGCTCAAGGGCTTTACCAAGATCGTGCACAAGTTCTGCCAGGCTCAGGAAGGCAATGCCGCGGTTGCGGAGTTCGTGGCACCCCTGGCCCAGTTGAACAAAGAGTGGGGCGAGCTGACTCTGAAAGTGGGCATGGCCGCCATGAAGGATCGTGAGGAAGTGGGGGCCGCCTCGGTGGATTACCTAATGTATTCCGGTTACGCTTGCCTGGCTTACTTCTGGGCCGACATGGCCCGGGTAGCCGCCGCCAAGCTAGCCGAGGGCACCGCCGAAGAGGCCTTCTACACCGCCAAGTTGCACACGGCGCGTTTCTACTTCCAGCGCATTCTGCCCCGCACCCGCACCCATGTGGCCGCGATGCTCAGCGGTGCTGGTAATCTGATGGCCCTGGAAGAGGCTGCGTTCGATCTGGGTTATTAATAGTCAGCATTGCAGGCAAAAAACCGCTGCTCTTTATAGGGGTAGCGGTTTTTTGCTAAGCCTAAAGCGATAAAAAGCATTTCTAGCGACTATCTTAATCTACTTCATCAATTTAACGGCGAGTGCGGAAAGTTCTTTGGCTAGTTGCGCATCAGTTTCGTCTATATCACCGTCTCCATCAAAATCTACTGTGGCATTTACCTTGTCGTAGTTTCCATCTTTCGCTGAGGAGGATACGAAAAAAGAATAATCCGATTTTTCTGATTTTTCTGATTTTTCTGATTTTTCTGATTTTTCTGATTTTTCTGATTTTTCTGATTTTTCCGATTCTTCGGATTCTTCGGATTCTTCCGATTTCTTAGATTTTTCAGGGTAATAAAGCTCTAACAGCAGTTCGGGATACTCATCTTTATCGATGTTAACCAAAGAAATTTTCAATTTTTCGTAAGTTGTCACGCTCATGATGCTGCCTCATTTTGTTTAACTCGATTTAACTCTATAGCTCTAGCGTTCATTAGGCGACTGACAGACTTGCCAGGTTGACAAGCCGTGAAGGTAGTGCTAATTGAGTCTGTACTCAGAGACGACTTGCCATTTTCAGACCAAACATCCGCCGCAGACCTGCTGCTTTGCTAAAGTTTTGTTCCGACCCTTGACCCGTGCCACAGTCTTGACCGGTACGGCAGGTACAAATAAAGGCACAATGCCACCAAACCCTAGCCGGGCCGGAGCCAGTCCTTTTGTTGCGTTCACCTACCTATCGTATAAGCCATTTCGTGCCGTCGATTCTGCTGCTGCTGGCAGGGTTGGCGGCTGCCTATATCCGGGACCTCAGCGTTTTTTTTACTTCGCTGTTCAACGTATTGCCCACCTTGGTGCTGTTGCTGGGCGGCGCTTATTGCGCGGTGTACCGGCGTCAGCGCGAGCTGTTTCTGATGGTCACGGTGTACGTGGCCTATTTCTTGTTGGACACTCAAACCGATTACTACCGAGACCACGGTAAGGTGCGGGAAGACGCCGCGGTGATCTTCCACCTGTGTTGCTTGTTACTGCCCATGCTCTACGGGCTGTTTGGATTGTGGCAGGAGCGTACCCACCTGGTGCAAGACATGGTGGCGCGGTTTGCTGTGCTGGTGGCGGTGGGTAGCGTGGCCGTGGGGCTTGAGCAGAGCTTTCCCCAAGCGCTGTTAGGCTGGCTGGCGGTGATTCGTTGGCCAGCCCTGCATGGGGAGTGGATGAGTTTGGTGCAGCTGGCGTACCCCGTATTTTTGCTGATGTTCGTATTGCTCGGCATGCAATACGTGCGCAACCCCCGGCCGCTGCATGCCGCGCAGGTGGTAGGCATGGTCGGTGTGTTCTGGATGTTGCCTAAAACCTTCATTTTGCCGTTTACGCTAAATATCATGTGCAGCCAGGTAATGCTGATGATCGCCGCGGCAGTGGCCCACGAAGCGTATCAAATGGCCTTCCGGGACGAGCTGACCGGCCTGCCAGGGCGCCGTGCCCTTAATGAGCGGCTGCAACGGCTGGGCCGGAACTATGTGATCGCCATGAGCGACGTGGACCATTTCAAGCGCTTCAACGACACTCACGGCCATGACGTGGGCGACCAGGTATTGCGCCTGGTCGCCAGTAAGCTAGGGCAGATCAGTGGAGGTGGCAAAGCTTACCGATACGGCGGTGAAGAGTTCGCCCTGGTGTTTGCCGGCAAAACGCTGGAAGAGTGCTTGCCGTACTTGGAAGCCGTACGGGAAGTAATCGCCAATTACATCATTCACTTGCGCGACCCTGATCGCCCAGCCGATGACCAGCAAGGTCGCCAGCGCCGAGGGGCCAGCGTGGCATCCCAAGTGTCGGTCACCGTCAGCATTGGGGTAGCGGAGCGGCAGCTGGACCAGCGCACGCCTGAGGAAGTGTTCAAGGCCGCGGACCAGGCGCTTTATGCCGCCAAGGGTGCGGGTCGCAATTGCGTGATCAGCCAGGGGTACAACCGACGTGGTGCCGTCCGTACCAAAACCGCCGCGTGACCATTATTGATTTTTTGGTCACGCCATGACGCTACGTCTCTAGTCTGTTGTTGGGATACACTGGCCCGCACCCTATTCGTGTTCTTGCGAGGTTCCCATGGCTGAGTACAAAGCGCCCTTGCGCGACATGCGTTTCGTCCTGGAGGACGTGTTCGACGCACCCGCGCTTTGGGCCAGCCTGCCTGCCCTGGCCGAGGTGGTAGACGCCGAAACCGCCATGGCTGTGCTGGAAGAAGCCGGAAAGCTCACCAGCACCGTCATCGCGCCCCTCAGCCGGGCCGCGGATGAAGAAGGTTGCCATTACGCCGACACTGTGGTCACCACGCCCAAGGGCTTTATCGAGGCTTACGCCACCTATGCCGAAGGTGGCTGGGTGGGTGTAGGCGGAGATCCGCGTTTCGGTGGCATGGGTATGCCCAAGGCGATTTCTGCCCAGGTCGAAGAGATGGTCAACGCCGCCAGCCTGGCCTTTGGCTTGTACCCCATGCTGACGTCCGGCGCATGCCTGTCCATCAGTGCCCATGCCAGCGAAGCCCTCAAGGCGCGATACCTGCCGAACCTGTATGCAGGGGTGTGGGCCGGCTCCATGTGCCTGACCGAACCCCATGCCGGCACGGACCTCGGGCTCATCCGCACCCGCGCCGCACCCCAGGCCGATGACAGCTATCGAGTCAGCGGTACCAAGATCTTCATCACTGGCGGTGAACACGACCTCACGGAAAACATCATTCACCTGGTGCTGGCCAAGCTACCGGACGCTCCCCCGGGCCCCAAGGGCATTTCACTGTTCCTGGTGCCTAAATACCTGGTGAACGACGACGGCAGCCTGGGTGCGCGCAATGCGGTAACCTGCGGCTCCATCGAGCACAAAATGGGTATCCAGGCGTCCGCCACCTGCGTAATGAATTTCGACGATGCCGAAGGCTATCTGGTGGGTGAGCCACACAAGGGCTTGGCGGCGATGTTCACCATGATGAACTACGAGCGCCTGGGCGTTGGCATCCAGGGGCTGGCCTCGGGCGAGCGCTCTTACCAGAACGCCATCGAGTATGCCCGCGAGCGCTTGCAGAGCCGTTCCCCCACTGGCCCGCAAGCGACGGACAAAGTAGCCGATCCGATCATCGTGCACCCAGACGTACGCCGCATGCTGTTGACCATGAAGGCCATGAACGAAGGTGGGCGAGCATTCTCTACCTATGTGGCGCTGCAGTTGGACGTGGCCAAGTATGCCGAGGACCCACAGGCCCGGGCCCGTGCGGAAAACCTGGTGGCCTTGCTCACGCCAGTGGCCAAGGCGTTTCTTACGGACGTAGGCCTTGAAACCACCGTGCACGGCCAGCAGATATTCGGCGGTCATGGGTATATCCGTGAATGGGGCCAAGAGCAGCTGGTGCGGGACGTGCGCATCACCCAGATTTACGAAGGCACCAACGGTATCCAGGCGCTGGACTTGATGGGGCGCAAGGTCGTAGGTAATGGCGGCGCCTTCTACCGGGTCTTCTCGGATGAAGTGCGGGCCTTCGCGGTTGAATCAGCCACTGACCTGAACGAGTTTACCGGCCCTCTGATCAACGCGTTGGACCTGCTGGATTCGCTTACCGCCTGGGTACTGGACCATGCCGCCGCCAATCCCCAGGAAATCGGCGCGGCCTCCGTAGAGTATTTGCAAGCCTTTGGGTATACCGCCTACGCCTATATGTGGGCACGTATGGCCAAGGCGGCAACGGCAGGCACTGATGAGGCTTTTTATGCTAGTAAATTGGGCACCGCGCGTTTTTACTTCGCCCGTTTGCTGCCCCGTGTTCATTCCTTGAGCGTATCAGTCAAAGCCGGAAGTGAGTCGCTGTATCTGCTGGACGTTGAACATTTCTGACGCGGCTTACAGGCTGTAAGCCATCGCTTACAGAGGCTGGTGCGGATGGCTGATTGGCGCCAACCCTGGGGTTAGGTATCTTGTGCACATGGACGTAGCGCAGGAAGCGCCGAACAGAACAGGGACACGAAAGGATTACTGCCAAGGTTGGCGGGACGATAAGGAATTCAGGGAAACAAGTCTGCAAACCCCGCCTCGGCGGGGTTTCTTGTTTGTGCGCGCCTATATTCCGCAGTGCAGCCTGTTTCAGCCCCGTAACCGGGCAATTGAGCGCTGAACCGCAACGGCGAGCCAGGGTCTGTGAGGTATACCCCTTAGAAGGAACATACCCCATGGACATCATTCGCATTATCTTCGCTATCTTGCTGCCACCCCTAGGCGTGTTCCTGCAGGTCGGGTTCGGTGGCGCGTTCTGGCTGAACATCCTGCTCACGCTGTGCGGGTATATCCCCGGGATTGTGCATGCCATTTATATCATCGCCAAGCGCTAGGTTTTTCTAAGCACTAGGCTTTATAAGCCCAGCGTAGAACAGCCATTCTTGCTCCAGCGCGTGCGCCAGGTTAGTCGCCTGCCGAAAGCCGTGACGCTCCTCTGGGTAATAGTGGGCCTGCACTTCGATCCCATTGGCTTCCAGTGACGCTACCATGTCTCTGGTTTGCTGAGGCACTACCACGGAGTCCAATTCACCTTGGAAGAAAATAACCGGCACGCGGATACGATCGGCATGGCGCAAGGGGGTGCGTTCTTCGTATCGCGCTCGATCCTGCTCGGGGTCGCCGATCAGCCAATCCAGGTAGTCAGCTTCGAACTTGTGGGTTTCTCGCGCTAACGTCATGGGGTCGCTAACGCCGTAAAGGCTTGCGCCCCCGTTGAAGGTATCCAGGAACGCCAAGGCGCAGAGGGTGGTATAGCCCCCTGCGCTGCCGCCTCGCACAAAAGCGTAGCGATCGCCCACCCACCCTTGCTTGCGCAACCAACCTACCACGTTCCCGGCATCTTCGACGTCACTCACGCCCCAGTTATGCCGCAAGGCCATACGGTAAGCGCGGCCGTAGCTACTGCTGCCTCGGTAATTGAGGTCGGCCACGGCAAAGCCGCGTTGGCACCAGAACTGAATACGCGGCTCTAGCACGGGATAACACGCCGACGTCGGGCCGCCATGGGCAAACACCAATAAGGGCGCATCGCTCGGGTTGCCCTGGGCCGGATAGAAAAACCCGTGAGCTTCACCGCTACCGCTAGGGTAGGTAAAGGCTTTGGGCAGGCTGACTCGATCGGCGGGCAGCAAGGGCTCACCCCCGGCGAGTACGTCCACCTGACCACTGGCCCGGTCCACAGCGATTACCGCCGGAGGCAGCAAGGGCGAGGCAGCGATGGCGTAGAGCCGATGCTGGTCGGCAGCCAGGCTACGGAAGCGGGTATAGCCCCCAGTGACGTCTTGCTGGGCGCCTTGGGCGTCTACTACCCCTAGAGCACCCACGCCGTCGTTGAACCAGGTTGCTACATAGCCGCCGCCTTGCAACGGCAGCCAAGTGATGGCGCCCAACTGCCAGGGCGCGGCGGCATGGTCGGCCTCCTGGCTAGGCACCATGGACCACCCCTTCGCGCCTTCTGCCCAGGGCTGCCAAAAGCCGTGACGATCGCTTAGGCACATCAGCCGCCCATTGGCATCGAAGCGGGGTTGTTGCAAGGATTCCTCGGCACGGTTGCCAGCGATGCATGCCGGTGTTTCCCACCGCCCACCGGGGGCGCGTTCCGCGCACATCAACCGGGTACGGGTCCAGGGCAACTCGGGGCGAATCCATTCGACCCAGGCCAGGCGCTGGCCGTCGGGGCTGATCGTTGCGGTCGCGTAGAAGTCCGCGCCTTCGGCTAATACTTGACGCTCGCCCGTGGCGGCATTCAGGCTGACCAGCCGATGAACGGGGTAGGGCGTGTCAGGGCATTCCTCGACCGCCAGTACCTGGCCGTGGTGCCAGGCCAGGCCGCCATAATGGTAGCCCCCACCGCTAACCAGTTGTGGCGCCGCCCCGGTCAGGGGTTGGCAGTACACCTGTTGGTCTTGCTCATTGACGAAATAAAGCGCTTCCGGGCCTGCGCAAAAGGAACCGCCGCCGTATTCGTACACGCGGCTACGTACGCTAAAGCCAGAGGGCGTGATGCAGTGCGCCTGGTTGTCTCGCCAATGGTAAAGGCGGCAACCGCCCTCCTCGGGGCGGTATTCGTTCCAGAACAGCCCTGCGCTGCTCAGGGCCAGCTCGGCGAAATCTCGGCCAGCGGCAACTACATCGGCAGCGCCTAGCGGTTCAGCCTCGGGCAATGAGTTTTGAGTTTCGGTCATTTCGGTAGGTGAGCTCTTCGATAGCAGTGGTACTGCGTTCGGCGTCCTCCCGTGCGGCGAGGATCACCCCGTGATGTGGGGATTTGGCGCATACCGGGTCGGCGTTACTGGCATCTCCGGTGAGCATGAACGCCTGGCAGCGGCAGCCGCCGAAGTCCTTTTCTTTTTCATCGCAGGAGCGGCACGGCTCGGGCATCCAGTCAAAGCCGCGGAAACGGTTGAACCCTAGTGAGCGGTACCAGATGTCATCCAGGGACTGGTTGCGCACGTTGGGGAATGCCACTGGCAATTGGCGGGCGCCATGGCATGGCAGCGCAGTACCATCTGGGGTGACTGTCAGGAACAGGCTCCCCCAGCCGTTCATGCAGCCTTTGGGGCGCTCTTCGTAGTAGTCAGGGGTGACGAAGATCAGCTTGCAGGGGTGGCCTTGGGCTTCGAGCCGCGCGCGGTATTCGTTGGTCACCCGCTCGGCCCGCTCCAACTGTTCGCGGGTAGGTAACAGGCCCACGCGATTAAGTTGTGCCCAGCCGTAGAACTGACAGGTCGCTAGCTCTACGAAGTCCGCTTCCAGGGCCAGGCACAACTCGATAATGCGGTCGATGCGGTCGATGTTATGCCGGTGAGTAACGAAGTTCAGCACCATGGGGTAACCCCGTGCCTTTACGGCGCGGGCCATGGCCAGCTTTTGCGCGAACGCTTTTTTGGACCCGGCCAGCAGGTTGTTCACCTCTTCGTCGCTGGCTTGAAAGCTGATTTGAATATGGTCCAGGCCAGCGGCTTTGAAAGTATCCAGGCGCGTTTCGGTCAAACCAATGCCAGAGGTAATCAGGTTAGTGTAGTAGCCCAGGCGCCGGGCCTCGCCGATCAGCTCGGCCAAGTCTTGGCGCACCAAAGGCTCGCCGCCGGAAAAGCCAAGCTGCGCCGCGCCCATTTCGCGGGCCTCGGCCATTACCCGAAACCACTCCTGAGTGGTCAGCTCCTGGCCTTGGGCAGCGAAATCCAAGGGGTTGGAACAGTACGGGCATTGCAGTGGGCAGCGGTAGGTCAGCTCAGCGAGCAGCCACAGCGGTAGCCCGGCCTTGGCGCCGCCCGGCTCAGGCGAGTTGGAGCCAGTGCTTTGCACGCGCCACCTCCATGAACTGCTCGACGTCGTCGGCCAGCTCCGGGACGCCAGGGAATTGCGCATCCAGGCTGGCGATGATCTGCGCAACACTGCGCCGACCGTCGATCAGCCCGCCGATGGCCGAGGCGCTTTCGTTAAGTTTGATCATGCCCTCTGGGTACAGCAGCACGTGGCCCTTTTGCGCGGGCTCGTACTGAAAGCGATAGCCGGGGCGCCAGGCAGGTACCTGTTCACGGTCGAAGCTCATAGTGGAATGCCTTTATGCCAAACCCGTTCGTGGGTCACGCTGTGATAAGGAGGGCGGTTCAGTTCGTAGGCCATGCTCATGGCGTCAAGCATGGACCAGAGGATGTCCAGCTTGAACTGCAAGATCTCCAGCATACGCTGCTGGCCCTCCACTGTGGTGTAGTGGGCCAGGGTGATTGCCAAGCCGTGCTCCACATCACGCCGGGCCTGGCCCAGGCGGGTGCGGAAGTATTCATACCCGGTCGGGTCGATCCAGGGGTAATGGGCAGGCCAGCTGTCGAGCCGAGACTGGTGGATCTGCGGCGCGAAGAGTTCGGTCAGCGAACTGCTGGCAGCTTCTTGCCAGTTGGCGCGGCGAGCGAAGTTGACATAAGCGTCTACCGCGAAGCGCACGCCAGGCAATACCAGCTCTTGCGAGCGCAGCTGGTCCGGGTCCAGCCCCACGGCCTGGCCCAGCCGCAGCCAGGCTTCAATGCCACCTTCCTCGCCGGGGGCGCCGTCATGGTCGAGCAGGCGCTGAATCCACTCGCGGCGCACTTCCCGATCCGGGCAGTTGGCCAGGATCGCCGCATCTTTAAGCGGGATGTTCACCTGATAGTAGAAGCGGTTGGCGACCCAGCCCTGGATTTGCTCACGGGTGGCGCGGCCCTCATACATGGCCACATGGAATGGGTGGTGAATATGGTAGTACGCACCCTTGGCGCGCAGGGCGTACTCGAACTGTGCCGGGGTCATGGGTTGTGCGCTCATCGCGGGCTCCTACAACTCGATGCTCATGCCATCGAACGCGACCTCTACCCCATGGCTCAATACCTGAGCGCGTTCGGGGGAGTCTTCGTCGAGAATGGGGTTGGTGTTGTTGATGTGGATCAGCACCTTGCGCGGTACGTTCAGCCCGTCGAGCACCTCCAGCATGCCGCCAGGGCCATTTTGGGCCAGGTGGCCCATTTCCCGGCCCGTGCGGGTGCCTACACCACGGCGCTGCATCTCGTCATCTTCCCACAAGGTGCCGTCCACCAGCAGGCAGTGGGCCTCGCCCATGCGTGCCAGCAGGTCGGCGCTCACCTGGCCAAGGCCTGGGGCGTAGAACAGGCGGCCGCCGGTGTTCACATCCTCGACGATCAAGCCGATGTTGTCCCCTGGGTGCGGGTCGAAGCGGTGCGGGGAGTAGGGTGGGGCGGCACTGCGCAGGGGCAGGGGGGTAAAGCGCAGCCCAGGGCAGGCGGGTACCACGAAGCTTTTATCCAGGGCGATACGTTGCCAGGCCAGGCCACCGTTCCAATGGCTGAGCATAGTGAACAGCGGGAACCCGGTAGTGAGGTCTTGATGAACCATGTCGGTACACCACACCAAGTGCGGGCAACCCTCGCGCAGGCTCAGCAGGCCGGTAGTGTGGTCGATTTGACTATCCAGCAAAATGATGCCGCCAATGCCGGTATCCCGCAGCGCTCGGCCCGGCTGCAAGGGCGCAAAGCTGTGCAACTGCGCGCGGATATCAGGGGAGGCATTGCACAGTACCCAATTGACGCCATCGTCAGACAGGGCAATGGAGGACTGGGTCCGTGGGCTGGCGCGCAACGTGCCATCACGCAGGCCGCGACAATTGGGGCAGTTACAATTCCACTGAGGGAAACCACCGCCCGCGGCGGAACCCAGGATTTGAACGTACATGATGGCTCCGTACACACCGGAAATAAAAACGCCCCGGCTGACCGAGGCGTAGGGCAACACACAAATGATTAACGATTGGCGAAGTACATGGTGACTTCAAAACCAATACGCAGGTCGGTGTAGGTCGGCTTGGTCCACATAGTGATCATCCTCGATGAGAAAGAAGGGCAGGCAAGGTTTAGTCCTCAGGTTAGCGGGGACGTTCACGCCAAGTCAGGGCGTATTGTAACCAAACTGCTCCGCCGGTCAGGTGAAAAATGCAGGAAAGCCTGTTGCGGGTTTGGTAAGAATGCGCGGCCCATGATGGCGGCGCCTATAAGGCGCCGCTTTGGCCTTAACGGCCCATGGCCTCCCAGCCGTCCGGTGGCTCGCCGCCATTGGCCAAGGCCAGCCAGCCATGTTCGGCATTGGCCAGGCGCCAGGCCGCGCTGACCAGCTCCGTTGACCGCAATGCGCCCAGGGCTTTTTGCAGGCGGTTGAGGTAATCCACGCCATGGCCGCTGAGGTGTGCCTGCCACAGGGTGTCGGCCAACTGGGTGGTGTCCAGTTCTTCCGGCTTGAGCCGGTTGATCAGCGCCTGGCGTTGGCCCGCCAGTTGTTCGCTGCCCAGATTACCGATCAACCGTGGTAGCTGCTTGAAAAAGTGCTCGAAGTGGCCGAGCAATGCCGCGTGGTCCGCGCTCGGCGACTGCACGCCAAACACCAACCCAGGCAGGCCGGCGATTTGCCGAAAGCTACTGAACACCGCGTAGCCCAATTGCAGCTCAACGCGCAGGCGCTGGTAAAAAGGCGCCTGGGCGATCTGTGCGATCAGCCGCCAGGCAGCGTCCTCACTGATGGACGCAGGCGGTGTGGGGCAAAACAGCAGCAGGGCATGCTCGCCTCCTGGCCCAGGTAGCGTGCTCCAGCGCTTGCCCTGCATGGGGCGAGCACGCGCTGGCATCTGCGGGTCTGGCCTGCCAGGCATGGTCCGTAGCGCATGATTCAGAGCGCTGCGGCTGACCTCGCAGAACCCTACCGCCAAGCCTTCCCAATGGGCATCGCTCCATAGCTTTAGCAGCTTTCCCGGCTGAGCGTCCTCGGGGCGTTGCCGCGCGGCCGCGCGCCCGTTTTCCACACAGTGCTCGGGTAGCTGGCGTAGTAGCTCGCGAATAGGCGTTTGCGCGGGTGTAGGAAGCGGTTCGGCGTGGCGCCATGCCTCTGGCGGCGGTGCGTTGCATAGAGCAAGCACATGCTCCAGCAAGGGCGCCATGGGCTCGCGTACGCCACTCAAGCGTAACTGCCAATCGTCGCCTAAACGCGTGAACAGTACTTTTACGCCCGCTTGCTTGGCTTCTTGGGTCAGCCGCTGCAGGCTACGCTCTACCACTTGCCATAACCCATTGCGATGCGCCGCACCCACCTGCCAGCGCAGTAGCAGTTCAGCATCCTGGCCGTTGCTTTCACTGCCGCTGGCGTAACGCATGGCAGGTAGGTCTGGAGCGGGGTGAGCCGGGCGGCGGCTTGGCCGCAGGAAGCGGTTGCGCTGTGGCAGCCGCCAATGGGCCCCGGTTAAAACGGGGGCTTGCGTCGCCGCTACGGGTAAAGGATGCAGCACGCCTTCCGGGCGCAATTGGGCTAGCAAGGCCCTTAATGCGCTCAGGCCCTGTTCATCTATCACGGGAGCATGCCACTGCGGTTGCGCCAGCCGTTGGGCCAGCTCTAGCGCCCCGCTGATCATGCTTTGTCGGCGTTGCAGCAGAGCGTACTCCTCGCGCAGCATCGGCCAGTCATCCAAGGCCTGGAAAAACTCTAGCCAGTCGAAGGTCAGCGCCGCCAAGGTAGGCAAGGCCTGCTGGCCGTTGGCAGTGAGGGCGAATTCGAGGTCTAGCAGGGCCTGGCCTTGATAGCGATAGTGTGTGGTTATGCGCAGGCTTTCGATCAGTTCACGGCGTAACAACTCGGCCTGCAGGCCGCCAGGCTGAGCGCTGGCGCACCAGGTGCTGAAGAAGGCCAGGGCCTGGGCGTTGCCTTCGGGCAACTCTTGGCAGGCAAACGCCAGGTTGAAGCGTGCCCCGGGGGGTTGCGGTAGGGGCTCGGCGCTTGCGTCTAGCATGGCAAGCGGTGCAGGCCTTGCGCGTGGCATGCCACGGGGCAGGGCCAGGCAGGTTCGCTGAGCGACGCGAGCGAGGTAGTCCGCAGGCTGCGGGCCAACCAGTGTCAGGGTCATCTGCCCGGTATGGTAGTGGTCCAGGTGAAACTGACGCAAGGCGATCTGAAAGTCCGGCCGCTCCAAGGGTAGGCTGTAGCGGTTGCCCGCATGGAACGCCCGCAACGGGTGCCTGGCCGACAGCGCGCAGGTCAGCCACTGCTGGTGGTGAGCCTCGTTGCCCCGTGCCCAACTGATGAACTCGGCATGCAGCACTTCGCGCTCACGGCGCTGATCTGTGATGCTTAACCTAGGGTTGGCCAACATCTCGCACAGGCGTTCCAGGGCGCCAGCAAACGCAGATATGGGGACCTCGAAGAAATAGTCCGTGGTGCGCTCGGCGGTTTTGGCATTGAGCTGGCCACCCTGGCGCTGCACGAACGGCATCAATGCCTGGTCGTTGGCGAAGCGAGTAGTCCCCAAAAAGAATAAATGTTCCAGAAAATGCGCCAGGCCAGGCCAGGCAGGGTCGACATCATGGCTACCGGCATCGACTCGCAGGAATGCAGCCGCGCGCTTAAGGCGTGGCTCATGACAAATTCGTACGCGTAGCCCGTTGTCGAGTACCAAAGTGTCGCTTGCGGCTAAAGAAGCAGCAGACATAGGGATCCGATCCAAAGGCAACAGGCCTTTATCGTAGCGGATCTTCGGGAAAGCGAGGGGAATTTTCGTACAAAAGAAACGGCTGCATCGGCAGCCATTCCGGGCTGTTCCTTAGAGAAATGGGCCTTTTGCCACTATTCATGGGGCGAATCAATCCATCGCTTGGCTTTCCGGGCCTTATTGCAACTCCCGCGCGTGCTGGTTTTCTGCCTTCGCCGGGCGGCGTGCCCTGAGGTTGCCACCGTCTAAGGCATTGAGCCGCTCGTTTACCAGCCTGGCGGAAGCATGCCAGCTGAACCGCGCTACGTTACGCAGCCCAAGGGTGCGCAGGTGATCGGCAATGGCAGGGTTATCCAGCACCAAGGCCATGGCGCGGGCCATTTGGTCGATGTCCAAAGGCTCGAAATACAGCGCACTTGATTGCAACACTTCGGGGATAGACGCTGCGTTGGCGGCCAGCACCGGGCAGCCACAGGCCTGGGCTTCCAAGGGCGGAATGCCGAAACCTTCATACAGCGAAGGGAACACGAATGCCGAAGCCAGTTGGTACTGCTCGATCAGTTGTGTATCGGTCAGCCGCCCGAGCATGCGTATCCGTGGGTTATCCACACGCTGCTGACGCACGCTGGCATGGCCAAACAGATTATTACCACCCTCGACGATACGCAGTTCCACTTCAGGGTGGCTTTTGAGGCGCAAGAAGGCTTCGATCAGCCGGCCAATGTTTTTATGGGCACTTGGCGAAGCCACGGCCAGCAAGTAGGGCCGGGGGATTTCCAGCCGTCGTGGCTTGAATGCATCGCCTACCGCGTTGGGCACCACTAATACTCCGGGCTGAGGCATGCCGTAGAATTCAGCCAGTTCGCGTTTGGAGAACTCGCTTACGGTGATCAGGCCTTGAGCGTGCTTGAGCATTAGCGGCGTCATCAAACGCTGGGCCGTGCGCGCCGCTCGGCTGTAGCTTTCCGGATAACGCACATGGCTAAGGTCGTGCTGAGTGACCAGTTGCCGGCGATAGAACAGCGGCGCCGTGGCGCATAGCGACAGCAGCCAAGGAGTACCCTGGCGCCTAAGGTACAAGGGCAGGTCCAGTTGCTCCCACAGGTGCCCACTGCGACGGCCTACCACTTGGGCGCCCAGGGCCTTGGCTGTTTCCTCCCGAACGATACCCGGCGGAGAGACAAAAACCAGGTCGTTGCGCATGGCTTTGAGCGACAGACAAATCTGCTCGGCAAAGCGTTGTACGCCACGAAGCTCCTCAGTCAAAAAGCGAGCGTTGATGACGATCATATCCAATACATCCTTGCGCAACGTTTTATGGAAAGCAGGAGGGGGATGCAGGTGAACATCGACGTAAGGGCTGAGCTAAGCAGCCTATGGCCTAAGAGCAGCACGCATGAAGCTCTGATAACCTGCAAGAAAGGGCTATATCCACCCTAAGTAGAAAGGTGTCAATCCTTTGCAACGGAAAAAATTGCGCAACAATACTTACATTGCTATTTACTATTTAAACTATTGATTAGTAAGCAATTTTATTTTTGGCGCCATCACTTTGATGGCTCTCGGTGCTTTTAAGCCCGTAGGCCTTTCAGGACGCCTTTTTCAAAGTGCTATCTGAGCCCAATTAATTGATTTTTAAGTAAATATCTTCAAGGTGCGGAGAGCGGCTTGTGCTAGGCCGTCATTTAACGATGGCGCCATTTAAGCGGCACGGGGCCATTACCGGTACAAGGCCGCGTCGGAATATTGGCCAGGCTTTAAGGCCGTAGGTACAAGCTTGCGCGGCGGTCCGTCAAATAGGGGGTGGCTTTGCGTACCTTTAGCAGGTGCTCAGCGCTCAGCTCTGTGATCAGTAAGCACTCTTCGGCACCTGCTAGTGCCAATTGGGCGCCATCTGGACCGCTCAGGCTGCTGAGGCCGCAGTACTTAAGTGTGCCTTCCTTGCCACAGTAATTGGCGTAGGCGAGGTAACAACCGTTTTCGTAAGCCCGGGCGCGTACGGTGACTTCAGCCACTAGCTCAAAGCCTGCCATGTTCGCAGTGGGCACCAGTACCAGTTGCGCCCCCGCCAAGGTTAACTGGCGTACGGCTTCAGGAAACTCCACGTCGTAACAGATCAGCAGCCCGAGCTTCCAGCCGTTCAATTCAGCTACCTCAAAGCCCCCGTCCCCTGGGCTGAACATGGCGCTGTCCAACTCACCGAACAGGTGGGCCTTGCGGTAATCCAGCAATCGCGTGCCGTGGGCGTCGACCAACTGAGCAGCGTTATAGATCGCGCCATCGGTGCCCGCTTCAGGATAGCCATAAGCAATGGCTATCCCCTGAGCCTTGGCAATAGCAGCCACCTCACTGGGCACCGCGCCATCCGAGCGCTGGGCGTGGCGGGCCGCGGCCTGCGGGCCGATGTTGTAGCCGCTGGTGAACATTTCGGGGAACACCACCAATCCCGCGCCTTGCCGCGCTGCCTCGGTGGCCCAGGTTTCCAGCCGGGCAAGATTGGCCGCCGGCTGGTTGGGCCCCGCTGGGCCTTGGTAAAGCGCGATTCGCATAGGGTTAGTCCGGTAGGGCCACGGGGCCCAGGGTGTCGAATACATCCCCAGGGCCAGGGTTGGCCGCGGTGGTTTTGCCGCCGAAGTGGTTCATGATGCCCCATACCGCATTGAGGGATGTTTGTACCGCCCCCTCTACCCAGGCAGGGGTCCAGGACACGTCATCCCCTGCAATGAAGATCCCGCGCTGTTCAGCAGGCATGTCCTTCTGGATAAAGTGCGCGTACATCCGCCGGTTATAGCGGTAATGGCCAGGAAGCGCCCCTTTAAAGGCGCCCAGGAAGTGTGGGTCGGCCTCCCAGGACACCGTAATGGGGTCGCCGATAATGTGCCCGGCAATGTCCACGGTGGGGTAAATTTTTTTCAGTGCATCCAGGGCCAGCTTCACGCGTTTTTCCACAGGGTGAGGCAGCATTTTCAGCGCGTCGCTCATCCACGAATACGATAGGCAGATTACCCCCGGCTTGCCTTCGCCGTTATCGAACAGGTAAGTGCCGCGGGTAAGCCGGTCGGTCAGCGTCATGCTCATGGTGTCGCGGCCGGTGACTGGGTCTTTATCCTTCCAGAAGGGGCGGTCCACCATCACGAAGGTTTTTGACGACTGCATATAGCGGGTGCGGTCCAAGGCCATCCACATCTTCTGCGAGAACAAGGATTCTTCACATTCGATCTGAGTGGTCAGCAGCCAGCTCTGGCAGGTGGCGAGCACGGCAGGGTAATGGCGCACATGGCCCCATACGTCGGTGACCGCGAACTGGCCATCGTTTCCACGGGTAACCTTTTGCACGCCACAGCGGGGCGCGCCGCTGTGCAGGCTGCTCAGGCTGGTGCCCTCCGGCCAATGGGCGCAACGCTCCGGCACATGCTGCCAGATGCCCAACGGCACCTGCTCGACCCCGCCCACCACCAAGTGCTGGTGGTCGTCACAGTTGGTCATGACCACCCGCAGGATTTCCAGCATGGAGTTGGGGAAGTCCGAATCCCAGCCACCGGTGCCAAAACCTACCTGGCCAAACACCTCGCGGTGCTGGAAGGTCAGCCCTGCGAAAGATTTAGACGTGGCCACGAAGTCATAAAAGGTGCGGTCGTCCCATAATGGCACCAGCGTGTCCCACAGTGTTTTAAGGCGGGTTACATCACGGTCGCGGATCGCTTGCTGAATGTCTTTGAAGTGCGCCCGTTCTTCCAAGGCATCCGCCCAAGCATCGGCAACCTCCTGGAACATGGGAGGTAATTCGGCGGCGCTCTCGGCGTAGTAGGTTTGGCCCTCCAAGTCGATGACCGTGCTGCCAGAAGCCGCCGTCAACGGGTTAGGGAAGGGCTTGGTCTCCAGGCCGAGCATGTCCACATAGTGGTAGAAGGCCGTGGAGGATACTGGAAAACGCATGCCGCCCAGTTCTGCGATGATGCCTTGGCCGCCTTCGAAGGGCTTGGAGCGCAATCGCCCACCTAGCCGCGATGCCTCGTATACCACGGGCCTTAGCCCCAGCTTCATCAGCTCATAAGCCGCCACCAAGCCAGCGATACCCGCGCCAATGATGGCGACTTCCTTGCCATGGTTGGCCTCGGGAATGCTGCCCAAGCCATCGGGGTGTTCGATCCACTGATCAAAGGCGAAGGGGAAATCCGGCCCGAACACTGTGATCGGCTTATCGAAGCCGGCGGGATGGCGGTTGGGCTTGAGCATGAGCACCTCACGAAAATACGGTGATGACAGTATAAAAAACACTGCAGGGCATTCTAGGGAGGCGCGGGCACGTTATTAAGGCGCAGAGTGCAGGCTTTCTGCGCAATTTTTAGTCATTTTGCATAAAAGGTAGAAAGAAACGACGAAGGTTGGCCGTTTGGCTTCACGCCCGCCCGCGATCGACCTTGGTGCTGAGAATGATAGAAGTGGTGGTTTTCTCCACGCCTTCCAGGCCGCCGATTTGATCCAGCAGTTGATCGAGCTGCTCGGGAGAATCACTTCGCAGCCATGCCACGTAGTCGAATTCGCCACTGACCGCGCACAGTTGCTGAACCTGCGCCATGGTGCCCAAGTGCTTGAGCACTTCACGGCCCGCCTTGGGCTGCACGGTGATACCCACATAGGCCTGCAAGCCGCCGGTGAGCACCCGCTGGGCCAGGCGCACGCCATAACCGACAATAATGCCGGTACGTTCCAAGCGGGCCAGCCGAGAGGTTACCGTAGTGCGAGCGATACCCAGTTTACGCGCCAGGGTAGCCACGCTCTCGCGGGCATTGACCTGCAAGGCGGCGATCAGTTGACGGTCTACACCATCCAGGGAAAAGGCGCTTTGATCGTTCATAGGGCTCGGCAGGCAAGGGCTTGGGACTATCCTAGTAAACCAAGCGGCGGCAGTCACTGGTTATCTTCTCTGAAATATTTGTACATATGAAGCCATGCAAGTTTGTCTATCAACGCTTAGCGCGCGTCAGTATTCAAGCGTATCAGTGGGTATACCTATCACAACGAAGTTTATAGGTGCCTGGGCTAACGACACCTGTATGTCTTCGAGTAAATAAGAAAGTTTGTTTCTACAGGTAAGCATTACCCGCTTCGCAAACGTTGCCCACTGCTGACATCACCCTTCTAAAGGCTGCAGAGGGTGACACTGTTTCTACCTGCCACGGTCATCTGAAGGGTGCGTTTCCTCGAAGCCAGGACGAAGTACCTACCGTTGATCCGCGAAGTGGCAATGTGCCCTGAACGCCGCTTCGTCTGCTTCTTCAAATAGATACGCGGGCTGCCTTGCATGCTCGTACCGGTTGGCACTCCCGCCCGGCCGTGTCCTAGTTTGAGGAACTTGCTTATGCGTTCATCCCGTTTGCTCCAATGCGCCTTGGTAGTCGCCGTGGCCGCAGGTGTCGCCACACTGACCGGTTGCGCCCGTGACCCTGAAAAGCCCACGCTCTCTGAGCTGGCGGTCAGCTCTACTAAAAGCCTGTTCCGCACTGACAGCGATATGCAGAAAGTACTAAACGCCCAGGCGGCGTTCGACCCCAAGGCCATTGAGAAAACGACTCCGGATGAGGCGCGCAAGCAGCCCACCGTGGCGGATGCCGTCAAGCGTGTACTGGCCGACCAAGGTAAAGACGCCAGCCCAACCGCACTCGTACCGGGCGTTTCCAGCAAGGACATCACGGTCACTGGCGCGGCGGGTAACCTCCCTGCAACTGTGTATACCCCAGCGGGCACTGGCCCGTTCCCGGTGGTGTTGTACTTCCACGGTGGCGGCTGGGTAATCGCTGACCGCACCGTGTACGACGGCGGCGCACGCGGCCTGGCCAAACAGGCCAACGCCATTGTGGTGTCGGTCGACTACCGCCGCGCCCCGGAAGCCAAGTTCCCGGCTGCCCATGAGGATGCCGTGGCAGCCTGGAAGTGGCTGGGCAGCAACGCCGCTAGCCTGGGTGGTGACCCCAAGCGCCTGGCCTTGGCGGGTGAAAGTGCCGGTGGCAACCTGGCGGTCGCTACTGCCATCGCAGCCCGCGACAAAGGCTTGAGCGTGCCTAAGCATGTGTTGGCGGTATACCCGGTTGCCCAAACCAACACCGATACCCCGTCGTACCTGAAGTACGCCGACGCCAAGCCGCTGAATCGCCCGATGATGCTGTGGTTCGTGGCTAACGTGACCAAAGGCGCGGCTGATTTGAAAGACCCGCGCCTGGACTTGGTACACGCCAACCTGCGCGGCTTGCCACCCGTTACCCTGATCAACGCCGAGATCGACCCCCTGCGTGACGACGGTGCCCAGCTTGAGCAAGCCCTGCGCGCCCAAGGTGTGCCGGTGGAGCGTAAGCTTTACGACGGTGTGACCCATGAATTCTTCGGTACCGCGGCAGTGGTGCAGAAGGCTCAGGAAGCCCAGGCCTACGGTGGCGAGCGCCTCAAATCCAGCTTCTGATATACCTACAACGGCCTTGCGCTGTTAGGTAGACGAAAGGCCGTACTCCCAGGGGTATGGCCTTTTGCTTAGGGGCAGGCTGGCTCAACGGCATTGATCACATACCGTGTGCTGCGCCCGCCTCCCGCCAAGCGTGTGATGCAACCTTTGTCCAGAAGGTCGGTTAGGTGCCGAGTTGCCGTGGCTTTGGACACCTTGGCTACCGCTTAGTATTGAGCCGCGCTGATGCCTGATTCGAATCCTCGTTCCCCTCCATCGAGCAGCCGGTTTAGTACTTTGGTTTGCTCCGCCATTAGTTCGTCCGTGCGATGCAGCTGCCAGAAGCGTGCTTTGGCGACTACCCTGTGGATGCGTTCAAGGGCAGCGTTCTGGCTACGCAATAGCGTGTGCAGGAACCAGGTCAGCCAAGGGGTGATATCCAGGCCGCTTTTTTGGCTAGATTCAAGTATTTGGTAATAACCTGCGCGGTCTTCCAAAATGCTGGCAGAGAGCGCAAACAGGCGAATGCCTTGGTTGTCTGACTGGGCAAGAGCAAGATCAGTCAAGGCGCGGGTCAATCGCCCGTTACCATCGTCGAAAGGGTGTAGCGTCACAAACCAGAAGTGAGCGATACCTGCTCGTAGCAATGGGTCTAGGGTAGATTCGGTGCGGCTATGGTTGAACCATTCCATGAAACGTTGCAATGCGTCTTCCAAGCCCTTCCGGGGCGGCGCCTCAAAATGGACCTTAGGCGGGTCTAGCCGCCCGGACACTACCTGCATAGGGTCACTGCCGCGCAACTCGCCTACCTTCAAAGAAGTACCTAGCAGCGTGGGCTCTGTTGGGAATAGCCAGCGATGCCACTTAAACAACCGCTTTACTGTAAGCGGGCGATCGTAGTTGCCGGTGACATCGAGCAATAGTTCTGCCAACCCTTCGCTGCGCGCGCTAGGCGCCCCGTTGTCAGGAACACCTAACCGTCGTGCCAGTGAAGAGCGCACAGAGCGTGCGTCTAGTGGCTCTCCTTCGATGGCTGAGGAGGTAAGGATATTTTGTAAGAGCGCGTTGAGTTGCTGCTGCGCGTCGGTTGCCCCTTCTACCGCGCCGGCCATACCGAGTAGCCGACCTTGAGCCTGCAAGCAGGCACGCAGAGCAGGCGCTAGCGTGCCTGTGCCCCATGTAAATTGCGGCCAGTCTGGGTGTTGCCAGATCCAATGGGAATGTGCATACCTTGAGCCTCGAAGTGTGAGCCGAATAGATCGGCTAATCGGCTCATCATTGCCCTCATGAAAGCCAAAGGCCAGCCGATGAGCAATGGGCAGCCTACCGTTCGGCCAATTATGGCCAACCCTGCGCACCAATTTTCCAATGCAGTGTCATACTGCCACTATTGGCGCGTTAGCTGAGGCGCTGCGTTCCGTCGGCACCGTTCAGGGCATGTAATGCATAGTCTTATTCTGCAAATCGAGCATGAACTCACCAAACCTAACCAGATAGCGCCTTTTAGTAAGGCCTTGGAGCAACGCTATCAGCGTGACAACCACGCAAGCCGTTGCCGCCACGTCATTTTGTGCCTGGTGTTGGGGTCGGTCAGCTTCAACAGTTTCCTGATCTGGAAGCTACTGTTGCAACCTGAGGATTTCCTCTGGGCCGCGGCGCAGATGTTGGGCGTTTCGCTGCCGTGCACCTTGGGTGTCGCGTTGTTGCTACGCCGGCTGTCTGAGCGTTGGCGTGAACATGCCGCTCTACTGCCTTCTTATGTCGGGCTGTTGGTGGTGTACAACATCATCATCAACGGCCTCCACCTCAGTGAGGTGGATCAAACGCTGTTTATTTTCTGCTGGCCACTGATGACCATCTACGTCAACGCGTGCATGAAAAGCCCTTTTCATGTAGCGCTGAGGTTTAACGTTTTTGCGTTGGTGCTCACGGGCCTGGCTATTTATCAGGCGCCCGTATCCTGGATCCTCGGAGGGCTGATGTTCACCACCGCCGGGTCCTCCGCGTTTTTCTCCTTGCTCGGTAACTACTGGGCCACTATCGAAGGGCGCCGCAGCTACCTGTATAGGCTGCGCGAAGAGCTACGGGGCGTGCTGCTCAGAAACGCCAACCAAGACCTGCAACGCCTTTCGGAAACCGATGCCCTTACCGGCCTGGCCAACCGCCGGCAAATGCAGCCGCATATGGAGCAGCTATGGGCGCGCCACTTGCGGGGGGAGGCCGAGGGCGCGGTACTGCTTATCGACGTGGACCACTTCAAGCGCTTCAACGACCATTATGGCCATTTGCTGGGCGACGACTGTTTGCGCAGCGTAGCGGCAACCCTCAAGCATGCATTGCGCCCTCAGGACGTTATTGCGCGCTTCGGCGGCGAGGAGTTCGTAGTGCTGCTGACCGATGTGGACCCAGGCACTGCCAGGCAGCTGGCCGCTGGCTTACTGGAAAGCGTGCGCACGCTGAAGATCGCACACCTGGGCCGCCAAGATAGCCTAGGCGTGCTTACCGTGAGCATTGGGTTGGCCCATACCACCATGGCCGACCTAGCCCATGGCGAAGCCTTGCTCGAACAAGCCGACCGCGCGCTGTACCGAGCCAAGCGTGGCGGGCGTGACCGCTTGGAGGCGGCTGATTGCCCCCTTGCCGCTGCCAACGAAACCTTGCCTACGCCGGCGGACTTGCGCGCAGCCCTGGCTGAAGACCAATTCGAACTGCACTTCCAGCCACTGTACCAGTTGATGCCCCATGGCTTGACCGGCTACGAATGCTTGCTGCGCTGGCAACACCCT
Source organism: Pseudomonas artemisiae (assembly GCF_057128685.1). Lineage (NCBI taxonomy): Bacteria > Pseudomonadati > Pseudomonadota > Gammaproteobacteria > Pseudomonadales > Pseudomonadaceae > Pseudomonas > Pseudomonas artemisiae. Next base: position 325,561 of record NZ_JBSKHS010000002.1, read on the forward strand.
CGGTTGGGCGTGATCTCGCCCGATGTATTTATCGACTTGGCTGAACGCAGCGGCCTGATGGGTGTATTGGGTGACTGGGTGCTTGAGCAGGCCTGCCTTAAGGCCCGCGAGTGGCCTGCGCACCTGAGCCTGTCGGTTAATCTTTCGCCCTTGCAACTGGCCGATGCCGAACTGCCTGGGCGCATAGCCGGCATACTGGCGCGCACAGGCTTACCCGGTGAACGCTTGCTATTGGAGTTGACCGAAGGCGCGCGTTTGCACATCGACGCCCAAGTGCAGGAAAGCGTTGCCCGGCTAAGCCGTCTAGGGGTGCACCTGGCACTGGATGACTTCGGCACCGGCCACGCCAACCTGGCCTACCTGCTGCAATTGCCCTTCCGCGTATTGAAGATCGACCGCCAGGCCTTGCGCATCGAAGACCCTGCCCAGCGCCGCCAAGTGCTTAGCGCGCTCCTGGCGCTGGGCCGTGCCTTTAACCTGGAAGTATTGGCCGAAGGGGTGGAAACGGTTGAGGATTTGGCGTTGCTTCGCGAACTGGGCTTCGACCATGCCCAAGGGTATTTGCTGGGTAAGCCACAGCCGATGATTACCAGCGTGGCGCAGACGCGAACAGGGTAACGGGGTAAGGCAATAGCTTAAGCGCAGCGCACACCTGCGCTTAGCTGTGCGGGGACCGTACCGCCGTTAAGCAACGGATTTGACCTCCTCCCGTATAGTGCTAGCCGCGCCCTTGGCGGTCTCACTGGGTTTTTCCCCGGTAATGTTTTCGTAAACCTGCGAAGCCGCTGCCTGGGCCTCTGATTTACCTGCCGCTTGCGCGGTGCCCTTAGCCAGTTCCTTGGTCCCTTCCTTGAGAGCCATCTCTGTAAACTCCTTGGTGCCGGCTTTCAAACCCGCCTTCAAGGCCATTTCCGCACCGAATTTGGCAGCCATCACCGCCACGGACAGTTCAGTACCCACGCCCGGAATCGCATTCAACAACAGCGGTCCCAATTCCTCAGCGATGGTCCCCAACTGCTGGAAGCCATCTTTAATATCATCCCCCAACTTTGAACCGTTATCGCGTGCTTCGGCCCACTCTTTTTCTTTGCCTGCCTCGTCACCTCGAATGGCATCGCCAATACCTTCGAAACCGTGCTTGACCATTTGGCCGAAGTGATTAAAACCATTAGCGATGTCATGGCCTAAGTTAGAGAAGGCATTACCGATTTTCTTAGCGGTATCGACGATCATGTTGCCGAAGTCTTCAAAGCCGTACTTCACGTTGTTAGCGAAGGTTTGCAAGCCATTGGTGCCGCCGCCGTTCTCGCCACAATGAGGGTCCCGCTGGTCTTCGCGCTTGGCCGGCGTGCGGCCTTTTACAAGGTAATCCTGCAAGCTACCGGCTTCTGAGCCACCCGCCGCATCCCCCCAACTGCCCCGAGTAAAGCCGCCGATACTCCCGTTATGGCGGAAGTCCGCGGGCTTGTCTGAGCCGTCTGGGTTCTTTTCATTTTTTACCGCGGTCAGCACTCGATACGCCCGCCACGCTGCGTCAGGATCATTGTCGATATCGCCATGAACGTTCGGATCCTTGGCAAGAACATCGCGCAAGTGCCCCACGCTTTTATCGTCCTTTTTCACGTCTTGGTTGTTACCCAACTTACCAAGGATGCCACCATTCAATTCGTTAATCTTTTTAACGTCAAAGCCAGGCGGTGCTTTTTCGTCGGGCGATGGGATATCTGTAGAGTCACCTTCAATTGCCTTCTGCTGGTCAGCCGTCGGGCCCGTTGGAGCGGCTGGCGCTTCAGTAGCCGCAGGTTTTCCGCCGGTACGCTGCGCCTCGGGGGTACTCGCCTTTTCAGAGCGGGCGAGGGGCTTTTGCTCTGAGTTCTCAGCACTCGCGCTTGCGCCTTTCAGTGCTGTGATCAATTTACCCAATACCGCTGTGAGGGCGGTCAGGCTTGACGACGAGTTGCCGTCATTGACCCCCATAGGCGCACCGTTGTGCGGGGTAGCATTGCCGAACTGAATCACGCCACCACGTGTATCCAGAGTGTTTGCTTGCGTAGTGAAGCCCTGTGAAGGCCCAGATGACCGTGCGTCTGGCAAGGTTAACGGGAGTTGTGGTGCGTTCTCACCAGAAACACGCATAGTCATCATCTCGATAAGCTTTATGTTTCAAGATGTGTGGCAAAGAGGGCTATGTGGTTCCGCAGCGATTGAAATATGCGATTTCTAGCACCTCCCTGCCTGCCATCCGTCCGTCCGACGCGGGCACCTAAAGGCCATCCCAACGGCGCGTGTTATGGTTATACTGTATATCCATACACTATAAGCGGAAAGCCACCCATGGACGCACAGTCACGTACAGCCCAAGCCAATGATGCCCAAGAACCGTTCGCCCTAGGCGTACCGTCTCTGCTGGAAACCTGGAAGCACCATAACCGGTTGCTCACCCATGAGTTGGACGAAGCCTCTCGTGAACTGGGCCAAGCCCGACGCCGGATAGCGCAGCTAGTGTTCAACCACGATCTAGACCAAAAAAAGCTCAAGCAGCAGGAAAAGCGGATCGTTGAGCTGGAGAGCCAGGTAGAGCGGCTGAGGGGTACGGCTATGACGGCTGTTGCTCATGAGGCGGCGGGACGGCATGCGGCGGCTTTTCAGGGGGCTTATAAAGGGGTGTGAGTGGGGGCAGTTTGGGCTTGGCGGTGTTTATCGACACCCTGGTTAGGCGAGTCTTAATGCTACGGTTTGAGTGTGCCTGATGTTGATGTTTGGGAGCTTGCAAAGTCTGTGATTCACGACGGTGAATAGGCGTACCTCGTAGATACCGTCTTGGCCCTTACCTCGCAAGTGGTGGGTGATTACGTGTGTGAAAAGTTCGAACACGAGCATAGGTTTCTTGAGAGCGCCCGCGCTACGCTGCCTTTCGACGAGCTGTATCGTTAGCTCATGGCCTGTGACGGTTCTTGTCCCAAGGGGGTATCAGAGATGCGTCAATCACTAATTGACTCCGGCCGTGAATGCGCCCTCAAACTGATGAGCGATGCCGTGTTGCAAGCCATTGAAGAAAACGATGGCTCTGGCGTTTTGCGCAAAGCAAAAACAGCCGAAGTGGTTGATAGCGTCCAGTGCGTCGGCGAGGATGGCCGCCACTCTCCTCCGGTTGCCGTTCGATAACCAGCATTTCGATCGCTCAGCAAACAAATCCCTATTGCATGATGAGTCTATACCCGGTTTGGCAGCCTATCGCTGAGCTTGGGAAGCCCGCAGAATTTGGGAAATCGTACGTTAAGCCTGCGTCTAATTGATTTTATGTGATTTATAAAATACAATCTGCTGATGATCGAAATCAAACAAACCGCTACTTTCATGACCTGGGAAAGCAAGCTGAAGGATCAGCGGGCAAAGGCCGCAATTGCCGCCCGCATCTTCCGCTTGGCGAATGGTCTACCCGGCGACGTGTCACCAGTCGGTCAGGGAGTGAGCGAGTTGAGGATTCACTATGGCCCTGGCTATCGGGTGTACTTCCAACAGCGCGGGACGGAAATCGTCATCTTGCTATGTGGTGGAGACAAGAGCAGTCAGGCAAGGGACATAGAAACGGCGAAACGCCTGGCAAATGAGTGGAGCCCACAATGACCGAGCCAATTTATGATTACGACCCCGCGCAAGCGCTGGACGGCCCGGAGGCGATAGCGGTGTTCATCGCGGACGCCCTGGACACTGGAGACGCCGCCTACATCGCTAAGGCTATGGGAGTGGTTGCCCGCGCCAAGGGGATGACAGAGCTGGCCAAGGAAACAGGGTTGGCCAGAGAGCAACTTTACAAGTCGTTCAGCGAGCACGGGAACCCTACACTGAAAACCATGCTGGTAGTGATGCGAGCGCTGGGGGTTGATTTGACCGCCCGCCCGCATGCGCAGTAGGAACAGGCCCAGTTGAAGTAAACCCTATATAAGTGCCAGGCCCGCACCCTGCGTAACGTCAGGATAGGGCCAATCCCGGCGCTTCTGATGCTTCGCCAGCAACTTCTCTGTCCTCAACCTGCCAGGTTGCATGATTAACGTACGATTTTTGTACGTATTCTCTAATGTCTCCAGCTTGATGGTTTTGAATTCAGATAGTCGCTACTCGGGCTTATGAGTCTCAAAAGACGCAGGTTCGCCCGCTCCTGGAGTAGGTTTACGCGCCCCAAGCTCGGTCAAAGTCTTTACCCCATGTACCTGCAAAATTGATTGAAGAGTCGTGCGTGTCACGAATGCGGGCAAGGAAACGCTGACATCGTTCTGCTCGTCAATGAAGTGCGATTTTACTGGGGAAGTGGGCTTCATTCTTCTGCTCATGTACCTGTGGCGGGAAAGTGTGGTGGACCACCCAGAAACGCAAAAAGCCGCGCAATGCGCGGCTTTGAAGTTGGTGGGCCCACACGGACTCGAACCGTGGACCAAAGGATTATGAGTCCTCTGCTCTAACCAACTGAGCTATAGGCCCTTTAGAGGAGGGCGATTATAACGAGGGTTTTGGTTGGGTGCTATCTGAAAGAACCATTGAGTTGATAGGTATGAGTTCCCTGGGCGAGGGAAGGGCCTGTTTGCGAGATTGGAAGCAGGCTGGGGAGAGGCATTTGGCGGAGCGGGTAAGGGATTTTACGGGATAGATGGTTGTGCCTTGGCTTGTTCGCGAGCTTTGCTCGCTCCTACACCCTACAGTAGGCAGGGGTGGGGAATGAAAAAAGCCCTGGGTTTGGCCAGGGCTTCTTGTACGGCGGTGTGCTTACTCGTCGAGGAACGAGCGCAGGTGTTCGCTGCGGGTGGGGTGGCGTAACTTGCGCAGGGCCTTGGCTTCGATCTGACGGATACGCTCACGGGTAACGTCGAACTGTTTGCCCACTTCCTCAAGGGTGTGGTCAGTGTTCATGTCGATACCGAAGCGCATGCGCAGCACCTTGGCTTCGCGGGCGGTAAGACCGGAAAGTACTTCGCGAGTCGCTTCCTTGAGGCTTTCCACCGTGGCCACGTCGATCGGAGACTGCATGGTGGAGTCCTCGATGAAGTCGCCCAAGTGGGAGTCTTCATCGTCGCCGATGGGCGTTTCCATGGAGATCGGCTCTTTAGCGATCTTCAGTACCTTGCGGATCTTGTCCTCAGGCATTTCCATGCGCTCGCCCAACTCTTCCGGGGTCGGCTCGCGGCCCATTTCCTGAAGCATCTGCCGGGAAATACGGTTGAGCTTGTTGATCGTCTCGATCATGTGCACCGGAATACGGATGGTGCGCGCCTGGTCGGCGATGGAGCGAGTGATCGCCTGGCGAATCCACCAAGTGGCGTAGGTGGAAAACTTGTACCCACGGCGGTATTCGAATTTGTCCACCGCCTTCATCAAGCCGATGTTGCCTTCCTGGATCAGGTCCAGGAACTGCAAACCACGGTTGGTGTACTTCTTGGCGATGGAGATTACCAAGCGAAGGTTGGCCTCGACCATTTCCTTCTTGGCGCGGCGGGCCTTGGCTTCGCCGATGGACATGCGACGGTTGATGTCCTTGACCTCAGCGACGTTCAGGCCGGTTTCAGCCTCCAGGTCGATGAGCTTCTGCTGGCAACGCTGTACATCGGCCTGAACGCGACCCAAGGCTTCGGCGTATTTTGCCTTGCCCTTGGCCAGGAACTCGCTCCAGCCCTGGTCCACTTCGTTGCCGGGGAACAGGCGCAGGAAGTCGGCGCGGGGCATACGGGCGTCACGCACGCACAGCTGCATGATCGCGCGCTCTTGAGCACGAACGTGGTCCAAGGCGCCACGGACCAGCTCGACCAATACTTCGTACTGCTTGGGCACCAGCTTGATGGGCATGAAAAGCTCAGCCAGCAGCAGCATTTGCGCCTTGGCGTCTTTGCTGTCGCGGCCGCTTTTCTTCAGGGCCTTGCGGGTCACTTCAAGCTGATCGGCAACGGCACCAAAGCGCTGCTGGGCCACCACGGGGTCCGGCCCGCTTTCTGCTTCTTCCTCGTCGTCAGTGCTGGCTTCCTCTTCTTCCTCGTCGTCGTCCTTGGCGGCGGCAGGAGCCTTCGGGTCCAGGGGGACGGGGGTGTCAGAGGGGCTGGCGATGGCGTCATCAGGGTCGATGTAACCGCTGAGTACGTCCGACAGGCGGCCACCTTCGGTGGTCACGCGGTTGTATTCACTCAGGATATAGTCGACGGTACCCGGGAAGTGAGCGATAGCGCCCATGACTTCTCGAATGCCCTCTTCGATACGCTTGGCGATTTCGATCTCGCCTTCGCGAGTGAGCAGCTCCACGGTGCCCATTTCACGCATGTACATGCGGACAGGGTCCGTGGTGCGGCCGATATCGGTTTCAACGGCAGCCAACGCGGCGGCGGCTTCTTCAGCGGCAGCCTCGTCGGTGTCGGCTTCAGCCAATAGGAGAGCATCCGCATCCGGAGCAGTCTCGAATACGTTGATCCCCATGTCGTTGATCATGCGGATGATGTCTTCCACCTGCTCCGGATCTGAAATATCCTCAGGCAGGTGGTCGTTGACCTCGGCGTAAGTCAGGTAACCCTGCTCACGGCCACGAGTGATCAACTCTTTGATACGAGATTGCTGTTGCGCTTTTCCGGACATAACACCCTATCCACTGAAGGTCTTGGCGGGCAAAAAACAAGCCGAGGATTATACCCGAGCTAGGACCTCACGCGCCAGTTGAGGTCGGGTTTTATGCGTTCGCGTTTCGGCTAAAGAGCTCCCGCAGCAGGTCTTTTTCCTCCGCGCTGAGCTCGCCCTGCTTGGATTTTCGAAGCAAAAGCTCCAGGCTGCGCTCACGTTGGCGGGCTGACAGTCTAGAAATGGTGTCGAAAAACTGTTGTTCAAGGTTGTCGGCTTCAATCAGCCATTCTTTCTCGGCCAGGGCCCGCAAAAGCCTGCCCTGGTCAGTCCCGTGCCATCTGGCAATGAGCTGCAATGAACGCAGCATCGGGTTTTTCTGTAACGCTTCCAGCAACGCCACCAGTAACTGGGCGTGTACTTGATCTTCATCGGCCAACCGGCTGGCATCTTCAACTTTCGTGGCCAACTGTGGGTGATGCAGGAGCGTACGCAAGGCACTTAGCGTTGGCGGCTCCACCGAGGTGGGCGTGCGCGGTGCCCGGGGCTCGAAGTCACGGCGTTGGCCGCTTTTGTCCCAGCCCTTGCCGTCGCGCTTTTTGCCATTGCCCTGGCGGCCCTTCCATTGCGGTTCCGGCTCAGGCTGCGGCGCGTCCAGGTACGCCGGCGCATAATCATCCGGCAGCTCGACATTCCCATGGCCGCTTGGCCCGCTATTGGCCGTGGCCTCTCTAGGGGCCTGCTGGGCCAACTGGCTCATGGCTTCCCCGCTAAGGCCGGTGATCTCGCCCAGTCGCGCGCGCATCAGCGCCTTGAGGTTTGCCCCCGGTACTTGGTCTATCAGCGGCGCCGCCAGTGTTGCCATATGAGCCTTGCCTTCCAGCGAGCGCGGGTCGGCTTCGGCGGCCAGTTGCTCGAAGAAGTAGTCTGCCAGCGGTTGCGCATGCTGCGCGATCCGGGCACGGAAGGCGTCCAGGCCCTCGGCGCGGATCAGCGTGTCCGGGTCTTCGCCTTCGGGCAAAAACAGAAACCGCGCCTTGCGCCCATCCTGCAGGCTGCCCAGCGCCGCTTCCAATGCGCGCCAGGCGGCGTTGCGGCCGGCTTGGTCGCCATCGAAGCAGAACAGGATGCTTGGCACAATACGAAATAGCCGCTTGATGTGTTCTTCACTGGTGGCAGTGCCCAAGGTTGCCACTGCGTTGCGCAGGCCTTGCTGCGCCAAGGCAATAACGTCCATGTAGCCTTCAACCACGATGATTTCATCGAGGTTGCGATTGAATTTGCGTGCTTCATACAGGCCATACAGCTCTTGGCCCTTATGAAATACCGGGGTTTCCGGGGAGTTCAGGTACTTGGGCTTGTCGTCGCCCAATACTCGGCCGCCAAAGGCAATCACGCGGCCACGGCTGTCGCGAATAGGGAACATTACCCGGTCGCGGAAGCGGTCGTAGCGCTTGCCGGTGTCGGCGTTTTCCACCAGCAGCCCGGCGTCGATCATGGCCCGTTGTTGCAAGGTGTCGCTGCTCAAGTGGCGCAGCAGGTTATCCCAGCCCGGTGGCGCGAAGCCTAAACCAAAGTCCCGAGCAATTTCGCCGGTCAGCCCGCGGCCTTTGAGGTATTCCACCGCGCTTTTGCGCGCCGGGTGCTGCCGTAATGCCTGCCGGTAGTACTCAGCCGCCGCCGTGAGCAGCGGGTACAAGGGCGAATCAGTAGGCTGGCGAGGTTTACTACCTCGGCGCGACTCTTCCCGGGGCACTTCCATGCCCGCGGCCTTGGCGAGGTCTTCCACGGCCTGGACGAAATCCAGGTTGTCGTGATCCATCACGAAGCCCAAGGCATTGCCACCCGCGCCGCAGCCGAAGCAGTAATAGAACTGTTTGTCGGGGCTTACGCTGAAGGACGGGGTTTTTTCTTTGTGGAAGGGGCAACAGGCGGTGAAGTTCTTGCCGGCTTTTTTCAGCTGAACGCGGCTACTCACCACATCAAGGATGTCGGTTCGGTTGAGAAGGTCGTCGATAAAGCCTTGGGGGATCAGCCCTGCCATGCTAAGCCCTCGGGCGAGGCGGGTAATGCGGTGAAGTGTATCCGCGCCTGTTATCGACGCTACGCGGTGCACAGCCGCGCGGGGCTTCGGCTGCTCAACGCAAGGCCAGTGGCATGGGAGCTACTGGCCAGATTTTCAGGCGACACAATTGCCAATGGCCCGGCTTTTTAGGGCCAGGCCAGACAATGCTTGCAGCGAACGCTTATATCAGTACAGGCGAACGGCGCGGCGCTGTTCGCGCTGAACTTTCTTGGCGTGACGCTTAACTGCGGCTGCAGCCTTGCGCTTGCGCTCGGAAGTCGGCTTTTCGTAAAACTCGCGGCTACGAACTTCAGCCAGTACACCGGCTTTTTCGCAGGAGCGCTTGAAACGACGCAGAGCTACGTCGAAGGGTTCGTTCTCTTTAACTTTGACGGCTGGCATCCAGAGCTACCTTAATTCATTACCGGGGCAACGTACCCCTGCATTAAAGCGCGGTGGAATACGTCGGTTTTCAAGGGTTGCGGATGTTACCCTTTGGATGCGTAGAATGCAAAGCCTCTGATCGAAAACCGCTGGTCGGCACGTCAGGGCGCGACTATCATGCGCGCCTTCTTTACCGCCTCGGCAAGGCTTTTGATACCCATGCTAGTACTGGGACTGGAAACATCCTGCGATGAAACCGGCGTCGCGCTCTATGACAGCGAGCAAGGCTTGCTTGGCGACGCGCTATTCAGCCAGATCGACCTACACCGTGTCTACGGCGGTGTTGTGCCTGAACTGGCTTCCCGTGATCACGTCAAGCGCATGCTGCCGCTGATCCGCGAAGTGCTTGGCCAGGCTGGGCGCGAAACCCACCACATCGACGCTATCGCCTACACTGCCGGCCCTGGCCTGGTGGGGGCATTGCTGGTGGGCGCCTCTTGCGCGCAAGCCATGGCGTTCGCCTGGGGAATACCGGCGTTGGGCGTACACCATATGGAAGGTCACTTGCTTGCGCCCATGCTGGAAGATCAGCCCCCTGCGTTCCCATTCGTGGCCTTGCTGGTCTCCGGAGGCCACACCCAGCTAGTGCGGGTAGACGGCATCGGTCGCTATCAACTGCTAGGGGAAAGCCTGGACGATGCCGCGGGCGAGGCCTTCGATAAAACAGCCAAGCTAATGGGCTTGCCCTACCCGGGCGGGCCAGAGATCGCCCGCCTGGCCTTGAGCGGCACGCCGGGGCGCTTTACCTTCCCACGGCCAATGACCGATCGGCCAGGGTTGGATTTCAGCTTCAGCGGCCTAAAAACCTTCACCCTCAATACCTGGCAGCAGTGCAAGGCCGCCGGGGACGACAGTGAGCAAACCCGCTGCGACATCGCACTGGCCTTCCAGCAGGCAGTGGTGGAGACTCTGGCCATCAAGTGCAAGCGCGCCCTGAAGCAAACCGGGCTCAAGCAGTTGGTGATCGCCGGTGGCGTGAGCGCCAACCAGGCCTTGCGCTCCAATCTGGAAGCCATGACGGGCGCGTTGGGCGGCCATGTGTTCTATGCGCGGCCACGGTTCTGCACCGACAACGGCGCGATGATTGCCTATGCCGGTTGCCAGCGGTTACTGGCGGGGCAGCACGACCGCCTGGGGATCGAAGTTCACGCGCGCTGGCCCATGGAGCAACTGCCAGCAATTTAAGATTGCCTAGGCTTTATAGCGAATCGTGCAGAGCACTAGAAGTGCCGCTCACGGCCTGCCAACAAGGCTCTTAAGTTGGCTCGGTGACGCCATACGATCAACACTGTCAGCAGGGCCATGGGCAGCAAGGCCTGGGGCGCTTGCCAAGCCAGTAGCGGCAAGGTGAGGGGCATGGCCGTCAGTGCCGCCAGGGAGCTGGTACGGCTCAGGCTGAAGGTCAGCAGCCACAAGGCTACGGCCAGCAGCAGGGCAGGGGGGTAGAGCCCCAGCAACACGCCCGCTGCGGTGGCCACGCCCTTGCCACCCCGGAAGCTGAAATACAGGGGGAACAGGTGGCCGAGCACCGCGCACAGGCCAATCCAGCCTTGGGCGTGCAGGCCGAGCCCCAAGGTTTTGGCCAAAAGTACGGGAACCAGCCCTTTGCTAAGGTCCCCAAGCAGGGTCAGCAAGGCGAGCTTGCGCCCGGCCAGGCGTAGCATGTTGGTGGCCCCGGCATTGCCCGAGCCGCTGGCGCGGGGGTCCGAGATTCCAGCGCTAAGGCTGAGTAGGATGGCGAAGGACAGTGAGCCGAGCAGGTAAGCCATAACGGCCAGTAACCAAGACATGCTAACTATTCCGAGCGTGGACGTTCGGATTCTAACGGCGCAATGCGCCTTTGTCGTCAAAGGAGAGAGTGCTTGGATACCGTGTTCATCGAAGGCCTGGAAGTCGACACCGTGATCGGTGCCTACGACTGGGAGCGCGATATTCGCCAATGCCTGCGGCTGGATTTTACCTTCGGCTGGGATAACCGGCCCGCGGCGGCAGGCGATGACCTGACCCTGGCGCTGGACTACGCCAAGGTCTCCCAGGCGGTTGAGGCTTTCGCCCAAGGCGCGCGCTTCGAGCTGGTGGAAACTTTTGCCGAGCGGTTGGCCGCCAGCCTGATGAGCGAGTTTGGCATCCCTTGGCTGCGCCTGCGGGTAACCAAGCCCGGCGCGGTGCCACAGGCCCAGGGCGTAGGCGTGGAGATCGAGCGCGGATGTCGCTGACACGGGTATACCTGGGGCTTGGCAGCAACATAGACCGCCATGCCCACCTTCGCGCCGGCCTCGACGCGCTGAATACATGCCTGCAAGGGCTGCGCTGCTCGCCGGTATTTGAAAGCGAGCCCATTGGCATCAAGAGCGGCCCTTTTTTGAACATGGCAGTGACCGGCTTGACCGACCTGCCACTGATGACGCTGGACCGTAAGCTCAAGTTCATCGAAGCGGACAACGGCCGCTATGCCCCGGACCGCCAAGGGCTGCCCTTGGACATTGACGTATTGATGTATGGTCAGTTGGCGGGCACGTTCGACGGGTTGGTGCTGCCCAGGGCAGAAATCCTGCGTAATGCTTTTGTGCTATGGCCCCTGGCGTTGCTGGCGCCAGACGAGATACATCCCAGGGAGGGGCGGCGCTTTGCGGATCTCTGGGCCGAAGCCCGTATCGGCCAGCGACTGAAGCAAGTGCCCTTTGACTGGCCACAAGCTTCGCCGCTCCTGTAGGAGCCAGCCAAGCTGGCGAATCCAGTATGACCAACTGAACGATTGACCTGCAGCACATGTTCGCGAGCTTGCGCTCGTTCCTACAAGGGGGTGCGAGGTGTGGTAAAGGCCTGTAGGGCTTGTAGTCGGCTTTGGCGCAGGGCATCTCCCAGGGCCTGGCCCTTGTACCCTGCGTCCACCAGCGGCTTTACAGGCACCTCTCTGGCTACCGCAGCGGCGCTGCGCAGGTACTGCCCTTTTGGGAAGCTTGAGTGCCCCTGGGCAAGGGTCAGCATCTCACAGGCGTTTACAAATTCTTCGAAGCGCTGGGGGCGGCGGTATACGTCGAAGGCATGCAGCAGCTCCAGCAAGGCCTGCGCGCTCAGCGTGGTAGCTCGCAAGGCTTGGCCATGATACTGGCCGGTTAGCTGGGCCAGCTCTTGGCAATCTCGCGGCACCTTGAAACGCTGGCCTACCACGCCTATAGCCTGAGGGCTTTCCAGATGCAGCAGCAGGCACGCCCAGCGGACGGTCAGGGGCTGATCCGCCAAGGCTGCCTTATGCAACGGCTCTAGGGAAGCCACTTCCGGAAAAAATACGTCCAGTGCCCCGCAGGCCTTGAGCACCTCGAAGAACACCTGGGGCGCGGCTTCCATCAGGGCGCGGGAGATTTCTTTCCAACTGCGCTCGGGTGTCAGCGCGTGCAGCTCACCCGAGGCGCCGAGCGTCTGCATCAGTGTCAGGGTCTCTGGCGCGATACGAAAGCCTAATGGGGCATAGCGCGCGGCGAAGCGGGCCACCCTCAGTATGCGCAACGGGTCTTCCCCAAAGGCCGGCGACACATGGCGCAGCCAGCGCTGTTGCAAGTCAACGCGGCCGCCATAGGGGTCGATCACGTGGCCGTTGTCGTCTTCGGCCATGGCGTTGATGGTCAAGTCCCGTCGGCGCAGGTCTTCTTCCAGGGTTACTTTGGGGCTAGCATGGAACACAAAGCCCCCGTACCCCTTGCCACTTTTGCGTTCGGTCCGCGCCAGAGCGTACTCGGCGCCGGTATCAGGGTGGAGAAACACTGGGAAATCGGCCCCCACCGGGCGGTAACCCAAAGCTTGCATCTGCTCGGCGGTGGTACCTACCACCACCCAGTCCACATCGGCTACCGGCAGGCCAAGTAGGCGATCGCGCACGGCGCCACCAACTTTGTAAATCTTCATAAAGGTCTCCTTCAGCGCCCTAGGATATACCCCAGGCGCTGAAGGATCAGCTCACAGGTGCACCACGGCCATGTCCAGGCGGCCATAGTCGCCTTCGCCAGGCGCAGCGCGCGGCGGCACATGGTGGGTTTTTACCACCTGGTCGCCCTGTACGGTTTCCAGATGGACGTCAAAGCCCCATAGCCGGTGCAGGTGCTTGAGCACTTCCTCGGTGGACTCGCCCAACGGTTTGCGGTCGTGCTGCTGATGGCGCAGCGTGAGGGAACGGTCGCCGCGGCGATCGATGCTCCAGATTTGTACGTTCGGCTCGCGGTTACCCAGGTTGTACTGCGCGGCCAAGGTTTCGCGGATCAGCCGGTACCCACTGTCGTCGTGAATGGCAGGCACTAGCAGGTCGTCTCGCTGGTCATCGTCCAGGATGCTGAACAGCTTAAGGTCGCGAATCACCTTGGGGGAGAGGTATTGCAGGATAAAACTTTCGTCCTTGAAGCTGCCCATGGCGAACTTCAGGGTCGACAGCCAATCGCTGCCGGCGATTTCCGGGAACCAGCGGCGGTCCTCTTCATCGGGGTGTTCACACATCCGGCGAATGTCCCGGTACATGGCAAAACCCAGGGCGTAGGGGTTGATGCCGCTGTAATAGGGGCTGTCATAACCCGGTTGGGCCACTACGCTGGTGTGAGACTGCAAGAACTCCATCATAAAGCCGTCGGTAACCAGGCCTTCATCGTAAAGGTCGTTCATCAAGGTGTAGTGCCAAAAAGTGGCCCAGCCTTCGTTCATTACCTGGGTTTGCCGCTGCGGGTAAAAATACTGGGCGATCTTGCGCACGATGCGTACTATTTCGCGCTGCCAGGGCTCTAGCAGGGGCGCGTGTTTTTCAATGAAATAGAGGATATTTTCCTGAGGTTCGGCGGGGAAGCGCGCCTGATCCTGCTCGGTAAACTTTTCCATCGCCTTGGGAATAGTGCGCCATAGGTCGTTGATCTGCCGCTGCAAGTGTTCTTCGCGATCTTTCTGGCGACGGCGCTCTTCCTCGGCGGAAATAGGATAAGGGCGTTTGTAACGGTCTACGCCGTAGTTCATCAAGGCATGGCAAGAGTCCAGCAAGTCTTCCACAGCGTCGATACCGTGGCGCTCTTCGCACTGCATGATGTACTGCTTGGCGAATACCAGATAATCGATGATGGAACTGGCATCGGTCCACGTGCGGAACAGGTAGTTGCCCTTGAAGAAGCTGTTATGGCCATAGCAAGCATGAGCGATCACCAGCGCCTGCATGCACATGGTGTTCTCTTCCATCAAATAGGCAATGCAGGGGTCGGAGTTGATCACGATTTCGTAGGCCAAGCCCATCTGCCCGCGGGTGTAGGATTTCTCCGTGCTAAGGAAGTGCTTACCGTAGGACCAATGATGGTAACCCAGTGGCATGCCCACCGAGGCGTAGGCATCCATCATTTGCTCAGCGGTAATCACTTCGATCTGGTTGGGGTAGGTATCCAGCGCGTAGCGCTCGGCGATACGGCTGATTTCGCGGTCGTAGGCGCGAATAAGCTCGAAGGTCCATTCCGAGCCCGTGGAGAGGGGTTGGCGCTTTTGCTCTCTCGAGGTCATGTCACTAGCCTGCGCTGGAAGAGTTCACGGAACACTGGGTAGATATCACCAGCAGTCACCAATTGTTGCTGGGCGAAGGTGTCAGGGAAATGCTCGCCGATGCGCTCGTATTCGAACCACAGCGCCTGGTGTTCGCGCGGGGTGATTTCCACATAGGTGTAATACTGCACGTGAGGCATGATTTGCCGGGTAAGGATGTCCCGGCAAATGGGCGAGTCATCGTTCCAGTTGTCCCCGTCGGAAGCCTGCGCCGCATAGATATTCCACTCATTGGTGGGGTAACGCTCGGCCATGATCTCCTGCATGAGTTTCAGGGCGCTGGAGACGATGGTCCCACCGGTTTCCCGGGAATAGAAAAACTCCTCTTCGTCCACTTCCTTGGCACTGGTGTGATGGCGGATGAACACCACTTCGATCTTGTCGTAGTTTCGCTTCAGGAACAGATACAGCAGGATGAAAAAGCGTTTGGCGATATCCTTGGTGGCTTGGGTCATGGACCCAGACACGTCCATCAAGCAGAACATTACCGCCTTGGAACTAGGGTTGGGTTGCTTGACCAGCAAGTTGTACTTCAGGTCAAAGGTATCTAAAAACGGCACCCGGTGAATACGTGCGCTGAGCTTTTCGATTTCAGCTTCCAGCGCCTGGATATCACCAAAGTTGTCTGGCTCCTCGCGCCTGAGCCGTTCAAGCTCTGTGCGTACCTCTCGCAAACGCGCACGGCTGCTGCCGGACAGCGCAATGCGCCGAGCATGAGCCGAACGCAGGGTGCGTACAATGTTAATGCGGGACGGGTTGCCCTCGTTGGAAATGCCCGCGCGCACGGTTTTGAAGGTTTCTGTGCCGGTGAGCTGGCGCTTGACCAAGTTAGGCAGCTCCAGGTCCTCGAACATGAATTCGAGAAATTCCTCCTGGGTGATCTGGAATACGAACTCATCCATGCCCTCACCGGAATTCCCAGCTTTGCCAGGGCCTTTACCCCCGCCCCCGCCGCCTTGTGGGCGGGGAATGTGCTGGCCGGACGTAAACTCCTTGTTACCCGGGTGTACAGTGGCCTGTTTGCCACCTCGGCCATGGTGAAGCACCGGCTCGTCAATGTCGCGGCCTGGAATGCTGATTTGCTCGCCGTGTTCCATGTCGGTGATGGAGCGCCGGCTTACGGCTTCTTCCACGGCCTTTTTGATGTGATCACGATAACGCCGCAAGAAACGCTGGCGGTTCACCGTGCTCTTGTTCTTTCCGTTCAAGCGTCGGTCGATCACATAACTCATGGCCCCTCCAGGAGTTCGGGGCAGCTTCAAGCCTCAAGCTTCAAGCTGCAAGAAAGAGCAGCCACCATCACCGTATGCTGATGCGCAGAGCGGTCGCCCAGCACGGATCAGCTTGCAGCTTGCGGCTTGTCGCTTGCCACTTATTGAGACTTGCGCACGCGCAGGTACCATTCTGATAACAACCGCACTTGCTTGTCGGTATACCCGCGCTCGACCATCCGGGTAACGAAATCGTTGTGTTTCTGCTGGTCCTCCTTGCTGGCCTTGGCGTTGAAGCTAATGACAGGCAGCAAGTCCTCGGTGTTGGAGAACATTTTCTTCTCGATCACTACGCGCAACTTCTCATAGCTGAGCCAGGTAGGGTTCTTGCCGTTGTTGTTGGCCCGAGCACGTAGCACGAAGTTGACGATTTCGTTGCGGAAGTCCTTGGGGTTACTGATGCCCGCGGGTTTCTCGATTTTTTCGAGTTCCTCGTTGAGCGCCACACGATTGAGGATCTCGCCGGTTTCCTGGTCCCGGTACTCTTGGTCCTGAATCCAGAAATCCGCATACAGCACATAACGGTCGAAGATGTTCTGCCCGTATTCGCTGTAAGATTCCAAGTAAGCGGTCTGAATTTCCTTGCCAATGAACTCGATGTAGCGGGGTGCCAAGTACTCTTTAAGAAAGCGCAGGTAACGTTCGCGCACTTCGGCCGGGAATTGCTCCTGTTCGATTTGCTGCTCAAGCACGTACAGCAAGTGAACCGGGTTGGCAGCGATTTCTACCGCGTCGAAATTGAACACTTTAGACAAAATCTTGAAAGCAAAGCGCGTGGACAGGCCCGTCATGCCCTCATCCACGCCAGCGGAATCTCGATATTCCTGAATGGACTTGGCTTTAGGGTCGGTGTCCTTGAGATTTTCGCCGTCGTACACCCGCATCTTTGAATAGATATTGGAGTTGTCCGGCTCTTTCAAACGCGACAGTACGGTGAACTGAGCCAGCATGCGCAGGGTATCGGGCGCGCAATGGGCTTTGTCCAGGGAGCTGTTGATCAATAGCTTGTCGTAGATCTTGATCTCGTCGCTGACCCGCAAGCAATAAGGCACCTTCACGATGTAAATACGGTCGATGAAGGCTTCGTTGTTCTTGTTGTTGCGGAAGGTGTGCCATTCAGATTCGTTGGAGTGAGCCAGCAGCACCCCGTTGAACGGAATCGCGCCCAATCCTTCAGTGCTGTTGTAGTTACCTTCTTGAGTGGCAGTCAGCAAAGGGTGCAGCACCTTGATGGGCGCTTTGAACATCTCTACGAACTCCATCATGCCCTGGTTGGCACGGCACAGCGCGCCCGAGTAGCTATAGGCGTCGGCATCGTTCTGGGGGTATTCCTCCAGCTTGCGGATGTCCACCTTGCCTACAAGGGCAGAGATATCTTGGTTGTTCTCGTCCCCGGGTTCTGTCTTGGCGACCGCGATCTGATTAAGGATGGAAGGGTAGAGCTTTACCACTTTGAACTGGCTGATATCGCCACCGAATTCAGCCAGGCGTTTGGTCGCCCAGGGCGACATGATGGTGTTGAGGTAGCGACGGGCGATGCCAAAGTCCTCCTCTAGAATGGCACCGTCCTCGGTCACGTTGAACAGCCCAAGGGGCGACTCGAATACCGGAGAGCCCTTGATGGCGTAGAAGGGCTGCTTTTCCATAAGCTGTTTGAGCTTTTCAGCCAAGGAGGACTTACCGCCCCCTACCGGGCCAAGCAGGTAAAGGATTTGTTTCTTTTCTTCCAAGCCTTGGGCAGCATGTCGGAAGTAGGACACGATTTGGTCGATGCACTCTTCCATGCCGTGAAAATCCCGGAACGCCGGGTAACGGCGGATGACCTTGTTGGAAAAGATGCGAGACAGCCGGGAATCCGAGGCGGTGTCCACCAACTCGGGTTCGCCGATTGCCATGAGTAGACGTTCGGCCGCCGAAGCATAGGCAGTGCGGTCTTTTTTGCAGAGCTCCAGGTATTCTTGCAGCGACAATTCTTCCTGTTTCGTGCTTTCGAAACGCTGTTGGAAGTGGCTAAAAATACTCATGACGTCACCTCGCTCGATACCGGAGCCGACGTCGGATCACTCAGCCGATGCTTGGAGGCAGCCGGAGCCAGCCGGTCGCCCTTTCCCCCCAGAACACCCGAAATACCCTACCGATGACCCGCGCGCCGGTGTGCCGGCTCTCTCCTGTTTTGGATGGCCTGGGCTTAAGGATAGTTGGTAATCGGAGAATTCAAGGCTAGCCATGCCCCGGCGAGCCTAGGTAGGCCCTCCGCACGCCCCAGGGCGCCCGAAAATCGGGCTATGCGGGTGTTAAAAAAAAATTAGTTGGCTGCTTGGGTAGCGATTTCGCCTGGGTAGGTCTGGCGCCACAGCTCAAAGCCGCCATCGAGGCTATACACGTCAGAAAAACCTTGGCTGACCAGGTAGGCCGCCGCGGACTGGCTGGAGTTGCCGTGATAGCACACCACGACGAGTGGCGCGTCCAGGTCGGCCTGAGTAATGAAGTCGTGCAGCGAGTGGTTATCCAGGTGCCGCGAATCACTGATATGGCCGTTGGCATAGGTTTGCGGGTCGCGGATATCCACAACGACCGCGCCTTGTGCGCGCAAGTCCTGGGCCGCTTGCGGAGGGATGCGCTTGAATTCGGACATAGTGGCTCCTGTGTGTAGCCTAACGAGTGGGCGGGCAGTTGCAGCGGTGCATCTGCAAGGTATCGACGTTCATCAGGGTCATGGCGTTGCCCCACACGCAGCCGGTATCTAGCGCGTAAACCCCAGGCGCGTCGCAACGGCCTTCCAGCGCCGCCCAATGGCCGAAGATGATACGTGTGTGGCGGCTGCGGCGGTCCTTGTGGCTGAACCAAGGCGCATAGCCGGGCAGGGCGCTGTCCGCGCCTTCCTTGCCCTTGAGGTCCAGCTTGCCCTCGCGGGTGCAGAAGCGCATACGTGTGAAATAGTTAGTGATCACACGCAGGCGTGTGGCGCCGTGCAGGTCCTTGTTCCACTTGGTTGGCTCATTGCCATACATGCCATCGAGGTAGGGCTTGATCAGGTTGTCGTCACGCAGGGCGGCTTCTACCTCCGCTGCATAGCGCAGGGCTTTGCTCAAGGGCCACATGGGTGGAATACCCGCATGGACCAAAGCAAAGTTACGCGCTTCGTCATAGTGCAACAGCTTTTGCTGGCGCAGCCATTGGATCAGCTGCGGGCCATCAGGCGCTTCCAGCACTTCAGCCAGGGTATCGCCCTTTTTGAGCCGCTCGATGTTGTACCAGGCCGCGATCAGGTGCAGGTCGTGATTGCCCAAGGTGCATACAATTGCATCCCGAATCCCATACAGGTAACGCAAGGTTTCAAGAGATTGCGGCCCACGGTTCACCAGGTCGCCTACTAGCCATAGCTTGTCCTGAGCGGGGTTGAACGCTACGTCTTCAAGCAAACACTTGAGTGGGTCAAGGCAACCCTGCAAGTCACCTACGGCATACACCGCCATCAGTGAAGAACTCCAGGGACCGCCAAGCGGAAGGGGGCAATGATGGCGTCGAATTCCTGGCCGTCCTCAGCCACCATTTGATAAGTGCCCTGCATGTTGCCTACTTGAGTGTGCATCAGCGTGCCGCTGCTGTAGGTATGGCTTTCCCCCACGCCAATCAATGGCTGTTGGCCAATGACGCCAGGGCCGCGAACTTCCTCGACCTTGCCATTGCCATCGGTGATCACCCAGTGGCGGGACATCAGCCTGGCGGGTACTTGCCCTTTATTGCTAACGGTAACGGTATAGGCAAAGGCATAACGCCCTTGCTCGGGGCTAGATTGTTCCGCCAGAAAGCGAGTATCGACGGAGACGTCTATGTAATAGCGCGGGTCGGACATGGTGCAGCCTTAAAAGCAGGAACGAGGGACAGAAGAGTACTGATGAGTCTAGGCCATGGAGCCGCTGGCGGCTGACGGCTGGTCAGGAAGCTTCGGGCTGATCGGCCAATTGGTCGGCCAGGCGCACGAAGGCGGCCAGGTCCAGTTGTTCCGGCCGCAGGCTACCGTCCACGCCCGCGGCTTCGATCGCCGTAGCTGGCAGCAGGGCCTTGAGGGTATTGCGCAGGGTTTTACGCCGTTGGTTGAAAGCCTCGCGCACTACGCGTTCGAGCAGCCGATGGTCTTTGGCCGGGTGCGGCAGCGTTTCATGAGGCACCAGGCGCACGATGGCCGAATCCACCTTCGGCGGTGGATTGAAGGCCCCAGGGCCTACGTTGAACAGGTGTTCCACGCGGCAGTGGTACTGCACCATGATCGACAGCCGGCCCCAGTCACCGCCACCAGGGCCCGCGGCCAGGCGTTCCACCACTTCTTTCTGCAGCATGAAGTGCATGTCTCGAATAACCGAGGCATTGCCCAGCAGGTGGAAGATCAGTGGCGTGGAAATGTTATAGGGCAGGTTACCCACTACACGCAGGCTTCTTGGTGCCGGGTTGAGCGTGGAGAAATCGAATTTCAAAGCGTCACCCTGGTGCAGGCTAAAGTTGCCACGCCCAGCGAAGCGCTGATGGAGTAGGGGTACCAGATCTTTGTCCAGTTCGATCACGTCCAGTTGGGCGCCGCTGTCGAGCAAGCCTTCGGTAAGCGCGCCCTGGCCGGGGCCGATTTCCAGCAGCCGATCGCCTTCACGCGCATGAATAGCACGCAGGATACGGTCGATCACCCCAGCATCGTGAAGGAAGTTTTGCCCGAAACGCTTGCGCGCTCGGTGTTGGTATTGCTCAGTCATTAACGTGCCTCGGCCATTTGATAGGCAGTTTCCAATGCAACGTGCAGGCTACCGGTGTCGACCTTGCCGCTTCCGGCCAGGTCCAGGGCAGTGCCATGGTCGACCGAAGTGCGGATGATCGGCAGGCCCAGGGTGACGTTGACCGCCGCGCCAAAGCCTTTGTACTTCAACACCGGCAGGCCCTGATCGTGGTACATGGCAAGCACCGCGTCGCAGTGCTCCAAGTGTTTGGGGGTAAAGAGGGTATCGGCTGGCAGCGGCCCGATGAGGTTCATCCCTTCGCCGCGCAGCGTGTGCAGCACTGGCTCGATCACGTCGATTTCCTCGCGGCCCAAGTGCCCGCCCTCGCCGGCATGGGGGTTTAGCCCGCACACCAGAATACGCGGATTGGCGATCCCGAACTTGTTGCGCAGGTCGTGGTGCAGAATGCGCGTCACTCGCGTCAGGCGGTCCGCCGTGAGCGCATCGGCAACGCTGCGCAGCGGCAGGTGAGTGGTCACCAGCGCTACCCTCAGGCCTCGGGTGGCCAGCATCATCACCACCTGCTCGGTACCCGTCAGCTCGGCCAGGAACTCGGTATGCCCGGAAAACGGCGTACCGCCTTCGTTGATCACGCCCTTGTGCACGGGTGCGGTGATCATGCCCGCGAACGCCCCTTGCAAGCAGCCTTCGCCAGCTACCTTGAGCGTTTCAAGCACGTAGCCTGCGTTGGCGGCATTGAGTTGCCCTGCCACCACAGGGGCCGCTACGGGCACGTCGAGCACATACAGGCTTCCGGCCGGTGCAGGCGTGTTAGGCAGTGCCGAGGGGGTAACCGCCTGCAAGTCGACCGCCAGCCCCAGTTGGATGGCCCGCTCGGCAAGCAGAGCACGGCTGGCAATGGCGATCAGAGGGTAGGGCTGCGCCTGGGAGGCCAACAGCAGGCACAGGTCGGGGCCTATGCCTGCCGGTTCACCAGGCGTGAGCGCGAAACGAAGTACACTCACTCTTTGACTTCGACGTAGGCCTCGTCACGGATCTGACGGAGCCAGGTTTGCAGTTCTTCGTCGTATTTGCGGTTACGCAATACGTTGAGGGCCTGCTGTTCGCGTGCCTGCTGGGTGGCATCCGTGGCGCGACGGCCCAGAACTTCCAGAATGTGCCAGCCAAACTGGGTTTGGAAAGGCTGTGAAACCGTGTCTACCTGAGTTTGCGCCATCACTTCGCGGAACTCGGGTACCAGCGACTGCGGGTCGATCCAGTTCAGGTCGCCACCGTTTAGGGCCGAACCTGGGTCTTCGGAGAAGCTCTTGGCCAAGGTGCCAAAATCCTCACCATCCTTGATACGGGTATACAAGGTGTCAATCAAACGCTTGGTTTCGGCCGGGCTACGCACTTCGCTTGGCTTGAGCAAAATATGGCGCACGTGGACTTCTTCACGCATCTCGGCCTGGCCGCCACGGGCTTCCAGCAATTTGATGATGATGAACCCCCCTGGCGTACGCACGGGCTGAGTCACTTGACCGGGTTGCATGGCCGCCAGCATATGGTCGAACGGCGGGGGTAACTGAGCGGCTTTGCGCCAGCCCATGTCACCACCTTCCAAAGCGTTGTCGCTCGCGGAACGGGTGGTGGCCAGCTGGGCGAAATCCGCACCCTCACGCAATTGCTGATACAGGTTACCCGCTTGTTGAGCGGCAGCCTGAATTTGCTGCGAGTTAGCGCCTTCCGGCGTAGGAATAAGGATATTGGCCAGGTGGTATTCCTGGGACAGCTGCGCCTTGCCCATATCGGAAGCCAAAAAGTTTTTCACTTCCTGCTCGCTGACCTGGATGCGCTCGGCCACTCGGCGCTGCCGTACCCGGCTAATGATCATCTCGCGGCGCACCTGATCCCGGGCAGCGTCGTACGACAGGCCATCATGGGCCAAGGCCGCGCGGAACTGGTCCAGGCTCATGTTGTTACGCTGGGCAATGGTGCCCATGGCGCCATTGAGCTCTTCATCGGTAATGCGGATGCCGGAGCGTTCACCGATCTGAATCTGGAGGTTTTCCAGAATCAGGCGATCGAGGACCTGCTTTTGCAGCTCCTCCATCGGCGGCTCTCCACCGCCGCGCTTGGCAATGGTTTGCCGCACTTCCTGCATGCGCTGCTGGAGTTGACTTTGCATGATCACGTCGTTGTCGACGATGGCCACTACTTTATCCAGTTGCTGGACCTGGGCATGCGCCAAGGTACCCAGAAACAGTGCGCCCAACAGCAGGGGGCGCAGTCGATCACATAGCTTGGTCTTCACGTTCACGATAACCCTGAATGCCTTGGTCGAGGAAACTTTCGACTTTAGTGCCTACTACGCCGCCCAGGCCCTTGAGCACGATCTGGAGGAAGATGCCGTGATCGCCCTTTTCGTTCTCAGGGGCGTTCTGGCTGTATTCGTCGTAATCAACCCAGTAACGGTTGATCAGGCGCAGTTTCCAGCAGCAATTGTCGTACTCGAAGCCACCGAAGGCCTCCAGCGTGCGGTTGCGGTTGTAGTCGTACTGCCAGCGGCTGATGAGGTTCCACTGGGGCACCAGCGGCCACATGACGGAGAAGTCGTGCTGCTGGATTTTGTAGTAGTCCTTTACATAGTTGTCCTGACCGGGCGCACCGTAGTCACCACCGAACTGCCAGCGGCCAGTGGCCGTGTCGTAATGGATGGTGTCGTCGCGGTAGCGGAAGCCGGCGTTGACGATCTTGTTCGGGTTGTCTTCAGGCTGGTAGTGGAACATTGCGCTGCCCGAGCGGGTGCTGCGGCTGTCCGGGTCCCAGTTGAAGTCCGAGGTAAAGCGCCAATCGCGGTTGAAGCGGTATTCGTATTCCAACGCGTAAGGGGAAACGTCCGATTGGGCGTCGTCGCGGTCGGCGTAGGCAATATCCGGCAACTGTACCTTGCGGTCGCGGAAGTACAGCGCTTGGCCGATGCTGAAGCGCTGGCGTTCGAAGCCGTTGTCTTCGATCCAGCGGCTGGTCACGCCCAGGGACAGCTTGTTTTCGTCGCCAATACGGTCCGAGCCGCTGAAGCGGTTGTCACGGAACAGCGAGGAGTAGCTAAACACGCTCTCCCCGGTATCAAACACTGGAATGTCGCTCTGGTCCTTGTAGGGCACGTACAGGTAGAACAGGCGCGGTTCGAGGGTTTGACGGTACGGCGTGCCGAACAGGGTGGTGTCGCGATCGAAATACAGGCCGCTGTCGATGCTGGCGATCGGCACGCTAATATTCTGTGAACTGTCGAAGCGCTGACCCTCGCCTAGCTGGCTCTTGCCACGGCTGTCCAGGCTCAAGTCGTACTGGGTGTACTTGTACTTAAGCGTGGGCTTGATATAGCCGTAGGCCCAGTCCATTGGCAGGCTGACTGCCGGCTCGGCGTCGAAGCGGTCGCCATTGGCGCGGTTCAGGCCACGGACGTTTTGATCCAGGCGGGGGCTACTGAGGCCGTCCTGATCAGTGAACAGGCCACTACGCAGATCCCGGTCGAAGCGTACCGCCTCGGTGTGGTAGGTGAACTCCAACCCGCCCGGGTTGTACGGCAGCTTGCCATCCAGGGTCAGCTGGGGCATGCGATCGTAAGGGGTGATGTCCGACACGGTCGCCAGCTGATAGGACTGCACGTTCAGCCGCGCGGTATAAGTTGGGCCGCGGTAGGTGAGGGCACCTTGCTGGTTGATGGAGTCCCGGTCTTCGACGCCGATCTGGTCGGTTTGCAGATCCTGGAAGTAGTACGGGTCACTGATGCGGGTGTAGTCCACCTCGGTCATCAGGCGCGAATCCAGGCCGCCCTTATGCTGCCAATTGATCATCCAGCGGCGGTCTTTGTAGTCCGACTGATCCTTGCGGTCGTCGTTTTCGTCGTTCAGGTAAGCCGCGCCGAACTGCCCCTCGCTGGTTGGCGTAAGGTAGCGGAACTCGCCTTCCATCAGCAGGCCGCGCTTGGCCATGTAGCGTGGGTACAAAGTGGCGTCGTAGTTAGGCGCCAGGTTGAAGTAGTACGGTGTGACCAGGGTCAGACCGCTGTCGCTGCTGCTCGAGATGCTTGGCGCCAGGAAGCCGGATTGGCGGCGATCGTCGATGGGGAAGTAGAAGTACGGCGTGTACAACACCGGAATGTCCTTCACCCGCAATGTAGCGTTGGTGGCGGTACCGAAACCAGTGGCCGGGTTCAGGGTAATATTGTTGCCCTTGATCGACCAGGCGTTGCTGTTGGGCTCGCAGGTGGTATAGGTGCCGTCCTTCAAGCGAATGATCGCGTTCTCGGCGCGCTTGGCGTACAGGGCCGACCCCCGCGCCCGCTGCTTGTGCAGTACATATTCAGCGTTGTCGATCTGGGCCGCGCCAGTGTCGAGCTGCACTTCGGCGTGGTCGCCTACGAGCAGTGCGCCGTTGTCGCGAATCTTCACGTTGCCGTTAAGCTCGCCGCGGTTTTCCGCTTGGTGCAGCGCGGCTTCGTTGGCCTCGACCTGCATGCTGCCTTGGCGCATCACCACGTCACCGGCGAGGGTCGCGGTTTGCGACTGCTCTTCGTAACGCGAGGCGCGGGCATTGATGTAGGTAGGCGCGTCGGACTTGGACGTTTTATCGCTCATGCCTGGGCGAAGCGGCTCAACGTAGGCACCCGCGCAATAAGGCCCGGTTTCGGCCAACTGCGCCGGGGTAAGCTTTTCGCGCGGTACCCAGTCCAGGTGGCTGTAGTCTGCGCTGCGAGACTTGAGCCCACGGCCCTTGCTTTCGGTCACCAGCGTGGTGGCCGCGGCCTCGCCTTGCTGGCCCGAAGCGTTGTCGCCTGCCGCCGTACTCACGGAGGTGGCATTATGCTGGGGGCGTGGCGGAAGGGCTGCGGTAGTGTCACGGGTTTTGCAATCCCAGGCCCCAGAAGCGGACACTTGGCAGTCATACTGCGGCGCGGCGCTTACATAAGGTACGGCCAAGGGTTGCATCGCCAGCAGACTGCCGGTGACCAGCAACGGAAACTTTCTACGAAACGCGGGGGATTTCAATGCCATCTTATTAGTCCGGGCTTCCTGCGTGCCATCTGCCCGTGCGGGTGTGCACGCCTCTCGATGGTCTGAAAAAGATGCTGGATAATAAAGCATGACCCGCTTGACGGCTAGCGCCGTCGGAGACTCTGTAAATGCCCGATCAAGATGTACGCCTCGAACTGCTGCGCCCCTGGCTTCAGGTTCAATTGCACAGCCTCTATAAGGAGCACGGTTGGGGTGAGGTGCCCGAAGGCGAGTTGACCCCCGCCAGCAGTGACGCAAGCTTCCGCCGTTATTTTCGCTGGGCTACCCCTGAGCGCAGTTTTATCGTGATGGACGCACCGCCCCCACAGGAAAACTGCAAGCCATTCGTGGACATCGCCGCGTTGCTCGCAGGGGCTGATATTCATGTGCCTGCCATTCTTGCCCAAGACCTGGAGCGCGGGTTTCTATTGCTGAGCGACATGGGCAAGCAAACCTACCTGGATGTCATCACGCCAGCCAATGCCGAGGCTTTGTTCAAGGATGCCATCGCGGCGCTGCTTAAATTCCAGGCACTGCCGATGACCGCGTCATTGCCCAGCTATGACGAAGCGCTACTACGCCGGGAGCTGGAGCTGTTTCCCGAATGGTATGTGCAGCGCCATCTGGGTATCACCTTCAACGAAACCCAGCAGGCTCAGTGGGCCGCCGTCAGCCGCCTGCTGATCGACAGCGCGCTGGCCCAGCCCAAGGTGCTGGTGCACCGCGACTACATGCCCCGCAACCTGATGGTCAGCGAGCCGAACCCTGGCGTGCTGGATTTCCAGGACGCGGTCTATGGCCCGATCACCTACGACGTAACCTGCCTGTTCAAGGATGCCTTCCTGAGCTGGCCTGAAGCCCGAGTGGGGGATTGGCTCAGCGAATATTGGCGCGCCGCCCAGGCCCAAGGCTTGCCGGTGCAGAGTACGCTCACGGATTTTCTGCGGGCTAGCGACCTGATGGGCGTGCAGCGCCACCTTAAGGTCATCGGCATCTTCGCACGCATTTGTCATCGCGACGGCAAGCCCCGGTACCTGGCGGACGTGCCGCGCTTCTTTACTTACATCGGCTCGGTGGTCAAGCGCAGGCGCGAATTGGCCGACCTTGCCGCGCTCATGGCCAGCCTGCCGCTGCCTGGCGAGGGTGATGCATGAAGGCGATGATTCTGGCCGCCGGCAAAGGGGAGCGCATGCGCCCCCTTACCCTGCATACCCCCAAACCCTTGTTGAAGGCTGCGGGCATACCGCTGATCGAGCATCACCTGCTGGCGCTAAAGGCGGCGGGCTTTACCGAGCTGGTGGTCAACCATGCCTGGCTGGGTGAGCAGATCGAAGCTTACCTGGAAGATGGTGCCCGTTTCGGCGTACACATTCTTTATTCCCCGGAAGGCGAGCCCCTGGAAACCGGCGGGGGGATCTATCGAGCCCTGCCATTGTTGGGGGCCGAGCCCTTTGCGGTGGTCAATGGCGATGTGTGGGCCGATTATGATTACACCCACTTGAAATTACCCGAAGGCGCCTTGGCGCACCTGGTAATGGTGAATAATCCGCCCCACCATCCAGGCGGTGACTTTGCCTTGGAAAATGGCTACCTGCGTGACCTGCCGGCGCCTGGGCAAGCCTTGACCTATAGCGGCATTGCCGTGCTGTCGCCCGAGCTGTTCCAAGGGTGTACAGACGGAGTCTTCAAGCTGGCGCCCTTGTTGCGCCGCGCCATGGCCGAGAGGCGGGTGACGGGGGAGCATTTCGACGGCCGTTGGGTGGACGTCGGCACCCCGGAGCGCCTGGCTGAAGTGGAGCGCTTGCTAGCGCCCGGCGGGGAGGGCCGCCACTGATGCTGTGGCCCGTCACACTGGTAGGCGCGGCGGCAGGCTATGCCCTGGCCAATATCCCGGGCGCTATCCTTGGGGCCTTGGTGGGCCAATGGGTTGATCGGCGGCTGGCGCTGGACAGTTGGCCAGCCTTTTGGGCGCGTTTTACCGGGCGGGGTGGTTTGGCTGACGAAGAGTTGCTGTTCGTACTGCTAGGGCGCCTGGCCAAGGCTGACGGCCACGTAAGGCAAAGCCACATCGCCCAGGCTCGTAACGAGATGACGCAGCTGGGGCTTGATGAGCCTGCCTGCAAGCGGGCTATCGCGGCCTTCAACCGTGGTAAAACCGGCAAGGACGCATTGGGTGGGCACCTGCGCCGGCTGCAAGGGCACCTGACCACCTCCGAAGGCCTGTTACGCGCCTGTTGGCGCATGGCCTGGGCGGACGGTCGAGTAAGCGCGGCCGAGCATCAACTGTTGCTTGAGTGGGGCAACTGGCTAGGGTGGGCCGCGCCTCGGGTGCGTGGGATAGGGAAGGAGTATGCGCCAGCTGCGGGCGGCTCTGCCGGGTTAGCTGAGGGTTATACGCATGCCTTGCGTATGCTAGGCGTGCCCCCGGAGGCCAGCCCTGAACAGATCAAGCGTGCCTACCGCCGGCTGCTGAGCCGCCATCACCCGGACAAACTCCAAGGCATGGGCGCCTCGCCAGCCCAGGTGCGGGAAGCCACGGAACGGACTGGCGAGCTGCACCGGGCCTTTGACCTGGTGCGCAAGCGGCGAGGCTTTTAGGCGCACATCAGGATTGCGGGTTCAGCCACCCGCGCACGCGCCGGTACAGCTGCTCGCCTGCCTGGTCGCCAGGCAACGGGTTGAGTTCGGTCTGGCTGTATTGGCTACCTTGCTGGCGCTTGCTGGCCTGGAAACGCTGTAACGCGGCCGTGCGCAGGTTGGGGCTGGTCGCGTAATAAATGTCAGCCACGGGCACTTTTAGTTGGGGGGCAAGCTGATCGAGCCCTGCGGGTGCGGCCTCTGGCGTTTTGCCTGCCACCATCACCAAGCGCTGCGCGCGTGACGGTTGGCGCTCGCTCAGGTAGCGGGCGGCCCAATAGGCGCCCGTGCCATGGCCCAATAACACGATGCTGCGGGCTTTTACTTGCTGAGCGAAGGCAATGCCAGCATCGATGCGGGCGAATATCCGGGCGGCATCGGTTTTGAGTTGATCATCCGCAGTAGGGGCTTGCGCCGGAGCAGTTGGGTCTGCGCCGTCGGCGGCGGCCTGCTCAATGGGCGCATTGGCATCGGCGGGCGTGGCCGAGCTACCCGCGGCGGCGGGGGCAGGGGGTTCGATGCCTCTGGGTTGCATGGCTTCGCTGAGCAAATCCGGTAGTGTCAGGCTCAGGGTACCCCAGCGGGCATCCGGCAGCTTGTTGCGCAATGGCGCCACGGCATCTGGCCAGTTTGCCGTTTCACCGGCGCCAGGCACGATGATCACCAATCCGGCAGGGTCAGCGTCATTGGCAGGGCGCCACAGCGCCAAGAAGCTATCCCCGCTGGCCTGCAGCATTTGCTGTTCTTCAGCCGGCAGCTGACGCGTCAGTGCTTGGGCTTCCTGCTCGCTACGCTCGAGTAGCGGGGGGCGCTCCGTAGCCGCCGCCGGCGGCTCGGCCGGGGCGTCCGCGGCATAGGTAAACAAAGGTAAGGAAAGGGCGGCAGCCAGCGTAAGGAACATGGCAGGGCGAAGGGCACGCATCGTGGGATTCCATTCAGTTGATTGCAGCAGCCTAAGGCCATTTCAAGGCCTCCGCTAGTGGGCATGCGCCTCGGCCCTGCCATCGGCTACAATGCGCGCCATTGTGTCCAGCCTACAGGTCCAACATGCAGCCCTTCGCTATTGCGCCTTCCATTCTCTCCGCAGACTTCGCTCGTCTTGGCGAGGAAGTCGACACCGTACTCGCCGCCGGAGCGGACGTGGTGCATTTTGATGTCATGGACAACCACTACGTGCCAAACCTGACCATCGGCCCGATGGTGTGCGCGGCCTTGCGCAAGTACGGCGTGAGCGCCCCTATCGACGTGCATCTGATGGTCAGCCCCGTGGACCGCATCATTGGTGACTTCATTGAGGCGGGCGCCACCTATATCACGTTCCATCCTGAAGCCACTCAGCATATCGATCGCTCGCTGCAGCTGATTCGCGATGGTGGTTGTAAGGCCGGCCTGGTGTTCAACCCCGCCACGCCCTTGAACATGCTTGAATATGTGATGGATAAAGTAGACATGATCCTGCTGATGAGCGTAAACCCTGGGTTCGGCGGCCAGAAGTTCATTCCTGGTACCTTGCGCAAGTTGCAGGAAGCCCGGGCGCTGATCGATGCCAGCGGCAAGGACATTCGCCTGGAAATCGACGGCGGAGTGAACGTGCACAACATTCGCGAAATTGCCGCTGCCGGCGCTGATACCTTCGTAGCGGGCTCGGCGATCTTCAACGCGCCTGATTACCGCGCGGTCATCGAGCAAATGCGCGCCGAGCTCGCCCTGGCCCGGCCATGAGTGGGTTAGAGCAGCTATTCCCTGGGCACCTGCCAAAGCTGGTAATGTTCGACCTGGACGGCACCCTGGTGGATTCCGTGCCGGACCTTGCCGTAGCCGTCGATAGCATGCTGGCTCAGTTGGGCCGCCCCCCGGCGGGGATCGAAGCCGTGCGCCTATGGATCGGCAACGGTGCGCGGGTGCTGGTGCGCCGCGCGCTGGCCGGGCGCCTGGAGCATGCTCAGGTAGATGAAGCCCTTACGGATCAAGCCTTGGCGCTATTTATGGCTGCTTACGGCAAAGCCCATGGCAATACCCAGGTTTACCCTGGGGTGCGTCAAACCCTCAAATGGCTGTCAGACCAAGGCGTGGAAATGGCGCTGATCACCAACAAGGCCGAGCAATTCGTAGCGCCCTTGCTGGACGAACTCAAGCTGGGCCGGTATTTCCGCTGGATCATTGGGGGAGACACCCTGCCTCAGCAAAAGCCAGACCCGGCCGCGTTGTTGCATGTGATGCAGATGGCGGGTGTGTCCCCTCGGCAGGCGTTGTTCGTTGGGGATTCGCGCAATGACATTCTGGCCGCCAAGGCCGCTGGGGTGGCCTGCGTGGGGCTGAGTTATGGCTATAACCACGGGCGGCCCATCACTGAAGAAGCGCCCTCATTGGTAACAGATGATCTCAGAACGCTGTTGCCTAGTTGCTTCGAGCGAAGCGCTGATATAACGTTGGGCAACACCCCTGCCTCTTCAGGTCGAGAATCCATCGTGGCGGTTACCTGCAAACTCTGGATGAAAGTTATCAAGGCCCTGGCCCGCTGGCGCTGGCGCGCCTGACACTTTCTAGCCGGCCTGCCGGCGCGTTTGCTCGTTTTCCCGTTTTCTGCTCCGCCACGAGGCAGCTATGACCCGCGATGAATTCTTGCGCTTGGCCGAATCCGGCTTTAACCGCATCCCCCTGGCCCGTGAAACCCTGGCCGACTTTGACACCCCACTGTCCATTTACCTGAAGCTGGCCGACCAGCCCAACTCATACCTGCTTGAATCCGTGCAGGGCGGCGAGAAGTGGGGCCGTTACTCGATCATCGGTTTGCCCTGCCGCACGGTGCTGCGGGTGCATGGCCATGGGGTTCGCATCACCCACGATGGCGTGGAAGTAGAGCGCCATGAGGTAGAAGACCCGTTGGCCTTCGTCGAAGCTTTCAAGGCCCGCTACGCAGTGCCTACCATTCCCGGCTTGCCTCGGTTCAATGGCGGCCTGGTGGGCTATTTCGGCTATGACTGCGTACGTTACGTGGAGCCACGCCTGGGCGCTTGCCCGAACCCGGACCCAATCGGCGTGCCTGACATTCTGCTGATGGTGTCCGATGCCGTGGTGGTGTTCGACAACTTGGCGGGGAAAATCCACGCCATCGTGCTGGCGGACCCAAGCCAGACCGATGCCTATGACCAAGGCCACGCGCAACTGGCCGAGTTGATGGAGCGCTTGCGCCAACCCATCACTCCACGCCTGGGGCTGGACTTCACCCAGCCCCTTGGGAAAGAGCCAACCTTCCGCTCCAGCTTTACCCAGGAAGATTTCCAGCACGCCGTGACTACCATCAAGGACTACATCCTGGCGGGCGACTGCATGCAGGTGGTGCCGTCACAACGCATGTCTATCGACTTCAAGGCAGCGCCCATCGACCTCTACCGGGGGCTGCGCTGCTTCAACCCCACGCCTTATATGTACTTCTTCAATTTCGGCGACTTCCACGTGGTTGGCAGTTCGCCGGAAGTGCTGGTACGGGTGGAAGATAACCAGATCACCGTGCGCCCCATTGCCGGCACCCGTCCCCGTGGCGCCACCGAAGAGGCTGACCACGCGCTGGAAGTAGACCTGCTCAGCGACCAGAAAGAACTGGCCGAGCACTTGATGCTCATCGACCTGGGGCGCAACGACACCGGGCGGGTATCGGAAATCGGCAGCGTAAGGCTCACCGAAAAAATGGTGATTGAACGCTACTCCAACGTGATGCATATCGTGTCCAACGTGACCGGCCAGTTAAAGCAAGGTTTGACGGCCATGGACGCACTGCGCGCGATTCTGCCAGCCGGTACCTTGTCCGGCGCGCCGAAAATCCGTGCGATGGAAATCATCGACGAACTCGAGCCGGTCAAGCGCGGCGTGTATGGCGGCGCGGTGGGGTATTTTGCCTGGAACGGCAACATGGACACCGCCATCGCTATTCGTACTGCGGTTATCAAGGATGGGGAGCTGCATGTGCAGGCCGGCGCGGGCATCGTGTCGGACTCGGTGCCAGCCCTGGAATGGGAAGAAACCCTGAACAAGCGGCGGGCCATGTTCCGCGCCGTGGCCTTGGCCGAACAAGGCCAGGGCTGAACCCCCCTTTGGCGTACCTGCCCGATTCCAGATTCAAGAGGTTACCCCCATGCTATTGATGATCGATAACTACGACTCCTTCACTTATAACGTTGTGCAATACCTGGGCGAGCTAGGCGCCGATGTGAAGGTGGTACGCAACGACGAACTGACGGTGGCTGATATCGAAGCCTTGGCGCCGGAGCGTATCGTGGTGTCGCCTGGGCCGTGCACGCCGAGCGAGGCGGGCATTTCCATTGATGCCATCCTGCATTTTGCCGGCAAGCTGCCGATTCTAGGCATCTGCCTAGGCCATCAGGCGCTCGGTCAGGCCTACGGCGGCGAGGTGGTACGTGCTCGCCAAGCCATGCATGGCAAGACGAGCCCCGTGCATCACCGTAATCTGGGTGTATTCGAAGGCTTGGCGCAGCCACTGACCGTGACCCGGTACCATTCTTTGGTGGTGAAGCATGAACAGTTGCCTGACTGCCTGGAGGTCACTGCCTGGACCCAGCACGAGGATGGCCGTACCGACGAGATCATGGGCTTGCGCCATAAAACCCTGAATATCGAGGGCGTGCAGTTCCATCCCGAATCCATCCTCACCGAGCAGGGCCATGAGCTGCTGGCCAACTTCCTCAAGCAAACCGGCGGCACCCGCCAGGGTTAAGGACAGGCAATGGACATTAAAACAGCCCTCGGACGGGTGGTCAGCCAACTGGACCTGACCACTGAGGAAATGCGCGATGTGATGCGCCAGATCATGACCGGCCAGTGTACCGAGGCGCAGATCGGCGCGTTCCTGATGGGCATGCGCATGAAGAGCGAAACCATCGACGAAATTGTCGGCGCGGTGGCCGCTATGCGTGAATTGGCCGGGCGCGTGGAATTAGCCTCCCTGGACCGGGTGGTGGATATCGTAGGCACCGGTGGCGACGGGGCCAATATCTTCAACGTGTCCACCGCATCAGCCCTGGTAGCGGCGGCGGCCGGTTGCACCGTGGCCAAGCATGGCAATCGCGCGGTGTCCGGGAAAAGCGGCAGCGCAGACCTGCTCGAGGCTGCCGGGGTATACCTTAACCTCACGCCGGTACAGGCGGCACGTTGCATCGACAGCATCGGCATCGGCTTTATGTTCGCCCAGGCCCATCACGGGGCCATGAAGTTCGCCGCGGGCCCCCGTCGGGATCTGGCGCTACGCACACTGTTCAACATGCTCGGCCCCCTCACCAACCCTGCGGGCGTGGTGCACCAAGTGGTGGGTGTATTCACGCCGGCGTTATGCCGCCCCTTGGCGCAAGTGCTTATGCGCCTGGGGAGCAAGCATGTGCTAGTGGTGCATTCCCGGGATGGTTTGGACGAATTCAGCCTGGCCGCGCCCACGACCGTCGCGGAGCTGAAAAACGGCGAAGTGACCGAATATACCGTAGAGCCGGAAGACCTTGGCCTGAACAGCCAAAGCCTGCATGGGCTGACCGTGGACAGCCCACAGGCGTCTTTGCAGCTGATTCGCGATGCATTGGGGCGGCGCCAGACCGAGAACGGCCGTAAGGCGGCGGAAATGATTATCCTCAACGCTGGCGCCGCGCTGTACGCGGCGGATCACGCCTCTACGCTAAAGCAAGGCGTGGAATTGGCCAGCGATGCGCTCCACACGGGCCTGGCCCGGGAAAAGCTCGAGGAATTGGGTGCCTTCACGGCAGTATTCAAGCAGGAGAACGAAGCATGAGCGTGCCAACAGTGCTGGAGAAGATCCTTGCCCGCAAGGCCGAGGAAGTGGCTGAGCGCAAAGCCCGGGTCAGCCTTGCCGAGCAGCAGGAAGCTGCCCGTGCCGCCACTCGCGCGCGTGGGTTCGCCGAAGCGCTGCTGGCCCAGAAAGCGCGCAAGCAAGCAGCGGTGATTGCCGAAGTCAAGAAGGCCTCGCCTAGCAAAGGCGTGATCCGTGAAGTGTTTCACCCTGCTGAAATC
Source organism: Pseudomonas artemisiae (assembly GCF_057128685.1). Lineage (NCBI taxonomy): Bacteria > Pseudomonadati > Pseudomonadota > Gammaproteobacteria > Pseudomonadales > Pseudomonadaceae > Pseudomonas > Pseudomonas artemisiae. The sequence goes on from NZ_JBSKHS010000002.1 coordinate 359,918, forward strand.
GCCCAAAGCTACGAGGCCGGCGGTGCCACCTGCCTGTCGGTACTGACCGACGTGGATTTCTTCCAAGGGGCAGACCTGTACCTCCAGCAGGCTCGCGAGGCCTGTGCGCTGCCGGTCATCCGCAAGGACTTCATGATCGACCCCTACCAGATCTACGAGTCTCGCGCCCTGGGTGCCGACTGCGTGTTGCTGATCGTCTCGGCCTTGAGTGATGGGTTGATGGTAGAGCTGGCGAGTGCCGCCAAGGACGCAGGCCTGGATGTGCTGGTCGAAGTTCACGACGGCAATGAGTTGGAGCGTGCCTTAAGTCACCTGGACACGCCGTTGATTGGCATCAACAACCGTAACCTGCATACCTTCGAAGTGAACCTGGAAACCACGCTTGACCTGCTTCCAGGCATCCCCACTGATCGCATGGTGATTACTGAAAGCGGCATTCTCAACCGCGCCGACGTGGAGCTGATGGAAATCAACGACGTGTACGGCTTCCTGGTGGGTGAGGCCTTTATGCGGGCCGAGCACCCAGGGGACGAACTGGCGCGGTTGTTCTTCCCCAGCCGTTAACGGCAGCCAGGTTGAAGGGCGCATCAATGGATGAATTGCAGCGGCTGACTACCGAACAAGGCTTGCGGGTGGAACTCATGTTACTGGCGCAGGTATGCGAAGGGCACCGCGACGACGGCGTGCTGTTCTGGCAGCCGACCGACCAAGCGTTGGTAATGCCTAGGCGCATGGAGCGCTCGCCAGGTTTCGCCCAGGGCGCCGCCGCCGCGCGAGCCTTGGGTTGGCCGGTGCTGCTTCGTGAAACCGGCGGGGAGCCCGTTCCGCAGTCCGTCGCTACGCTCAATGTGGCGCTGGTGTATGCCGCGCCCCGCGCCGAAGGCGACTTCAATCGCCTGGAACGCGCCTACCTGCGCCTTTGCGAGCCACTGTGCGGCGTATTGGAAAGCCTGGGGGGCACGGCAAGCCTTGGCGAGGTGCCCGGTGCTTTCTGTAACGGGCGCTATAACGTAAACCTGGACGGGCGTAAATGGGTAGGCACGGCCCAACGCTGGCGCCAGTCCCGCTCTCATGGCGGGCCGGTTGTATTGGTCCATGGGGCAGTACTGATGCGCGATCAACGGTCCGAAATGGTCGCCGCGGTCAATGCGTTCAATCAGGGGTGTGGTTTACCCCAGCGGTGCTTGGCCGATAGCCATATCGCCTTCGAAGAGCGATTTGGCCACGCGGCGGTGTTGTCGCCGCTGTCGAGCGCGCTAGGGCAAATTTTAGAGCAGGTAAGGGCCGCGCATCAGCGCGTGCCATAGATGACCATGGTCTTGCCTTTTACGTGAATCAGCTGCCGCTCTTCCAAGTCTTTTAGTACACGACCAACCATTTCCCGAGAGCAGCCCACGATCCGGCCAATTTCTTGACGGGTGACCTTGATCTGCATGCCATCCGGGTGGGTCATGGCGTCTGGTTCTTTGCACAGATCGGTCAGGCACCGGCCTACGCGCCCCGTAACATCATGGAACGCCAGGTCACCTACTTTACGAGTGGTTCGGCGTAGCCGATAGGCCATCTGGCTGCTAAGGCTGTACAAGATGTCCGGCTCTATCCGAGACAATTCGCGAAAGCGTGCGTAGCCGATTTCAGCCACTTCGCATTCGGTTTTGGCACGCACCCAGGCATTACGCTCGCCTTCCAGGTGCGGCGGGTCGAACAACCCTAGTTCACCAAAGAAATCGCCTTGGTTGAGGTAGGCGATCACCATCTCACGACCATCGCTGTCCTCGATAAGGATAGTTACCGACCCCTTGAGGATGTAAGACAGCACAGTGGCCTTGTCGCCGGCACAAATGATATTGCTCTTGGCCGCATAGCGGCGCCGTTGGCAGTGGGCCAACAGCTTGTCGAGCGGAGTGATTTTGGTGGCTGACGCGGCCATGGGCAAGGTTCCGATGCAGGACGACGTTAAGTGCGGTTCCGGTGGATGCCATCAATTTGGCGTCAGCATAACAGCACTTCCTATGTATCGCGATATTTCCTTAAAACTTGAGGTCCGTCGCACTTTTGAGCGAATTTTGCGGCTGAACGGCTGTGGTAAGCTGGCCGCCTTTAATCGGAGGTCAGTATGAAGGCACGTATCCAGTGGGCCGGTGGGGTTATGTTCATCGGCGAGTCCGGCAGCGGCCATGCCGTCGTGATGGACGGCGCGCCCGAAAACGGTGGTCGCAACCTCGGCGTGCGCCCTATGGAAATGGTATTGATCGGGCTGGGCGGCTGCAGTAGCTTCGACGTTGTGACCATCTTGAAAAAAGCCCGTCAGCCTGTGGAAAGCTGCGAGGCTTTTCTTGAAGCCGAGCGTGCTGACAGCGAGCCGAAGGTCTTTACCCGCATTCACCTGCGCTTTGTAGTGAAGGGGCGCGGGCTGAAAGAAGCGCAGGTCAAGCGCGCGGTGGAATTGTCTGCAGAAAAATACTGCTCGGCATCGATCATGCTCGCCGCAGGCGGCGTGAACATCACCCATTCCTACGAAATCGAAGAACTGGGCGACGCTGCCATCCAGGCATCATAAAAGCTGCGCATACTCTGGCATACGGTGGCGCGGGTCTGCATAATGCGCCACTTTTTCAAGGCCACCCTTGAAACCGGGCACTCCCCGGACAGACAACCAAAATCGCCAACGCGAAGAGGTGTAAATCGTCCTACGCAGGTACCTGTCGGTACTTGACGGGCATGCTTGATCACGCGGCACGGCCGCATACAAAGAGAGTTTTCAGACGGTGAAAAGCAAACTCAAGCTCCACGGGTTCAACAACCTGACCAAGACCTTGAGCTTCAACATCTACGACATCTGCTATGCGCAGACGCCGCAGGATCAACAGGCTTACGTTGAATACATCAACCAAGAGTACGACGCGGCTCGCCTGACTCAGATCCTTACGGATGTTGTCGATATCATTGGGGCCAATATCCTGAACATCGCACGTCAGGACTACGAGCCACAGGGTGCCAGTGTAACGATCTTGATTTCCGAGCAACCGGTAACCCCCACCGAGAGCCAGATCGAAGAGTCCCCAGGCCCATTGCCCGACACTATCTTGGCGCACTTGGACAAAAGCCATATCACTGTCCATACCTACCCGGAAATCCACCCGGACAACGGTATCGCCACCTTCCGCGTAGACATTGACGTGTCCACCTGCGGTGTAATTTCGCCGTTGAAGGCGCTGAATTACCTGATTCACCAGTTCGACTCAGATATCGTGACCGTGGACTACCGCGTGCGCGGCTTCACGCGAGACATAGAAGGGCGTAAGCACTTTATTGATCACGAGATCAACTCGATCCAGAACTACCTTTCCGAAGATACTCGGGGCGCCTACCAGATGGTGGACGTAAACGTGTATCAGGAGAACCTGTTCCACACCAAGATGCTGCTCAAGGAATTCGAACTGGATAATTACCTGTTTGGCGATGCCACCCGTAATTTCTCCGTCGAGCAGCGAGCGCAGGTCACGGAGCGGGTGAAGCATGAAATGCTGGAAATCTTCTACGGCCGCAACATTGGCTGATTTGGCGTGAGGTAGGTGTTCGCCAGCTTTGCTGGCTCCCCCTGTAGGAGTCAGCAAAGCTGGCGAACCGTGCGTCACTGGTTGCCTATGCCGTATCTTTGCCCGCTCCGCCGGCGCCTATACCCGATAGGTGCTCTTGGTCATCACCTTGGCCATCAAGCTCATCCCAAACTTGATCGGCAATGGAAAGCGCAAACCGCCTGCGTCCAGTGCTGCTTGCGCGTGGCCGGCTTCGTCGTCGCGCATCTGTTCCAGAATCGCTCGGGACTTCTGGTCTTCAACCGGGAGCTTTTGCAGGTGCTCATCCAAGTGCTTGCACACTTGCTGTTCGGTAGCGGCGACGAACCCCAGGCTTACCCTATCGCTGATCAACCCTGCGATCGCACCCATGCCAAAGGACATTCCGTAGAATAACGGGTTAAGCACGCTGGGCCGGCTGCCTAACTGCCGTATGCGCTGTTCGCACCAGGCCAGATGGTCCACTTCTTCGTCCGCCGAATGTTCCATGGCTTCACGAATCTGTGGCAGCTTGGCAGTAAGGGCCTGCCCCTGATACAGCGCTTGGGCGCAAACTTCACCGGTATGGTTGATACGCATCAGGCCCGCCACATGCTTGGCCTGGCTGTCGCTCAGCGGCGCGTCCGGTTGTAGCAGGGCAGGGGAGGGCCGGGCAGGTTGGCCGCTGAAGGGCAGCAAGGTGCGGGCTATGTTGTCGGCCTGCAATAGCAGCCTATCTACGGTGGTGTACTGACGCTCGTTGGGCACATTGACCTCCAAAATTTCAATAAAGCGTTGGGGCCGAGCCTATTAACCCGGTGGCCAGTGCATTTGCCGTCGGCCAAGCACATGCAAGTGAATGTGATAGACCGTTTGGCCGCCCAACTCATTGCAATTCATTACTACGCGAAAGCCCTCTTCACAGCCCAATTCCTGTGCCAGGCGTTGCGCGGTGAACAGAATGTGGCCAGCCAGTGGTTTGTCTTCTTCGGACATGTCCGCCAGCGTACGGATGCGTTTCTTTGGGACTACCAAAAAATGCACGGGTGCCTGGGGAGCTATATCATGAAAGGCGATGACTTGGTCGTCTTCGTAAATGATGTTCGCGGGTATCTCCCGCTTGATAATCTTGTCGAAAAGGGTATCCACACAGTACTCCCTGATTTTCGTTGAACCCCAGTGTACTCAAGCAGGCGCCTATACGCCCAGCGCTGTTTTCACGCCTAAGGCCGCGTGTAGACACGGTTGAGCGCTGCTGCCGTTTTACGGGCCAGCCACCGAGGCGCGAACCTTGCCGCTCGCGAAAGCCACCGTGCACGCCAGCCGGGGATGATCAGCGCGCGATTACGCTCCAGTGCCAATACTGCCTGCCGCGCAACTTCCTCGGGCAGCAACGGCAGGCGGCTGCGCTGTAGCTTGCGCGGCATCCCGCTGGACCAGCGCAACGGGCCGGGGCAAAGGACGGACACACTAACACCGGTTTGCCTGAGTTCTTCTCTCAAGCCTTCGGAAAGGTGTAGCACATAGGCGCTGCTGGCAGCATAGCTGCTCATCCAGGGCCCAGGTTGGAAGGCGGCGATGGAAGCAACGTTGAGGATCTGCCCGCCGCCGTGAACCGCCATGGCGTTGCCGATCGCATGGCACAACCGGGCCAGCGCCAGAACGTTCAGTTCGATAAGGTCTTGTTCACGCAACCAGTCTTGCGCCAGAAAATGCCCTTGGGAGGTAAGCGCCGCGCAGTTCACCAACAGGTCGATACGCCGTTCGCTTTCTTCAAGCTCCAGCAGGAACCCGGTCAGGCGCAGCGGTTCGCTTAGGTCGCAGGCGCGGAACAGCACCTCTACCCCAAAGCGTTGGGTGAATTCGATGGCAATGGGCTCAAGGTCGTCACGGTAGCGGGCAACCAGCAGTACGTTGCGCCCCCGCCGCGCCAAGGCCTCGGCCAACGCCAGGCCCAGGCCACTGGAAGCACCGGTTACCAGCGCGTAGGAAGAAAACATAAAGGTATGGAAACACCGCGATGGCTGTAAACAGCGAAGTTTACCGCCATGCCCGAGGAGCGAACAGCGGCGTTAGAAGGGCTTGACCACTACCAGCACGACCACCAGCAGCAACACGACCACCGGCACTTCGTTGAAAAATCGGTAAAACGTGTGGGTATGACGGCTCTCCCCACGCTCCAAGCGCTTGCGATGGGCACCACAGACATGGTGATAGCCGATCAGCAATACCACCAGGGCCAGCTTGGCATGCAGCCACCCCATGGTCATCCAGCTAGGGTTCAGGTACACCAGCCAGGCGCCAAACACTAAAGTGAGCACCATGGAGGGGGTCATGATGCCCCGGTATAGCTTGCGCTCCATGATCACGAAACGCTCGCGGCTGAGGGTGTCTTCGCTCATGGCGTGGTACACGAACAGGCGAGGCAGGTAGAAGAGCGCCGCGAACCAGCAAACCATGCTGATGATGTGCAGGGCTTTGATCCATAGATAGAGCATGTAAGGGTTTCCCACGGTTAAGGACGGTTCGATAGTAGAGCGCCAAGGGCGCTGCGTCATCCCACGGTTGTGACGCAGGCGCCTGGCCCCTATTATCGACGGCTTCCAGTATCGCGTCAGGGCGGGCATGTAGATGGTCAAGGTCGGTATCGTTGGGGGCACGGGGTACACCGGTGTCGAGCTGTTGCGCTTGTTGGCGCAGCATCCACAGGCTGAGGTGGCGATCATCACCTCCCGCTCGGAAGCCGGTGTAGCGGTGGCGGATATGTACCCGAACTTGCGAGGCCATTACGACAACCTGACGTTCAGCCAGCCGGATACCCGTGCCCTGGGTGCCTGTGACGTGGTGTTTTTCGCAACCCCCCACGGCGTGGCCCATGGCTTGGCCGGCGAGCTGCTGAACGCAGGCACACGAGTCATCGACCTGTCCGCGGATTTCCGCTTGCAAGACGCGGACGAATGGTCGCGTTGGTATGGGCAGCCCCATGGCGCGCCTGAGTTACTTGAAGAGGCGGTGTACGGCCTGCCAGAGGTCAACCGTGAGCGTATACGGCCGGCACGCTTGATCGCGGTGCCGGGCTGTTACCCAACCGCCGCTCAGCTGGGCTTGCTTCCTCTGCTCGAAGCCGGGCTGGCGGATGCGTCGCGGTTGATCGCAGACTGTAAGTCTGGGGTAAGCGGGGCGGGGCGGGGCGCCAGTGTGGGTTCGCTGCTGTGCGAAACTAGCGAAAGCATGAAGGCTTACGCGGTCAAGGGGCACCGGCACTTGCCAGAGATCACTCAAGGGCTGCGCCTGGCGGCCGGCGGCGAGGTTGGCCTGACCTTTGTGCCTCACCTTACCCCGATGATTCGCGGCATTCATGCCACTTTGTATGCGACCGTGGCGGACCGTTCGGCTGACCTGCAAGCGCTGTTCGAGCGCCGCTATGCCAATGAGCCGTTCGTGGATGTAATGCCTGCCGGGAGCCACCCCGAAACCCGTTCCGTGCGTGGGGCCAACGTCTGCCGTATCGCGGTGCATCGGCCGCAGGGTGGGGATTTGGTCGTGGTGCTGTCGGTGATCGACAACTTGGTGAAAGGGGCCTCTGGTCAGGCGGTGCAGAACCTCAACATCATGTTTGGCTTGGATGAGCGCCTGGGGCTGTTCCATGCGGGCTTGATGCCATAAGGCCGAAGGGGGTGAGCAATTGTTGACCGTTTTGCTCGGATAAGCGGATAATATCCGCATTTCGCAATAGCGTTCGGCTTGCGCCGGGAGAGTCAAATGAGTGTCGAAACCTTCACCCCCACGGTTTTGCAATTTACACAGGGTGCCGCCCATAAGGTGAAGACCCTGGTCGACGAAGAGGGCAATGATCGCCTCAAGCTTCGAGTCTTCGTCACCGGCGGTGGCTGCTCAGGTTTCCAGTATGGCTTTACCTTCGATGAAGACATCGCCGAGGACGACACCATCGTCGAGCGCGAGGGTGTAAGCCTGGTAGTGGACCCGATGAGCTTCCAGTATTTGGCGGGTGCCGAAGTGGATTATCAGGAAGGGCTTGAGGGGTCACGCTTTGTGATCAACAATCCTAATGCCAGCACCACCTGTGGTTGCGGCCAGTCATTCTCGATCTAAGGCACGGCCAGTTAGGCACGGCCGGTTAGGCACGGCCGGTTAGGCACGGCCGGTTAGGCACGGCCGGTTAGGCACGCCCCGCTTCATTCAAGCTGGGTAGATTGCCCCAAGTACTCTAAGGCCTTTGGCGCCCGTCACCTCTGGCCGGTTGGCAGGGGTGCCCTCCAAACAGCAGTGTGCCAACCAGGCGAAGGCCATGGCTTCCATCCAGTCTGGGTCAACCTTCAGTGCTTGGGTGCTACGTACCGGTGCATTGCCGACCAATGCTTGCAAACGTTTCATCAGCGCCCGGTTATGGGCGCCGCCGCCACAGACAAACAGGCCGTCTGGGCGCGGCATCTCATGCACAAGCGCATCCACTACAGTGCGTGCTGTAAGCTCCAGTAGCGTGGCTTGCACATCGGCCTGCGCGACCTTGGGGTGGTAGCTCAGGTGTGCCTTCAGCCAAGACAGGTTGAATACCTCGCGCCCCGTGCTTTTGGGGCCAGTGGCGGAAAAGAACGGGTCGGCCAGTAAGCGCTGGAGCAAGGCGTCATCCACTGCTCCGCTGGCGGCCCAGGCGCCATCTTGGTCAAAGGCCTGGCCATGGCAAGCGTTGATCCAAGCGTCTAGCAATACATTCCCCGGGCCACAGTCGAAGCCCAGTACCGGGCGTTTGGAACGAATCAAGCTCAGGTTCGAAAACCCACCCAGGTTCAACACCGCAATAGCCTCGCCTTGACCAGCGAACAGCGCCTCATGGAAGGCTGGCACCAATGGCGCACCTTGGCCACCGGCAGCCACGTCACGGCGGCGGAAATCCCCTACCACGGTTATGCCACAGCGCTCGGCGAGCAAGGCAGGGTTGCCGATCTGTACGGTAAACCCGCGCGCCGGTTCATGTCGGATAGTCTGGCCATGGCTGCCTACGGCCCTTACCGCGCTGGGCGAGACACCCGCCGAGCGCAGCAATTGCTCGATGCCCTCGGCGGCCAAACTTGCCCAAGCGTTCTCCGCCAGGGCGACCCGTGCTACTTCATCGGGACCAGGCGTGCACAGTGCGAGCAATTCGGCCTTCAATAAAGCGGGCAAGGGTACATAGTGAGAGGCCATCAACTGGGTGGACTGCTCCTGCGTTACCAGGGCGATGTCGAGCCCATCAAGGCTGGTGCCGGACATCACGCCGATATACAGGGCCATCTCAGCGCTTGCTCGCAACCAAGGTGGCGCGCTCTTGATCCATGCGCGCCATCAAGGGCTGGGCTACCTGCAGGAAGCGCTGACGCTCGTTACGCGCGATGGGGTCAGCCATTGGCAACTTCTGGCCAAGTGGGTCCACATGAACGCCATTGACCTGGAATTCATAGTGAACATGAGGGCCGGTGGACAGGCCGGTAGTGCCGATATAGCCGATCACTTGACCCTGCTTCACCGCGCTGCCATCACGAATGCCCTTGGCAAACCCCTGCATGTGGCCATAAAGGGTGCGGTAGGTATTGCCGTGTTGTATGACTACGGTATTGCCGTAGCCGCCTTTGCGACCAGCCAGAATGACCTTGCCGTCGCCCGTGGCCTTGATAGGGGTGCCGCGCGCCGCAGCGTAATCCACGCCCTGGTGGGCACGGATCTTGTTCAGAATCGGGTGCTGGCGGCTACCCGAGAAGCGTGAACTGATGCGTGCAAAGTCTACCGGAGAACGGATGAATGCCTTGCGCATGCTATCGCCGTCTGCGGTGTAGTAGTTGGTGTTGCCTTGCTTGTTGGTGTACCGAACCGCGGTATACACCTTGCCACGGTTGATGAAACGGGCGGACAACACGTTGCCGGTGCCGATCACCTTACCATTGAGCACCTTTTGCTCATACACCACGTCGAATTGGTCCCCGGGGTGAATATCCTGAGCGAAGTCCACGTCATAACCAAAGATGCTTGCCAGGTCCATTACCTGGGCATGGGACAGGCCCGCGCGCTGCGCCGAAGCCGAGAGAGAGCTGGTGATGGTCCCGTGTACATAGGCCGCGCGCATGACAGGGGTTTCCACCGTACGCTGGAAGGCAAGGGCGCCATCGGCACCGCGCTCCAGGCGGATGGATTCCACGCGGGACAATTTGGTGTGCAGGCTTTGCAGCGTGCCGTCTGCGGCAAGTTCGAATTCGAGCACTTGACCTTTTTTCAGGTGGGCGAACTGCTTGGCTTGCTTATCGCTGCTCAGGGCTAATTGGGCTTCGCTGCCCGGTAGGCCTACTTTTTCGAACAGCGCCGACAGCGTATCGCCACGGCCTACCACTACCTGACGATGGGTTTGCCCCACGGCCGGCGCGGCGGCTTCTGCTACGGCCGGCGTATCTTGCGTGAGGGGCGTGGTCTCGCTGGCGGTGCTGTCGACAGGATCTGCGTCGCCTTCGATTTGTGCGAAGGGTGAGTCAGCTGGGACAGGCTCGCTTGCGGTAGGGGCCTGTTGCTGATCCTGGAAGGCTTGCGCGGGCGGTTCGAGATCCAGGGCCAAGGATGTTTTCTTGGCTTCGACGTCACTGGAGGGGAATACCAGCAGGGCCAGGCTCAACAGCGCGGCGATTCCGCTAGCCGCAAGAAGGTGTGTTTTGGGGTATAGGGGCGGCGCTTTAGGTGGGGCGTCGGTCATAGTTTTTGGCTTTTAAAAGAGGAATGAAAATGAATTGGAAAAGATGAATGACATGATGAATATGAAATAACTGCCTAAAATATAACCAATTCATTCCCGAGGCAAGCTTTCCCAGACGCTTTAAGACAAGGCCTGAGTCACATCACCGCGCTACTTGGGTTTGAGGCGGTGATCTTGTATGTTGGGCGTTTTTGAATCGCAGGCTTAGGGGCGTATATGTACTCTTTTGACGAGCAGCTCGCGCTGATCAAGCGTGGCGCTGAGGAGGTACTGGTCGAAGCGGAGCTGATCGAGAAGCTCAAGCGCGGTCAACCTTTGCGGATCAAGGCCGGTTTCGACCCTACCGCGCCAGATCTGCACTTGGGCCACACGGTACTGATCAACAAGCTCCGGCAATTCCAGGAGTTGGGGCACCACGTCATCTTTCTGATTGGTGACTTCACAGGGATGATTGGCGACCCTAGCGGCAAGAGCGCGACTCGCCCGCCGCTGACGCGCGAGCAGGTACTGGAAAATGCTGAAACGTATAAGACCCAGGTGTTCAAAATCCTAGACCCGGCGAAAACCGAGGTGGCGTTCAACTCCACCTGGATGGACCAGATGGGCCCAGCGGATTTCATCCGGCTAACGTCCCAGTACACCGTGGCGCGCATGCTTGAGCGCGATGACTTCCAGAAGCGTTACAGCACCAGCCAGCCTATTGCCATTCACGAATTCCTTTACCCGCTGGTGCAAGGCTATGACTCGGTAGCCTTGCGCGCGGATGTAGAACTCGGTGGTACGGACCAGAAATTCAACCTGCTGATGGGGCGTGAGCTTCAGCGCGGTTACGGGCAAGAGCCCCAGAACATCCTCACCATGCCCTTGCTGGAAGGCCTGGATGGGGTGAAGAAGATGTCCAAGTCGTTGGGCAACTATATAGGCATCCAGGAAGCGCCTGGGGTGATGTTCAGCAAGCTGCTGTCCATTCCCGACACCTTGATGTGGCGTTACTTTGAGTTGCTGAGCTTCCGTTCCATGGCGGAAATCGACGCCTTCAAGGCGGACGTGGCTGCGGGTAGCAACCCACGAGACATCAAGATTAAGCTGGCTGAAGAGATCATCGCGCGGTTCCATGGCGAAGAAGCGGCTGCTAATGCGCACCGTGGCGCAGGTAACCGTATGAAGGATGGTGAACTGCCAGACGACTTGCCCGAGGTGAGCTTGACCTCTATGGAAGACATGCCTATCGCTGCGGTATTGAACCAGGCAGGGTTGGTGAAGAATTCGGCTGCGGCCAGGGACCTCTTGAGTGCGGGCAGCGTACGTATAGATGGCGAAGTCGTAGACCGAGGCTTTGTGTTTGCCTTGGGCGCGACTCACGTATGCCAGGCCGGTAAGAAGGCCTTTGCGCGCATTACCCTGTCCCTGAAGTAAGTCCTTGTAAAAAGGTGTTGACGGCCTTCCGAAACCCTTTATACTGCGCCCCACTTCCAGCGGCAACGGAACGGCAAACGCCTTGAGTATCAATGGGTTAGCCGGTTCGAAGGGGTTGGAAGCGGCTTCGGTCTCCGGATCGGCGCGGTGAAAAAGGCAGTTGACAGCAGGTTGTAGTGCTGTAGAATTCGCCTCCCGCTTCGAGAGGTT